>CAZXDD010000438.1:0-6827 GCA_964639415.1 uncultured Armatimonadia bacterium
CCCGCCGGGGCCCCACTCGGGCACCCCCGGGCGACCCCCCGTTGCACCGGGCCCCCCCGCCCCCCCCGCCCCCCTCGCACGCGCGGCCCGAGAGGGCCGCGCGTGGGGTCGCAGCGCCACGACCTCCCCCCCGCACCCCCCTAGAACTCCCACTTGAACTCGGGATTCTGGTCCTTGACCACCTGGATGATCCGGCTGACCTCCAGGGCGTCGGCATTGGCGACGGGGAACGGCACGCCCTCGCGCACGGCTCGGTACAGATGCCCGGCGGTCTCAATCTCGACCTGGACCCACACGGGCGCGTCGGACTGAACCGTCTGCGTCTCCTCACGCCACGGGAGATCCGTGTCGCTGAAGTACCCGCCGCCGATGGGCGGGGAGTCCGTGTGGGCGGCCGCCTCGGGGAACTCAAAGCCGGGATCCAGATAGCGCAGGCGGATCTGCTTCTCGTCCGGGCACAGCAGGCTCCCCCGGCTCCCGTAGACGGTGCAGAAGGGTCCGGGAATGGCCACGTTGTGGCTGATTTCCAGATCGACCACTATCCCGTTTTGGCCGGTCAGAACGACCTTCACGTGGGTCTCTGCATCGGCGATGGCGTTGACGCGCTTGAGGTTACCCCAGATGTCCTTCACAGGGCCGCCGATGAACTGCATGGCATGGTCGATGATGTGGGAGCCCCAGTTGTTCAACTGGCCGCCACCGTACTGCAGATAGGCCTGCCAATCGGCCCGGCGGGCGAAGCCATGGTAGCGGCACAGCTTGACCTGGAAGATCTCACCGAGAATACCGCTCCTGGTAATCCCGTAGATGTGCTCCATGGCCGGCTCGAAGCGGTGATTGTGCAGGAAGAACAGCTTGCCGGGGTAGTTGCGGTCGGCGTGGCGCAACTGCTCGATCTCGCGATAGCACATGGCGATGGGCTTCTCGAGCAAGACGATCTTCCCGGCGGCGAGGGCCTGCAGTGCGTTGGCCACGTGGGTCAGCGAGCGCGTGGCGATGATGACCAGCTCAACGTTCGGGTCGGCCAGCAGGTCGTCGGGATTGACATACCCGGCACAACCAAACTCCGCGGCGCGCTGGTCGACCTTGGGCTGCTCGACATCGCAAACAGCGGCGACCTCGTACAAGTCCTTCAGAGGGGCAAAGTTCTGAATATGGATAGACCCAATGCGCCCCAGCCCCCAGGCTCCCAGCTTGATTGCTGACATGCTTAAGTCTCCTGTATACGAGAAGCTCCCCGGCCGACGAGGTCGGCGTACTCCTGCGCTACGGCCGGCGTCGATGGTGCGGCCCGCGCCTGACGACGGTGTTGACTTCGCTCTTGGGCCCGGGCGACCTCCCTGTGTGTTGTGATGCTTGGTTCGGCGCCTGCCGTCTCCGGTTGCTTGGCCGGTCTCTGGCTTCCTACGTGGTCCGTGGTCTGCATTGCCGCTCCCCGTGGGGCGCCGCGCACGCCGTGTCTCCGTAGCCTCCCGTCGCCCAAGCGTTCACCGGGAACGTGACGCGCCGCCCCTCCCGGTAGAGGTGCGGCCATTGAGGGTGCCATTGGCTCACCGTTCTGCTCCGGGCACACCATACCTAACCAGCGGCACACCTGGGATTCTGTCGTCGCTTCTGCGGCCGCAGCATGCCCGCAGCGGGAGGACAACGACGCGCGAGGCGGAGGATGGCACGGGCGTAGCGCCGGTGGTCGCGCATGGTGCCCCCGGAATGCCGAGTGTCCGAGGGGAGGGGTTGCCGGGGCGAGCGGCGAAGCTCTGTCCGAACAGGCCGGCAGCATTGCCCATCAGCGCCGCCCACATCCACCTGCAGTCCTCCGACACCGACCGTCACCCGGGCATCCGCCGGGACGTGGCGGCTCTGCCGTGCCGCCGCAGGTGAAGGACACGTTCGACCGTAGCACGCAACAGGGAGAACCAATGCTACACGCACCCAATACCGGCAAGCGGCGCCGCTTCACTCCCGCCGAGATGATCCGTGTCTACACCGCGCTGCTTTGCGCAACCTTGGCCGGCCTCCCGGCGGGCGAAGCCGTGGGTGCGCCGGCCCGAGAGCAACAGTCGGTTGTCCAGGATGGTGAGCGAATGGTTCAGACGCGAGTTTCCGACAGGTCGGCGGGGGCCCCGATCTACCTGAGCGCAAGTGACATGTCCATTGCCACGGGCCAGCCTTCCCTGGTGGTCATGTCCGGCGGCTCCACGCACATCCCGGTGTGGTCGCTCTCGGGCGGCACGGCCGGGCAGTCCGTGGCCGGACTGGTGAGCGGCCTTCCCGCCCAGTGCGGCGCCGTAAGAGTCGAGATCGTCGTGACCACCACGGATCCAGCCACGAGCCCCGAGTATGAGGACGTCTACAGGTGCCACCTGTCGCAGATGGTACAGGGTGCTCCCTTCACGGCCCCGTACGTTCTGGGTACCCCCGTGCGAACCGCGCTTCCCGCCGGACCGCTGTACACTCGGACCATCCTCCTGCACCCCTACTACGAGGTGGAGCCGCAGGCTCCCCTGTGGGTGCGCATCCAGCGGGAGCCCACCGATCCCGCCGACACGTTCACCAGGCCCACCGGCCTGGCAATGGTGAAGGTCACGCCTCTTGCGCCTCTGGAGAGGCCTCACGTCGTGCAGGACGTGAGCGGCTACAACTCGTGGCCCATGATCCAGGCCCTCGGGGACAAGCTGGTCTGCGCGTACAGCCGGGGCTCGGGGCACACGATCGACGAGGACGCCCGGGCGGTGTACGCGCGCACGTCCACGGACAACGGGAAGACCTGGACGACGGAGACTGTGGTCGCCAACACGCCGGGCCACGGGGAGGTCACCATCGGCAAGGGGCTGGATTCCACGGGGGCGATGCTGCTTTGGGTGCGGCGCATCGGGAAGGAGTTCAACCACGATCTTTACCGCACCACCGATGGGGAGACCTTCACGCTCGTGGCGACGCCGCAGCTCGCCCCGACGCCGATGCAGATCACCGACGTCTTCTCGGTCCCCGGAATCGGGCTCATGGCCCTGTGGTTCGCGGGGGGGTACGATGACAGTCCCACTCATTCGTGGGGCACGCTGGTCAGCGGCGATGACGGCGCCACCTGGACGCAGACCACTATCGAGTCTGAGCTGCCCAAATCCGAGTGGCCCACCGAGCCCTCCGCCGTCTATCTGGGCGACGGCAGGATTCTCGCCATCGCGCGGATAGAGGGCGGAGGCGCCACTACGACGCAGGCCCAATTCCAGTTGGTATCCACCGACTACGGGGCGACCTGGACGCGCGGCAAGACCAACATCGGCGATGTCTGCATCTCCACACCGAGCCTGATCCTGGACGCCGAAACGGGACTGCTCAGCAACTATTACTACCAGCGTGGCCACGGTGTCCTGTGGCGTCGCGTCGTCCATCCAGACAGCGTGTTTGATAGTCCCCTCAACTGGCCCCCTCCCGAGGCGGTCGCCACCGGCAGCCGGGTCGGCGTCGATTCGGGCAATGTGAACGCCACGAGGATCGGCGGCACACACTATCTGGCTTTCTACTCCGGCGAGGCCCCGGACACGGCGGTATTGGTATCCGCGCAATCTGCGCCGAGCGCCGTGGAATGAACGTCGGGGGCACCGTACCCAATGCAATGGCGAGCATGGGGGTCCGGGGCCCGGTTACTCCCACCCCGGTCTACGGCGCGACCTGGACGCGCTCGAGTGCAGACATCGGCGATGCTGCTCTGCATACGCCGGGCCTGATCCTCGACGCCGGAACCGGTCTGCTGAGGGGCTACCACGGCCAGCGTGGCCAAAGCGTCCTGTGGCGTCGCGTCGTCGATCCAGACAGCGTGTTCGGCGATCCGCGAGGCGCTCCCGGTGCCGGCGTGGCAGCGCGAATGGCAGAGCGGGTACGGCAAGCCGGGTGACCGGGTGAAGACAACATGAAGAGACCCTCCGCTCCCACCGCCTGCCGCGGCAGCACCACAACCACCTGAGGTCGACCGGCATGCTGGAGCGGCTCCACCAGGAGACCAGGCGCCGGACCCACGCGGTGCGGTTCTTCCCCAACGTGGCCAGCTGCCCGCCGTGACCTGAAGGGCCAGGCCGGCGCCGCCGGTGGGCGCGCGCCCCCAACGGCCAGCAGCCACAGCAACGGCGACCACGGCAACGGCAACGGCGACGGCCAACCGCAACACCTGCGGCGCAAGGACTGATCGAGCGCTCTCCAATGTGCGGGGGGTGCTGGACACAGTTTGTGGCGAGACGGTCGAGTGGGCACCCGGAATGCGAGGAGGGCCGGCCCATGAACTGGTATCACGTATTAGGTCGGGGCGGGATGCTGGTGCTTTGCGGTCTGGTCGCAGCTTGTCGCGCAGTTGCGGCCGACCCGCAGTTGCCTGTGGAGCTTCCGGGCCTGACGCCACCCGCCGAGGGGGCGCCGCTGAGCCTGGTCGCGGAGCCCTCGCAGCCCTACGGTATCTACGCCCCGGGGCAGGCCATCGCCTGGGCTGTCTCGGCGAGCTCTACCATCCCCGCCGTGCCCGGCTGGTCGCTCTGGGCCAAAAGCCGGGTGGGGGCGTGGGCCACCGCCAAGCCCTCGCCGGTGCCGCACATCGCGGTGCACATGGGCAACGGCGACACCTGGGCCCTGGTGGTTGGCGGCAAGGTGCCTGTCGCGGCGGGGCAGGTCTGGACTTTCTCGGCCGTCGTGTCCGGGCGGGCCGTGGGCGGTACCGACGGCTACGGGGCGCTCGGGATCGTCGCGTACAGTGCGCAGGGCGAGGTAGCCGACTGGCAGCTTGGGCGAGCGGCCGACCGCGGCAGCTTCCCCTGGCAACCCCGGTCCGCTACTGTGACCGTGCCTGAGGGCGTCGCAGCCCTGAGCGCGCGTTTCGAGGGGGTGGGCGGTGGAGACTACTTCGTGGCCGGTGTGGCGCTGACCCCCGGAGCTGATCCGGCTCCGCTCAGCGTTCCCGATGACTCTACGGCGACCGATCAGGACCCACCACCGGAGGCTCCGTACCGCGTCGTGGATGCAGACGGCCAGGTCATCCGGCAGGGCTTGGCCCCTGTGGGCCAGGAGCTGCGCTTCAGCCCTCCCGCCCCGGGCTTCTACGAGCTGCTGCTGGCTGATGCCGCTCCCGGGCTGGACGCCGGTAGCCGCTCATCGGCGGTCGTGGTGCCCGAATCGGATGGGGTCCTCCCGGGCAGCAATCCCTTCGGCGCCCAGGCTTCTCCCCCCGAACTCCTCCCGCGCCTCGGCCTGACGTGGTCGCGGCCACTTCACTACAACATCGTGACCGGCGCGCACAACGCGCTCCCCACGGACCTGGCCGGGTACGCCGACGCCTGGGAGACCAAGGTCCGGGAGGGCTTGCCGGCCGATCACCTGAGAACGGTCGAGATCTGGAATGAGCCCGAGAGCGAGTTGGGCCAGCTTGGACGCGACTGGCAGATGGTCGACTTCGTCGCGATGACGCGCGCGGCGCGCGAGGGCGCCAGGCGCGCTGATCCCGGTACCCGCATCGCGGTCAACTTCATCAACGTGCTGTGGGGAGGGGACAGCACATACCGGGACTTCGTGCGCGCCGGGGGCGGCCCCGTGCATGACGTGCTGAGCCTGCACCCCTACTCCATGCACCTGTACAATGAGCCCCGGGCGCCAGAGGGACCGGAGGAGGACCTGCTGCTGGAGTACCTGGCCTCAGTGCGCGAGCTGATGAGGCAGGAAAGCGTGGCTGACAGGGAGATCTGGTCCACCGAGTACGGCTGGCCGACGCACCCCGGCCATCCCTGGTCCACCACGGAGCTGAACCAGGCTCGTTTCATCGTGCGTTCGAGCATCCTGCAGCTCGCCGGCGGGGTCAGCCGGGTGAACCCCTTCCGCATGACCAACGTGCCGGACTGGGGACCGATGGACGGGACCTTCGGCATGATGCGCGACGACGGTTCGCCGAAGCCGTCCATGGCAGCATACTCGGTCCTGGCCCAGACGGTGCATGACCTCCCGTACGCCGGACGCCTGAGCCTGGGACACAACGTCGGCGCGTTCGTGTTCGGCAACGAGAAGCGCACGGTGCTGGCGCTGTGGCGGCCGGACGCAGAGACAGTCGTGAGCCTGAGCCTGCCGATGTCCGGCGCCCGCCTGGTTGGCCTGTTCGGCGAGACCACCGCCCTGAGCCACGCGGGCTGCCAGTTGGCCATCGGCCCGTCGCCCGTGTACCTGGAATGCCCTATTAGCCCCGAGGGACTGGCCGCAGCGATAGGGCAACCGGTCGTCGTCGGCCAGCCCGTGGGCGTGTTCGACGTGGGCAAGCTCAGCCGGCTGGACTGGAGCATTCCGTGGCTGGCTGCGCCACCGGTTGTGGACGGCCGGCTGGAGGACTGGGCAGGGCCTGAGATCGCGCTGGAGGACGCAAAGCGGCGCTGGCGCGCCAGGGCCCGGGTGGCCGTGAACCGGGATGCACTGTACGTCAGCGCATCGGTACGCGGCCCGGGTGTGAGGGCGGTGAACGTACACGACTCACCGGACGCCTGGGATGGGGATGGCGTGGACGTGTACCTGTCGGCACAACCCGAAGGGCGGCTGTACCGGGCGATGCGGGTGGGCGTGGACCACCGGTTCATCCTGACGCCAGGCAATCAGGGCGTCGGCGCTGCGGCCCATGACCACTCCGCCGGGGCGCCCCCGCGGGTCATCGAGGGGGCGCGGGTGGCTGTCAGGCGGGTCGCCGACGGCTACGACCTGGAAGCAGCGGTGCCTCTGTCGGCCGTGGCTCTCGACGGCCAGCTCCGACCGGGTGCGGAACTGGCGCTCGACGTGGCAGTGGACATCGGGGACGGGGAGCACCAGCAGGG
>CAZXDD010000439.1:0-6807 GCA_964639415.1 uncultured Armatimonadia bacterium
TCGCTCCCATCGTCTCGTCTCCGGAGGTCTCCATGCACACATCTCGGCTCTTCCTCGTTCTGATGGGCTTCGGCCTCACCGGCGTCGCCTGGACCCAGGGCGCCACTTTCACCACCCCCGGCCTGACCTGGACCATCGACAACGAGGGACGCACCAGCGCTCTGCTGGATGCGGCGGGCGTCGACCTCAACGTGCCCTTCGCCCAGCCGATGTTCCGGCTCCAGACCGAGGCGGGCCTGTTCGCACCCGAGAGCATCACTCTGGAGGGCGATCGTCTCCACGTGCGGTTCTCCGAGGGCGCCGGAAGCTGCGTGTTCTCGGTAACCACCGGCGAAGGCTGCGTGGTGCTCAAGCTCGCGGACTTGGAGACGGCGGGCCCGTGGATCGGTCTCCGGCTGGGTGAGCTGCATCTGCCCAAGGAGGGGACGGTGGCGGGGCTGCTCAACGCCTGGCGGGGTCCGCAGGCGGATGTGGCCCTGATGGGGCTCAGCCCGGCGGTGCGCGTGTCCTCCGACGCCCGGGGGCGGGTGAGCGTCTCGGAGGGCGTGACGGCCTACGCCTCGTTCTCGGAGGAAGCCAAGGTGGGGAAGGGGGCGGCCCGTCTCGTGGCGCGCAATGCTTCGGACAAGGTCGGCCACGCCTGCTGGTACAAGACCTTCGACCGCCCCCTGGACATCCGGGGGCATCAGGGCATCGGCGCCTGGGTGCATGGAGATGGCAAGGGGGAGCTGCTGAAGATCCAGCTCAATGACGGGTCCTCCGAGGCCGGGCACTGGCGGGATTACTACATCACCATCGACTTCACCGGCTGGAAGTACTGCGAGCTGCCCCTGCCCGAGGGCGAGGCCATCGACTACGGCCACATCACCGTCTGCAATCTGTACTACAACGGCCTGCCGCCGGGCGGCGAGGTGGAGTGCCTGGTGGACGACATCCGGGCGCTCAGGGAGCTGACGGGTGAGCCCAGCACCCGGGAGGACGACTGGGTCCTGGCGGACTTCGAGGACCCGAACACGTACTACTTCGAGCTCCCGGTCTCCTCCCTGCGGGCCGAGTGCCTGGCCCAGTACGGTACCGAGGGCGCCGGGGTGGCGGTGAGCGTGTGCCCGGCGGGACGGCTGGCGCAGGCCATCGAGGAGGTCGAGGCGGTGGCCGGGCTTCCCAGCCCCCGGTTCGACGGCCGGTGGAGCAAGACGTCACCGGATGTGGAGCGCTCGTACCTGTTCATCAACGGCATGGGTGTGGACGACACGGACCTCGTGATCGACTTTGCCCGCAAGTGCGGCTTCTCGACGATCATGATCGGTAGCGGCACCTGGACCCATTCCGAGGGCCATTTCCCCATCAGCGAGCACTACTTCCCCAACGGGATCTCGGATCTGAAGTGGACGATGAACAGGTTCCGCGAGGCGGGGTTCCGGCCGGGGCTGCACTTCCTGGGCCCCTCCATCCACTCCACCGATGCGTACGTCACCCCGGTGCCGGACCGGCGCCTGGTGCACGACTTCTTCACCACCCTGGCTGCGGACATTGACGAGACCGCCGACACGATTCCCAGCATTGCTCCGCCCGCGGACTTCCCCGAGATCGAGGGAGGGTACATGGGCAACTCCTCGATCCTGCGCATCGGCGATGAGCTGATCCGGTATGGGGCCACGTCGCTGGAGGACCCGGTGGGCTTCGTGCGCTGCGAGCGCGGCTATCTGGGGACGACGGCCTCGGCCCACAGGCAGGGCGAGCAGATCGCGCATGTGAAGCGCTCGTACAACTACTTCCTGCACGACATGGACACCGATATGACCGCGGAGGTGGCGGCCCGGCTGGCCGGGATCGCCAACGAGGTCGGCGCCGGGATGCTCTACTTCGACGGCTCCGAGGCCCTCCAGGGACCGCACTGGCACTACAACGCCAAGCTCCATCAGGTCTTCTACGAGGCCCTGGGGCGCGACGATATCCTGTTCCAGGCCAGTAGCTGCTCCCATTACTCCTACCACATTCTGGCCCGGCAGGCCTCGGCCGACGGCTTCGCCGACTGGAAGGCATACCTCGACGAGCGCCTGCCCTCCTTCATCTGGATGGAGAACAACCTCCTGCCCCTGGACCTGGGCTGGTACGGCATCTACCGCCCGGACATCACCCCCGATCAGGTTGAGTACGTCTGCCAGAAGGCCCTGGGCTACGACTGTTCCGTGAGCATCCAGATCAACCCGCAGACGATCCGGAATCACCCGCGGATCGAGGACATCATCCGCATCATCCGCAGGTACGAGGACATTCGGCTCTCCGGTGGCGTTCCGGACGAGCTGCGTGCCGAACTGCGCAAGCCGGGAGTGGAGTTCCTCCTCGACCAGGACGAGGACGAGTCGCGTCTGCGCCGGGCGGTCTGGAGCCACGAGCTGGCCATCGACCCCGAGGGGCCGGCCGAGGTGCCGCTACAGGTCGATCCCGCTCTGGGCACGGCCTCGCTGGGGCTGGAGTTCCGCGCCTGCCGCCAGATCGCGCCCGGCCCGGAGTACCATGACGCGGACGTCTGGATGCTGGAGGACTTCGAGGACCTCACCCCATACGGAGCCACGGGCGGAGAATTGACCCGGCAGCAGATCAAGGACAACGAGGCGGGCAATACCAGCGAGGGTGTGACGCAGAGCTTCGAGGCCATCGAGGAGGGGGCCCGGGTCGGAACGCGTTGCGGGAGCTATACGGCCACCAGCAGCCGCACCGATGATGGGGGCTGGTCCGCGGTCGGGCGCAAGTTCGACGCGCCCCTCGACCTGAGAGAGCACACGGCCCTGGGGCTGTGGCTGCACGGCGATGAGAGCGGCGCCAGGTTCAAGGTGCAGCTTCGCGACGCCCGGGGCATGGCCCAGGACTACTACATCCCGGTGAACTTCAGCGGCTGGCGTTACATCGTGCTGCAGCGCCCGGAGAAGCCTACCCCACATCCCATCGAGTACCACGACATCAGCTACCTGAGTCTGTACTACAACGGCATCCCTGCGGGGAAGACCTGCACCGTGTTGGTGGATGGCATCAAGGCGCTGCGGCGTGTGGCGGAGGTGACCACTGCGCTGCCGCGGCTCGCGGTGGACGGGGAAAAGTTGTCCTTGGACGCGCGGCTGGGCACGGATGACGTGCTGGTCTACCGCGGCGGCGACCGGGCAACCATCCGGCGTTCCGGGAAGCCCTCCGAGGAAGTCGCGGTTACCGGGACTGTGGGGCCACTGCCGACGGGAGAGGCGGCGCTGCGGCTGGAGCGGGATCCGCAGGATCCCCAGTCACTGGAGCTGATGCTCAAGACGGTGGTGGTGTACGAGTAGTCGCAATAGGAGACAGCGGCGCCTGCCCGTGATGAGGGCAGGCGCCGCCGGGTCCCCGTTAGGCCGTCGGCGCTCCCGCAGGTCGCTGCGACCGCCGTCGTCCGCCGCCACGAGCCCTCAGGGGGCGCCTGGTCGGTCCGGGGCGGAGCTTCGCGCGATGCCGCCGAGGGGATTGGCGCCAATGGTGGGTGGCCGGGGACCGAGCCCGCGGAAGCGCCCGGTTGGAGGCATGGCGCGGTCACCGATTGCCGGTGACCGCGGTCCGAATGGGATCGCGACACCAGATTGCGCGTGGTCGCGCGGCACGCCGATACCCGCGAACGGCGGGAGAGCGGGCGCGACCCGTCACAGACCGAGCCGTTCCCCGCTCCTTCCCGCCGTACTCCGTGGGGGCTCCATGCCCTTCGTGTCTCGGTGGCAGGACGCTGCCGTCGGCCGTGTCGCGTGTCGCCCCTCACCTTCCCGGCAGGGCCTCCGGCCGCACGTCGATCGGGTCGCCGAGACAGAAGAGCACCACGCGGATGCCCGGGCTCGTCTTCACGCCGGTGTCCGGGTCATCGAATGGCGACATGCCGTCGGCGACGTAGGCGATCCCGTCGGCGCAGGCGATGCCGCGCGGGTCGTTGGTGTAGGGGATGTGCCACGCCTCCACGGGGTCTCCGGTGTCCGGGTCGATGGCCAGGATCAGCGAGAACTGGGTGTGCACTCTCTTGCCTGTGTAGGCGGCCAGGGTTACCAGTAGGCGCTCTCCGTCATTGCCCACGCCCGCGAGGTGGCCGCCGAAGCCCTCGGGCACGTAGCTTACGGGGAAGCCCGGCAGGGGCCTGCGCTCCTCGTCCAGAGCGGTGAGGTACCTGCTACCATGGGCGAAGTAGAGCGTGCCGTTGAACCACTCGACGCCCTCGGGATAGTGGGCGACCTGCGCGGTGTTCTGACTTGCGAGGACGGCGCCGAGGCTCTCGGGGCGGCGATCGAGGGTGAATAGCATGTCGCCGTCGTCGTCGGCGAGCAGGAGCGCCGGGAGGCCTTCGTGCTCGCCGAGGCTGAGCCCCTCGGGCCCCTTGGCCTCCATCTCGCTGCCCGGCAGCGGGTTGGCCGCGATGGTGCGCACAACCCGCGAGGTTTGGCGGTCCACGACGTGCACCCCCGGGAAGTCGTCGTCGGCCAGGTAGATGAACGAGTCATCGACCGCCACACCCTCGAGGTCCTTGGCGCGGGTGCCGTCGAGTGACGGCTGCATGGAGATGGTGCCCACGGGCAGAGCCGCCTTCAGCGGCAGGTTGACCTCGCCGGTGACGTCGCCGCGGATGACACTGATGCTCACCTGTTCGGCGCCGGCCTGGGCCCGCTCCATCTCCAGCAGGTGGTTGGAGCTGACCGCACCGGCGCCGTTGTCTGCGAAGCTGTTGGGGCCCCAGAGTGTCGTGCAGCGGCTGCGGTCGTCGTCTCTGGCTTCCTCCTCCTCGGCGTGCACGAAGCCGACCCCGAATCTCCGGTTGCCCTCGAAGCGGTTGCCGCCCAGGATGAGCACGTTGTGTGCATCTTCCCGCGATGTGTTGATGACCTCCAGCCCGTCCTCGCCATTGCCGCTGAAGACGCAGTTGGGGAATACCGCCTGGGTCCGGGTCGCGATCCGGATCTCCACCCCGTCGTCTTTGTTGTCGGAGAAGTGGCAACCGATGCACGTCACGGCGGCGTCACCATCGTAGTCCAGGCCGTCGTCGCGGTTGCCGACAAACCGGCAGTTGACCATCAGTCCCTGGGTGGACTCCAGATCGACGCCATCGCCGTTGGCGGTGACGAGACAGTCCCGCATGTTGGTAGTGGTGGCCGCCGATGGCTCGTAGCCGATGCCGTCCTCGGCCGCCCCGCGGATCGTGCAGCCCGTTAGCGTCAGGTGGCTGCCGGCCTTCTGGTAGATGCAGGTCTCCGGCGCGGTGACGCAAAGGTCCTGCAGGGCTACGCGCGCCGCCACGGTGAGGGCGACCTTGGCGCCACGCAGTTCGGTGGCCTCCGCTCCGGCCCCGGTGATGGTTAGCGGCTTGTCCAGCACGATGTCGGCTTCGTACGCCCCGGCCGCGAGCGCCACCGTGTCGCCGGCGCGGGCGGCGGCGACGGCCGCATGGAGGGTTGCGTGTTGGCCCGGAACCTCGATCGTCGCCGACCAACCGGCGGCGGCCGAGAGAAGCGCTGTTGTCACCCACGTGAGGCTTTTCATAGGTGTGATCTCCTTGTTGATGCCCTTTCGACTGCCACGGAGCGTGGCGGGGACGGCGACACCCACACGGGCCACCGCCACCACACACTCAGACGAGGAAGGCTACGGACGTGGGTCAACCTCATTGTAGAGCGCCATCTTGCGCATGACCTTCGCGTGGCCGTCGCAGTAGGAGAAGTTGAACCCCCCGTTGTGTACCTCCGAGAGGTAGTTGTACGACCAGTAGCCCGCCGCGGTGCCGGTCACCCCGGAGTCCCAGTGGAGCGGGCACTCGGATGGCTGTCGGATGGCGGCCATCGGGAGGACGAAGTTGTAGTAGCTGCCCGAGGTGTCCCACGGGTTGGTGTAGCCCAGGTACACGTTCTGCACGTAGTTGACCTGGCCGCCCGTCTTGAGGTTCTGCCGTCCGTCATAGGGCTTGGCGGTGGTGTTCGAGGGACAGGTGAAGATGCTGTTGCTCTTGGCGTAGTGGTTCAGGAGCCACTGCCAGTGTGTGCGCTCCTTGTTGGGGCCCCACATGTCGCACGGTGGGCACGTCTCGTCATAGTCCTGGGTGTACATCATCCAGCACAGGCCCATCTGCTTGATGTTCGAGAGGCAGCTCGTGGTGCGTGCTTTCTCCCGCGCCCGAGCGAACACGGGAAACAGGATGGCCGCCAGGATCGCGATGATCGCGATCACAACCAGCAACTCGATGAGCGTGAAGCCGGCCGTACCGGTGACGCGGTGTCGGGCTCTTCTCTTGGACATTGCCGTCGTTGCCCCCTCCGATGGTGGTGTCGTGCCGAGCGTCCGCACGCACCCTGCAGGATAGGGCGGTGACGTTATGGTACGGTTGGAGCGGGGCTATGGTCTGGACAGGCGGAGGTTATGCTCCGGGCCGCGAGCATCTCCGCCGCGACCGACGGCCCGGGTCCCCACCTGCGCTCGGTGGCGCACTCACACCGGCCTGTGGACCCGGCCATGCGCTTCTCGGACGCACGTCCGCGACCGGGGGGCCTTCGGGGCGAGCGGCTCACCGAGGCGCTTGCGGATGCCGTCCCGCCGCCGCCGTGCGCCGGGCAGTCGGCGGTGATTCGCGGCGGCCGGGGAGCGGCGGGGATCGCGTTCCGCGAGCTACCCGTGGACGTGGCGGCCCTGATGATTGCGGGGGGCCGGGGGAGAGCGGGGGAGGAGGGCGCGGGGTTCGAGCCCGATTGGCCCAGGCCGCAGCGGATCAGCGTGACCGTGATACACATCACAGGTTTCTCGCGGCCGATGGGTGGGCTTCCG
>CAZXDD010000440.1:0-6796 GCA_964639415.1 uncultured Armatimonadia bacterium
CGGGGGCGTCCGCGGGCCCCCTCCACACCAGTACGGCCAGCCCCCCCACCAGTACCGCCGCCGCGATCAGTAGGTAGCCAACCCAGCGCGAGTACCCGGCGTGACCGCGACGCGCCGGCGTGGCCGCAACGGGAAGTGACAGCGTCTCGCGACCGCCGGCGGCGGCCACAAGCGCCCCCCTGCGCCTCCCCTCTCGCGCCCGAGCAGAGACGATGGTGACGTTGTCCTCTCCCCCCCGTTCCAGGGCCACGCGCACCAGGTACTGCACCGCCGTACCAAGATCGGGGCTCCCCCGCACCACTCCGGCGATCTCGGCCGCGCCCATATACCCGGACAGGCCGTCGGTGCACAGAAGCACCACGTCCCGCGGTGCCAGGTCCCTGACGTAGACTGCCGGGGTGATCTCCGGCCGCGTGCCCAGAGCCTGCAACAATTGGCTGCGGTACGGCGAGCGTAACGCCTCCTCCGGGGTCATCACGCCTCGGCGCACCTGCTCGGCCACCCAGGTCTGATCCTCGGTGGCCTGGTCGACTTCGGTCGAGGAGATCAGAAGCGCCCGGCAGTCCCCCACATGCCCGATGTAGCAGCGGCCGCCACGGAGTATGGCGCAGGTCAGCGTGGTGCCCGGCGTCGCGCCCTCCTCCGCGGTGTGCGCCACCTTCTGCACCTGCGAGTTGGCCTCGGCAAAGCCGCGCTCGATGGAGGCGGTCACGCTCGCGGGATCGCCATCCCACTGCCTGCGGTCCCCTACCAGCCTCTTGGCCAGAGCGTCCACCGCCGCGGCGCTGGCCTTCTTGCCCGCGGCGTGGCCGCCCATGCCGTCGGCGATGATCAGCAGGGCCTCCCACGCCCCCGCCACAGGCCCCATGGTCATGCTGCTGTCCTGATTGTCCTGCCGGACCATGCCCTGGTGTGTGGCGATGACCGGCCCATCGGTGAGTTCAGAGCTATCCATCGTTCACCTTCCGATAGTCGCGTCCGGTGCGGTGCCCGTTCACTGCAGCTTGGTGAATGTCAGCTTCGCCGGACCCATCTGTACCTCATCGCCGTCCTGCAACGTGTGCTTCTCCACCTTCTCACCGTTCACCCGAGTGCCCTGAGAACTCTCGTTGTGCAGCGTGTAGTCACCGTGCTCGAAGGTCAGCACCGCATGCTTGCGCGAGACGCTGGTGTCGGTGAGCTTCACATCCGCCTCGTCGCCGCGACCGATGACGATCCGCTGTGCCGACAGCGGCACCCTCTGGCCGGCATCGGAGCCCTCCGTGATGGAAAGCTCGCAACCGGTGAACATCTCCGTGGCCTGCTGCGCCACGCTGAACATCGTGGTCTCCGCGGCCGGCGACGCGGGTGCGGGCTGTGCGCGCAGCACCTTCAACACGAGCCTGCTGATCCCCATCTGAACCTCCACCCCGTCGGTCAACTCCGCCTCCTTGCGATGCACCGGCTTGCCGGCGACCACGGAGCCGTTCTTGCTCTCATCCACGAACCGCAGCCCACCGTCATTGGTCCGCACAATCCGGGCGTGGCGCCCTGAGATGGCATGGTCGCCCTTAACCAGTATGTCGCCATCGGTGCGGCCAATGCTGACCTCCGTCCCCGCCAGAGGGAACCGCTGCCCCGCATCGGGCCCCTCGACGACCTCCAGGGTGCCCCAGGCCTCGATGGTGGTCGCCGCCGCAGGCGAAAGCTGCGTGACCCCCGCGCCAACGGAGGTCTCCGCGGCCCAGGCCCCCTGTCGCGCCGCGGCCTCCATCTCGCGCCGCTTCCGCTCCGCCTCCTCCTGCGCGAGAGCCATGGCCTCCTGCTGCTGCTTGCCCGACCGGACGGCCAGCACGATGCCCAGCACAACCGCAATCAGGATCAGCGCCCCGCCGATGGCGTACAGCGTGTAGTCCGAGGACTCGGTCTCCTTGGTCGCGGCGCCCTCGGGAGGCGTCTGTGGGGCGTTGTCTTCGAACGTGTTCGTCTTCACGTTCCACCGTACTGGGGGCTCCGCCTGGCCCTTGTTGGTCTTGGCGGCACGGCGGCCCAACTCCACTAGCTCGATCTTGCCGTCGGGATCCTGGGTGAGCGTGCCGACGATCACGTAGAGCTGGTCCAGCGCCATCTGCTTGTCGGTGCCCCTGACGGCCAGCGTGGAGCCGTACTGATCGGTCAGGTCGTAGACACTGGCGTTGGTGGTCGGGTCGAACTTGTACCGGCTGGCGACGCCTTTCATCATCACGTGGCTCTTGACAAGGGTGGGAGCATTGGCGACGGGCGTTTCGGGCAGGACGAGGATGTCGGGGTCAGACGGAGCGTCGGCGGCCTCCTGGCACAGAACCGGGGCAACCTCGAGCAGTAACACGGCGAGACCAATCGCCATGCAGACGGCGGCAGACTTGTGTCCCATGGACAGACCCTCCCTAAGGTGCGGCTAGTCGTGTCTTGCGCGCACGGCAACCCATGCCGGCACAAGTACAGCGACCAACATGGACAGAAGCACCACGATGCACGCGGTGCCGGAACGGTCGAAGGCCTCGCTCTGCAGCATGGCCGTCAGCGGGCGCTCCCCCAGCCTGGCATTGAGGTTGAGCGCCCCACCCGCTGCGCTGAAGGCCCAGTTCGATGCCGCCAGGCGGCTGAGCAGACGCATCACGGCCCCGCTTTCCTCCACCGCCGGGAAGATCCCCGACAGCACCAGTTGCGGCAGGAGCACGATGGGCGTCAGGCTCATCGCCTGGTCCGGCGAGCCGGCGCCCGCCGACACCAACAGGCCCACTCCGGCGCCGCAGGCGGAGGTCAGGCACAGCACACCCCACAGGCGCAACACCTGCTCCCCGGGTGCCGAGCCGAACCAGTCGGTGCGTAGCCCGATGACGAAGAGCAGCGCCAAAGACTGCAGGACGCCGATCGCGATCAGCGGCACCGCCTTGGACCCCAGATACGCCACGCTGCTGATGCCCAGTATCCTCTCCCGCTGGTAGATACTGCGCTCCTTGACGATCTCCCGCGCCGCGTTCGAGGTGCCAAACCACAGGGCGGCCATGACCATCACGAACAGTAGCGCCGCGGTGTGCTTCATGTTCTCCGGGTTGGAGAAGGCGTCCGCCGGGAACACGCACGAGGCGATCCCGGCGATCACCGGAGCCTGAAGGCCCAGAAAGGCCAGGTTCCGGGTGTCGCCCCGCAAGACGGCCAGATAGCGCCGCAGCAAGATGAGCCACTGCTCCCGGAAGTCCGCGGGCCTGTCGGGTGCGGGAGGAGGCGTGGGGTGCGATCGCGAGATGGGGCGCGCGACGTACCTGGCGAACTCGCGCGAAACAAGGAACCTTTCCGCGGCGGCAACGGGGTCCTGAAGCGTGCCGTACAACTCCCCGGGGTCGGTCACGCCGAAGTGCGTCAGCATGCGGTCGTAGCTGCCGTAGTAGGCTTCACGGCCCCCGGCGAGGACCAGCACGCGGTCGCACAGGTCCAGGCTGCGTGTGGCGTGGGTGATGACAAGCACGAGGTGGCCGCCGTCGGCCAACCGGCGGAACAGCGACATCATGCTGCGCTCCAGCCCCGGATCCAGTCCCGAGGTGGGCTCATCGAATACCAGGATCGGCGGCTGCGTGAGCAGCTCCATCGCGACGCTGCAGCGCTTGCGTTCCCCTCCGCTGAGTGTCGCGACCTTCTTGCCCAGATGCCGGGTCAGCTCGCACTTGTCCGCGGCGGCCAGAACGCGCCGGGCCGTGTCGGCGGGAGCCTTCTCGTGGGGCAGACGCAATTGGCTGGCGAAGCTCAGCGCATCGTTCACCGACAGCTCTCGGTGAACGATGTCATCCTGTGGCACGTAGCCTACCCAGCTCCAGAGCAACTGCGGTGATTCGCCCAGGTTCGCGCCGTTGCACAGGATACTCCCCGCGCTGGGATGCAACTGCCCGATCAACGCCTTCAGCAGCGTGCTCTTCCCTGCCCCGCTGGGCCCCAGCACCGCCACCAACTGCCCCCCGCTGGCCGAGAAGCTAATCCCGTCCAACAGGACCCGCCCCGTTCCCGGCGCGCGCACGCCCAGACCAATCGTCTCCAGGAGCAGACCGCTCTCACCCCGCTCCTGCAGGCGCTTGAGCACCAGCGGCCACGGGAGAGGAGTGTCGCCCAGGAGGATCACGTCCCGCGGGGTGACCCCTGCGGTCTTGATGGACGAACCGTTGACGTGAGTGCCGTTGGTGCTACCCAGATCCTCGAGCAGATAGCGCCCATCCTGAACGGCCAGGCGAGCGTGCTCAGAGGAGACTGTCGCTGCGCTCAGCACCACATCGCGTCCGGGGTCTCTTCCGATCACGAGCCGGGTCCCATCTCTGCATTGCATTGCAAATCCTCGGAAACAGACCGCCGTGCTTCTCCAAACCGGTGCCTCACACGCCCCTATCTGCAGTCTTCGAGTTATTATGCCATACTATACGCGCTAGTAGAAACCGCTTGACTATAAAACTTCCGACAGTATACTGTCAACCGCCAAGTTCGCCGTTTCCTGATGGCGAAGTCAAAGCCAGAACCGCAGTCCGCAGTGAAGTACCCCAGCAATGGGCGCGAGTTGTCCTCAGATGCTGACCGCGGTCATCTCGATGTGAACTCACCGGGCTCCTTGGCAGCAATTGAGCTCGATGGAGGCAAGCTCTCACCGTGTACAAGACGTGGAGAGGACCGGCAAGGGCCGGCACATGTCTCACCCGCCCAGAGGGCCCGCAGCGCGCCACCGACAAGCGCCAACGGCCGCCGTGCCCACCCAGATCACTCTTTGCCGCGCAGAACCGCGCACAGGCGCAACTAATCGGAGGGAAAGATGAACCGCACTGTAGGGAGATGTCATCTGTTTTGCATTGCTCTGGGCGCTCTCGCCGTCGTCGCAACTCTGTGCATCAGCGGATGCGAAGGGCTCCTGGAGGAGACGTCCACCGAGGTGGGGAGCATATCCGGCCGCATTGTGGACGATGCCGGACGCGGCCTTGCCAATGCTACCGCCCGCTCCGACGACGGAGAGTCGGCCAGCACCAACGCGAGTGGCTACTTCACGATCGAGTATGTCCGCGTGGGGAACCGCACGGTGTCGGCGAGCCTGGCCCACTACTTCGATGCGGGTCAGGGACAGGGGCAGACAAACGTGATCACCGACCGCCAGTCTGAGGTCGGCACTCTGACGCTCGTGCCGCGGGGGCCCGAATATATCTGGCTCAAGAACCTGCCACGGACGAGGACCGAGAACTGGTGGAACGGCCCCGGCCGTGGCCAGTTCCACATTGCAGGTGAGTCGTTCCTCGATGACATCCAGGCACGGACCTACGACGACCAAGTGGGGCTGATGAGGTACAGCGTCGGCCGCCGCTACAAGCGCTTCAAAGCCACCATGGGGGTGCTTGACACCAACGCCAGCAATACAGACCAGGTCATCTTCATCGTCAGGGGCGACAACGTGGAGCTGTTCCGGTCCGATCCCGTGCACCTCGGGCAGCCGGTCAATGTGGACATAGATGTGTCTACAGTGCTCACTCTCGACGTGATGTGCACGAGGGACGTGACTACCACCTATAGCAACGTGTGGGTCGGCTTCGGCAACGCCATCCTGACGCTCGAGTAAGCCACCGGCTGGACGAGAAACGCTGGGGAGCCCACCCGCTCCGCGGGCTCCCCAGCCAGACTGCACGCGTCGGAGAGTGCACCATGTCAGCACAGTACAGCCGTAGAGAGGTCGGCGATTGCGCGGAGCGCTTGTACGCCCTTGCCCGCGCGATCGTCCGCGGGTCCACCATCGCCGGTGTGATCTTCGGGGGCATTGGCGGGGGCATCCTCGGAGTGACCCTGCAGGGCCACACATCGGCGGGTAACGAAGGAGGGGTCGTGTTCGGCGTGATCGTTGGAATGGTCCTCGGTGGCCTCACGGGGTGGGAGTTGGGGCGCTGGCGCTCCCTGTGGCTGCGCCTCGCAGCTCAAAGCGCGTTGTGCCTGGCCGAGATCGAGGCTCACACACGGACCGCTCCAGCCGGGCCCTCGCAGGACTTCGAAGCGTTCGCCGCTCCGACTCCGCGGCCCGCTCCGATGGGCGCCTTCTCGGTTCCTGCGGGAGCCTACGAACCCGTCGGGCAGCCCGAGTCTTCCGCTCCGCCGGACCCCGCCGCCACAGACCTGCTGGAAGCCGCGCACAACTTCGACGTCAAGGGGAGCACGGGTGCCAGGCGCCAGGCTCTGGCCTACTACCAGGCCTTCGTCGACCACTATCCCACGGACCCCAGGGTCGACGGCGCGCGCGAGAGCATCCGGACGCTGCAGCGGGAGCTGCGCAAGGCCGGCGAGGACGTCTGAGGCGGAGCCACTACGTGCCGTAGACACCGGAAAGGAGCCATGCCACTGTGAAAGCGTCCGGCGTTGCCTCTGGCCTGTTCCTGCTGGCAGTCGTGGGGGCAGTGGGGTACGCGCACCACTACTACAAGACCGTGCTGGTGCCGCGCGTCGAGGTAGGGGAAGTGATCGAGCAGTACACGCTGCAGGCCTCGGTCGGGGGCAACCCCATCACGGTGAAGCTGCCCGATGTGGTCGGCCGCTACGACCCCGACAAGAGGCAGTACACCCAGCCGGGCGGAGGGGGATTCCTCGACAGCAGCTTCCTGCCCTCCGGCAGTCAGGGGCTCGACGTTGAGGTCATCAACAGGCGGGCCACGGGGCGCTACCTGGTGGCATGGCGACGCGGTAGTGCCTACCTGGAGCTGGAGGTCGACACGATCAGCAAGACCGTCGAGCCCGCCAACGATGAAGCCAAGCGCTACTTCACGTTCAGAGA
>CAZXDD010000441.1:0-6791 GCA_964639415.1 uncultured Armatimonadia bacterium
CACCACCCTATCCTACACTCTTTCCCTACACGACGCTCTTCCGATCTGGTGGGTTCGCCCCTCACCCGCCATGCCGGCCCTTCGGGCCGTCCTGTCGACCTCTCCCGGTCGCCCCTGCGGGGCTGGGAGATGTGAGCGGCCGACGCCCCACAACCCCGCCGCACACACCCGCCGCACAACTCCCTCTGGCGGCGACCCCGACTGTATCGTACAATACACTCCGCTGTGGACCCTTGTACCCCACGACCGCACCCGATGGGTGGACCTCGACTTGCGCTGCATCGCCTTCGACATCGGCACCAAACGAGTCGGCGTCGCCACCAGCGACGCTCTGGGCATGGTGGCAACGCCCCTGCGCACCTACCGGCGGGGTGAGGACCCCGAGCAGGATGCCCGGGAGCTTGCCGAGCTGGCAACCGTGCACGGTGCCGAGGTGATTGTCGTCGGCAATCCGGTGAGCCTGCGGGGGAAAGAGGAGCTCGCGGCTCAGAAAGTGCGCGAGTTTGCGAACCTTCTGGGGGAACACACCGCCCTGCCGGTGGTTCTGTGGGATGAGAGAATGACGACGGCGATCGCTCAGCGCGCGCTCATCGCCGGCGATGTGAACTGGTCGCGACGCGAGAAGAAGGTGGACCAGGTCGCGGCCGCCGTCATCCTCCAAAGCTACCTTGACGCACAATCGCGATCAACCTGAAGCACTCTGCCGAGGCACGCATGAAGCGCATCATTCTGGGGTTGGCGGTGGCCGTCATCGTCGTCTGGGGCGGCCGCAGCTTGTTTGCAGCTTATGAGGTGCGTCTCCTGCAGGCGCCCGAATCGTGGCCCGAGAAGGGCGCGGCGCTGTTTGAGATCAAGAGCGGCCAGGGGGCCGGGGCGGTGGCCTCGGCGCTGGAGGACAAGGGGCTCATCCGCAGCTCCTGGGCCTTCCGGCGCCTGCTGGGACGCAAGGGCTGGGACAGCCGGCTCAAGCCGGGCATGTACCGCATCGACGAGAACTCCGACAGCGAGGCAATTGGCCGCAAGCTGGTGGAGGAGGGCGCGTGGCGCATCAGGGTCTCCATCCCCGAGGGCCTCACGGTCTCCCAGATCGCCGACCGCCTCGAGAAGGCCGGCGCCGACGATGACGGCCGGTTCCTCCCCACCGCCGAGGAGTTCGTGCGCGCCGCCACCGCCTTGCAGGTCAAGAAGGCCACCGGCCACAAGGTCCCGACCAAGTCCGCCGAGGGCTATCTGTACCCGGCCACCTACCAGATTCCCGCCGGCTCCTCGGCCGAGGACGTCGTCGCCAGACTCACCGAGCAGTTCGCCAAGTCGTTCTCATCGGCCCATAGGGATGAGATCGCCAAGAGCCCCCTGTCCCTGCACGAGTTAGTTACCCTGGCCTCCATCGTCGAGCGCGAGGCGGCCTCCGACAAGGAGAGGCCCAGGGTCGCACAGGTATTCCTCAACCGCCTGGAGAAGGGCATGAAACTGGAATCCTGTGCCACGGTGCAGTACGCCCTGCCCCGGCACAAGGCCCGCCTGCTTTACGCCGACCTGAAGATCGATTCCCCGTACAATACCTATATTCATCAGGGTCTGCCCCCGGGGCCGATCTGCAGCCCCGGCAAGGCTTCCCTGCTGGCCGCCCTGCGCCCGGAGAAGACCGAGGCGCTGTATTTTGTGTCCAAAGGCGACGGAACCCACGTGTTTTCCAATACTTTCGCCGAGCATCAGCAGGCCATCTCACGCATTCGGGGTGCAGGCAATTGAGCGTCGCGCTTTTCGACGGCGTACTTCCTGACGTTTTCGCGCGCTGTGTGGAGGACATCGACCTGGACCGGCTTGCGTCTCGGGGCATCGAGGCGATCCTGCTGGATCTGGATAATACCGTGTGTGAATGGCGCTCGGAGGTCATCTCCCCCCATTGTGAGGCCTGGATCTGCCGGGCCAAGCAGCGGTTCGGGGTTGCCATCGTGTCCAATAGCATCAAGCCCCGGCGGCTCCGGCGCGTGGGCGAGCGGCTGGGGATCCCGACGGTGGGGAGATGGGGACTGGGGCGCAAGCCACTGCCCGGCGGGATCCTGGCGGCCCTGCGGGAGCTGGACGTTCCCCCGGCGGCGGCGGCCATCGTGGGCGACCAGTTGTTCGCCGACATCCTGGGCGGCAACCGCCTGGGCCTGTTCACCATCTGGGTCAAGCCGCTGCGCCCCCGTGAGTTCGCGGGCACCAAGTTCGCCCGCATGCTGGAGGCGTTGGCGGTGGCGCAGTTCCGGCGCCGCGGCCTGCTGCCCGAGGATTGGAGCCGCTAGATGACACGCCTCACCGACCTGGACGGTGAAACCAAGATCGTCGCTGTCATCGGCTGGCCCGTACGGCACAGTCTGTCACCGCCCATGCAGAACGCGGCTCTTGCCGAGCTGGGGCTCAACTGGGTCTACGTGCCCTTCGAGGTCTCCCCGACGCGGCTGGAGGTGGCCGTCGAGGGCCTGAGGTCTCTGAACCTGGTGGGCTGGAACGTCACCGTGCCCCATAAGGGGGCCATGGCGGACCTCGTGGACGAGCTGGGTGACAGCGCCCGAGTGCTGGGGGCGGTGAACACCGTGGAAGTGGTGCGCGGGGTCCTGTACGGCCACAATACCGATGGGGAAGGTTTCCTGCGCGCGCTCAGGGAACAACAGGAAGTCATCCGGGGCAAGAGGGTTGCTCTCATCGGCGCCGGCGGCTCGGCACGCTCCATCGCCTACGCCGTGGCCAACGACGGCGCGGCCGCACTGACGATCCTGAACCGTACCCCCGGGCGGGCCGTGGAGGTGGCGGAGCTTGTCACCCGGGAGACGGGGCTGCAGGTCCGGGTGGAGGGCCTCGAGGCGCCAGAGGCCGGCCAGGTGGTGCAGGAGGCCGAGATCGTCATCGACGCCACTCCGGTGGGGATGCACCCGCAGACCGCTGTGCCGCCCGTCGTGCCGCCACAGTGGCTCCACGAGGGCCAGTGCGTCTGCGACCTGGTGTACACCCCGCGAGATACCACCCTCCTGCGGGCCGCCAGACAGCGGGGCGCACGGACCCTTGACGGCACCGGGATGTTGGTACACCAAGGTGCCATCGCCCTGGAGCGCTGGACCAATACCGCCGCTCCGGTGGAGGTCATGAGGGAGGCCCTGCTCGGGGCGCTGGCGAAGCGCCGGTGAACGGCGGTCGGCGAGTCTGCGAGTCACCAGTCAGAGGCGACGGCGACGGTCCCGCTTTGCGGGAGCTACGGAATCAGCGACGGCGCCCTCGCCGCGGAATGCCGTTGACTGTCGTTGACCCGCGACTCGCCGACTCCCAGCGCCGTCCGGGCTTTGTTGACTTGCCCAAGTGCGCTGACCTATAATGCGACTGGGGTCATGGGGTCCGGCGTGAGTCCACGGGTTTGGAGCTACACTAAACCAGAGGTGCGAGGCGATGCGCAGGCCTATCGCTCGGAAACGTATCGGCCAGATGCTCATTGAGAAGGGTCTCATCACCGAGGACCAACTCACCCAGGCCCTCGACGTGCAGAAACAGACCACCGAACTCATCGGCCAGATACTGGTCGACCTGGGCCACGTGGAGCGCAACGCCCTCTACGAGACGCTCTCGGAGCAGTTGGGTTTCCCCTACGTGGACATCGCCAACAACCCTCCGGACGCCAAGGTCGCCACGCTCATCCCGCAGGATGTGGCGGAGCGCTACAAGGCGGTGCCGCACGCTCGAGGCGACGGCTGCATGCGGGTGGCGATGGCCGAGCCCAGCGACGTCATGGCCGCCGACCAGCTCAAGGTCCACCTGCAACAGAATATCGAGCCGCTGCTGGCGGACCCCGACGCCGTGCAGATGGCGATCTCCAATGCCTTCGAGCGCGCCCGCTCCGGAGGCGGACCCGCCCAGGAAGCGGCGCCGGGAGTGGCCTCGTCCTTCGGCGGAGTGGACATGAAGGGCCTCACCGACCAGGTCAGGGACTCGGGGATGCTCGCCGCCGATGACGACAAGACCGAGAGCCGCGTGAGCATGGACCCGGTGGCCGATGTCGCCGAAGAGGCCCCGATTATCAAGATCGCCAAGGTCGTCTTGCAGCGCGCCATTCAGGAGCGCGCCAGCGACATCCATATCGAACCGTACATGGACCGCGTCCGCGTCCGCTTCCGCATCGACGGCGTCCTGCACGACATCCTCCCCCTCCCCAAACACATCCACGCCCCGCTCATCTCACGCTTCAAGATCATGTCCGAGATGAACATCGCCGAGCGCCGCGTGCCGCAGGACGGCCGCATCCACGTGCGACACCAGACCAGGGAGTACGACCTGCGCTCATCGGTCATCCCCACCACCAATGGCGAGAAGTTCGTCATGCGCATCCTGGACAAGGGCTCCGTGCAGGTCGGTCTGGAGAGCCTCGGTATCGATGCCGAGATGCTGGCCGATGTGGAACACCTGATCCACCAGCCCAACGGCATGATCCTGTCTACAGGCCCCACCGGATCTGGAAAAACCACAACACAGTACTCCATCCTCAACCGTATTAACTCTGTAGAGATCAATATCATCACCATCGAGGACCCGGTGGAGTACCAGCTGGACGGTATCGCCCAGGTCCACGTGAACCGCAAAGCCGGTCTGACCTTCGCCATCGCCCTGAAGTACTTCCTGCGCCAGGACCCGGATGTGATCCTCGTGGGTGAGATCCGTGACCTGGAGACATCGGAAATCGCGATTCAGGCCGCCTTGACCGGTCACCTTGTTCTCAGCACCCTGCACACCAATGACGCTCCTTCAACCATCACTCGTCTGGTGGACATGGGCGTGGAACCGTTCCTTATCTCCTCCTCGGTTATCGCTTCCATGTCCCAGCGTCTCACCCGCAAGATCTGCGACAACTGCCGAGAACCGTACAAGCCCCGCAGGGACGTGCTGCTGGGCTTCGGGTTCGATCCCGACGCACCCGAGAACCGCGATCAGGTGTTCTACCACGGCCGCGGGTGCGAGAACTGCCGCCAGACAGGGTATCGCGGTCGTCTGGGGATCTACGAGCTGATGATGATGAACCAGGAGATCGCCGAGCTGGTGGTCAAGCGCGCTTCCGCCGGTCAGATCCGTGAGGCGGCGCTGGCCTCGGGCATGGTGACCCTGCAAAGGGACGGTTTCCGCAAGGTCCTCAAGGGCTTGACCACCGTGGAAGAGCTGACCCGCGTGGTGTTCACCGCCGGCAGCTACACCTAAGCGGTGGGTGGCCGGGAACACCGGGGCGGCCCCGGTGTTTGATCTGTCACCACCGGGCCCCGCGTGACGGCGGCAGGGCCCATGGCCTGCGGCCCGCTGGGTTCGCCCACCGGCGACGCTCCCCACGCACAAGACGTCAAGACGGTGCGGCACACCGGGGAGCGGCTCCGCATGAGCTCCGGGCGGGGCCGACCGCAGACGGCATCTGTAGACCGAACTACCAGGAGGACCTTTGATATGGCCCAGAACACTCCGGGAGCCCCTGGTCGTCCCGGCGCAGCGGTGCAGGCCCGCCGGCCGCAGCTCAAGCCCGTTGAGGACGTGCATATCGACGAGCTTTTGGAGATCGTGGTCGAGAACAACGCCTCCGACCTGCACCTCGCCGTGGGGCTGCCGCCGATCATGCGCATCGACGGTGAGTTGAAGCGCTCCCGCTATGAAACGCTGTCCACGCCGATCTGCCAGCGCATGATGTACGACATCCTCACCGACGACCAGATCCAGCGGTTCGAGACCGACATGGAGTTGGACTGTTCGTACCAGATGCGTCAGATCGCCCGTTTCCGCGTCAACGTGTATCGCGACAAGGGCAATGTGGCCGCCGCTCTGCGCCTGATCCCGCAGCAGGTGCCGTCCATGCGTGAGCTCGGCCTGCCGGCGGTGACGGAAGACCTGGCCAAGCGGCCCCGCGGCCTCCTGCTCGTCACCGGCCCCACCGGTAGCGGCAAGTCCACGACCCTGGCCTCCATCATCCACCAGATCAACTCCGACCGGGCCGAGCACATCATCACCATCGAAGACCCCATCGAGTACCTGCACACCCATCGCAAGAGCGTGATCAACCAGCGCGAGCTGGGCCAGGACACCCTGTCCTTCGCCGCCGCGCTGCGCTCGGCACTCCGCGAGGACCCGGACGTCCTCTTGGTCGGTGAGATGCGCGACCTTGAGACCATCAAGCTCGCCATCACCTGTGCCGAAACCGGCCACCTTGTCATGGCCACGCTGCACACCAACAACGCCGCCGAGTCCGTGGACCGCATGATCGACGTGTTCCCCGCCGAGGAGCAGGAGCAGATTCGCGTGCAGCTCTCCAACAACCTGGTCGCCATCATGTCCCAACAGCTTCTGCCCCGGGCAGGGCAGCCGGGACGTGTGGCCGCGATTGAGGTCATGGTGGCCTCCTCGGCCATCCGCAACCTCATCCGTGAGAACAAGGCGCACCAGATGCACTCGATCATCCAGACCAGCGCCGAGGCCGGGATGCAGTCCATGGACCAGGCGCTGCGCGACCTGTACAAGCAAAGCCTCATCACCCACGAGACCGCCATGCGCCGCTCGCACAACCCCGACGAGCTGGAGAAGCTCATCCACGGGGAGTAGCCGCGGACGCGCGGGGCGCCTGCGCACTGAGCCACAGGGGCTGTTGCGCGCTCCCCGGCGCGCAATCGGCCCGGCACCGCCGGCGGTGGGGTCCACGGCGCGGGCCCTAGAGGTGCGGCCGAGAAGCCCGGCCGGCCCGGTTCCTGTCATTCTGAGCGTCCATCTCGCGCAGCGAGATAGCGAAGAATCTC
>CAZXDD010000442.1:0-6785 GCA_964639415.1 uncultured Armatimonadia bacterium
GATGGAATCTCGTGACTGGAGTTCAGACGTGTGCTCTTCCGATCTCAGGATGACAAGCGCCCTGCTTCGCGAGACTGCCGCTGAGGATGACAGGAGCCGGGACGGCCGCGCCTCGGGGCCGAGGATGGGGCGCGACAGGCGCGCCAACCCCGGGACCCTTGGACGGTGTGCTCGGAGGTCTTCGGCGCCCCTGCGGTGAAGGATGCTCGCCACCTCGGCGCGGCCGCGTGCCAGGATGGAGGCGACACCGTGAGACTGCCGCTCATCCCCGTTATCCTGCCCCTCATTCCACCGTTGTCCGCCTGCGCGGCCCAGCCGCTTCTGCCGGCCGTCGAAGTCCAGGAGACCGTCTACACCTACGAGCCCGCGGACAACGGCGCCGGCCCCATGTGGTGCTACGGCTCTACCTGCATCGCCCGGGTCGGTGACGAGGTGTTCGTCAGCGGACTGGAGACGATCAAAGACCAAAAGCCGCTGAACAACACGCGGTGGATGCTCCTGCGGCGCGGCCGGGATGGGTGGGAGCTTGGGCAGGCCGATCCGGCAGGCCGTACACGCGAAGGCTGCCCTATCGCGGTCTCCCCACAAGGCCCACTGTTCATCTCCGCCAACCCCACGCTCACCGCTCCGGACGCCTACAACGGTCCCGCGCAGCCGCAGGTATTGCAGTTCTCCGCCGCCGACCCCACGGCACCGCCACAGGTGCTGCTCCCCGTGTGGGAGGGAGAGCCGGCGTTCACCGAGCACTCGTATAGGGGCTTCGCGGCCGATGGCCCCGCCGGCGAGCTGCTGTTGCTCAACATTCTGGGACACGAGGCCCAGCACTGGAGCTTCCGGGATCGCGAGGGTGAGTGGTCCCGCTGCGGCCGGCTGGTTTTCCCAATGGGCACGGAGTACGAGGTGCCCGAGCCCATCCGCCTGTGCTACCCGGTGGTGGCCCTCAAGGATCGCGCCGCCCACGTGCTGGCCATCAGCGACATCATCGAGCCGGTGAAGGCCTGGCGCGAGTACAAGCTGGAGCTTAACGAGGGGCGCACCTGGGACTACGACTTCCGCCGGCTATTCTACACCTGGACCCCGGACATCACGGGCGAGCCGTTCTCGGACTGGATCGAGATCGCCAGCAGGGAGAAGACGGCGGGCCACATCACCAACCTGGACATGTGGGTCGACGGGGTCGGGCGCGCGTACCTGCTGTGGCTGGACAGAAGCGTCTGGGACACCCGGGTGCGCGACAAGTTCTTCCCGGACGAGCCGCAGACGGTCTCGCTGGACTACTGCATCGTGGACAAAGGACAGGTGGTGCATCGCGGGAGCCTGGCCGGAGGGGCAGAGGGGATCGCGGGGGAGGTGCCGGGCTATGCCCGCTTCCAGGCCACGGCTGACGGGCGACTGTTCGTCTTCTACTACTGCAGCGGCACCTCCGCCGACGGAAGATCGGTGTCGGAGAACCGGGTGGTCGAGGCCTTCCCCGACGGCGGCCATGGTGAGGCCGTGAGTGTGGCCCTGCCGGCACCGTTCACGAGCTTCATGACGGCCTCGGAGCGCGGGGGCTCGCCGCCGAGCCCGGTACTGGAGGTACTCGGGACGGCCACGGGGATGCCCGGGCTGACGTATGCCCGGATCAACCTGCTCAGCGAGATCAGGGCGGACTTCAGCATCCGCTTGACCCAGGACGAGGCGGGCTCACGGGCCGAGCTCGACGGCTCGCCATCGGTGTCGGCGCGGGGCGAGGTGACCGCGTGGCAGTGGAACCTGGGAGGCCAGAGCGCTGAGGGTGCCCGGGTGAGCCACCTGTTTGCTCGCAGCGGGCCGGTGGAGATCGCCCTGACCGTGGAGGATGACCTGGGGCACCGCGCCACCATCACCCGCACGGTGCGGGTTCCTCCCACCCCGGCCGACCTGGGGCTGGAGAAATGGGGCACCGTGGTCCGGACGCAGGCCGAGAGCTATGTGGCCGAGGCAGGGGGCGAGATTCACGTGCGCGCCGACAAGCTGGGGGCCCGTGGCCTCTCGCTGTCTCACTGGAACACCCGCGGCCATCGCCTGGAATGGGAGGTGGACCTGCCCGCCGGAGAGTGGGCTCTCGTGGCCCGCTATGCCACCCCGGAGGACGCCACGCGGGTCCTGCGCCTGGACGGCAGGCAGATTGCGGTGGCGAGGTTCCCCTCTTCCGGGGGCTACGGGTCCGCGACCAGCGACGACTGGGCCTTCGCCGTGCTTGCCGACCCCGCAGGCAAGCCACTGGCCGTGCATCTGGAGGAGGGCCGTCACAGCGTCTGTCTTGAGAACCCCGACGGCACGGGTCTGAACCTGGATTACCTGGACTGGGTGGCGAAAGACTCGGCCACGCCGTCGCCTGAACTGGCGCGTGTGGTGGCGGAAGAGGGCTATCGCTACAGTCTCCCCCTGCGTGGGGTGCTGGTCTGTGGGCGCATGAGGCCGGAGATCGGCCATTGCACCACCTATGAGCTCGGGCCGCAGTTCCCCGGTGACGGTGTGCCGGGAGGTCCGCCCTCCACTCTCCGGCTCCTGGAAGACGACAGGGAGCTGGGACCCGCCCACGTGCCTCATGCGGATGTGAGGGAGCACGGCCTTGGCCGCTACTCCCATTGGGGCGCGGCGCTGTGGTTCTCATCCTCAGACAACACCGACCCGCGGAGCAATGGCCGGCGCTACACCTGGGAGCTTGCGGAGTAGGGCCGGCGGAGATCGTGGCGCCCGGCACTTGTCCCGGCGGAACCACGAGGCCGGAGGCGACGTCAAACCCCCGAGCGCCACGCGCGTACCGGCTGCGCGGCGTATGCCGAGACGACGCTCTCGGAGGCACACACCATGTGTGTCATTGCGATGCTGCTTTGGGTCACCCTCCCTGCCGCCGCTTCAGAGGTGCTCGCGCAGTTCTCCACCGACTACCCCGGCAACCGCCAGGCCGCGCTCTGTCTGGCGCGCCGGGCGTTTGACGCCTACTGCCTGCAGCGGCACTCGCTTCCCGTTCCCTCCGACCTTCCTCCGGCCCTGAGGCTCCGCAGCGGCGTCTTCGTCAGCGCGATGGCCGACGGCGCCCCTCGTTGCTGCATGGGAACCCTATACCCCACGCAGCCCACGCTGGCCCATGAGATCGTGGCGGCCGCCCGTGCCGCGGCGGCCGCCGACCTGCGCTTCCCCCCGATCCGTCCCGATGAGCTGCCCAGACTGCGGCTCATCGTCTCCATCGTCGCCCCTCCGGAAGCCGTGCTCGACCCCTGGAGCCTCGATCCGCTCGTCGATGGGGTTGCCGTGCGCAGCGCCATGGGGACGGGCGTCTCCCTGCCCGGCGAGAGCCCGCATCTGAGCCGCCTGATAGACTGGGCGAGGGTCCGTTCGCGGGCAGAGGCGGGGGAGCCGGTGTCGTACTTCCGCGTCCGTGCCGTCAGAATCGTCGAGCCTGCCGATGCCACGGCAACGGCGCCGCCAAAGTGAGAGTCGTCAGGAGGATGAGCCGACATGTCCGCGCTGCATCGCTGTGAGCACGGGTCGCTTCCCGTCATTGCCTGCCTCGGCCTGCTACTCCTATCGTTGGGTGCCGCGGCCCCCGCCCTGGGTGCCGACGACGCCCGGGCTCCCAATATCTCGGTGGACGTGTTCCAGCGTACCGGCCCGGCGGGAAGCAAGCTCCTGCTGCGGGTCTCGCTCTACAATCTCAGAAGCGCTTCTGTGGTCGCCTATCCGATCAAGCTCGAGGAGCTGATCCCCAACGCCTCCGCTCTCACCCTGGATGAGGACAAGCCCGGCAGTGTTCCGGATCGGCTGCGGAAGCTATCCCTAAGCGGCCGGCCGGTGGCCGCCAGGACCGCCGTCAAACTCACCACGTTCTATGAGGATTCATGGCGCGACAAGGACTGCGGGCTCTCTCTGGCCGAGGGCGTGTACGCCGTGGTGGTGAGTGGCGGCGGCGTCGCCCGGCGGACGTGGGCCGCGGTGTCCTCCCGCGGCCTGCTGGTCAAGCACGCGCCGGACAAGGTCCTCGCCTGGCTCACGCAGTCGCAGACGGGCACGCCGGTGGAGGGCGCCTGGGTCGCACTGTACGGCGAGAAGGGCCGCGTAGACGCCGCACAGACGGACGCCGACGGGCTGGTGCGGTTCAAGCCCACCGGCGACAGCGCGCCCTGCTTCCTGGCGACGCGCACCGGCCCGCCGGCCTTCTGCATGGCCCAGCCGCCCGGCGAGCTGCCGCCGTACAAGTGCTACACGTACACCGACCGCCCGGTCTACCGCCCGGGCCACCTGGTGCGGTTCCGTGGCACGCTGCGCGCCGTGGAGCCCCAGGGCTATGCGATGGCCCGGGATGTGGAGCAGGTCACCGCCAAGATCCTCGCTCCCGGTGGCGCCACGGTGTACGAAAAGCCCCTGCGCCTCAATGACTGGGGCACGTTCTCCGACGACTTCCAGCTTGCCCCCGAGCCCCCGCTGGGCACCTACTCGCTGGTGGTCTCCGTGGGCGAGGGGGACAAGCAGCGCTCTTTCTACGAGCGCTTCGAGGTGGAGGCCTATCGCAAGCCGGAGTTCTCGGTTGAGGTCATCATCCCCAAGGAGACCTTCATGGGCGGCGACAGCATCCCTGTCACCGTCTCGGCGCAGTATTACTTCGGCAGCCCGGTCTCCGGGGGCAAGGTGGAGTACGAGGGCGTCTTCCAGCGCACCGGGGCCCCGGTTCCCTCGCGGATCCTCAGCGCCGCCGGCCTGGGGAGCGCGGGATCGACAGACGTGGAGGAGCGCTTCACCGGCACCGGGAGGCTGGACAAGAACGGCAGGCTCACCATCGACGTGAAGACTCGCTACGCGCCGGTGGATCGGCATCTGTCCTTCACCGCCACAGTCTCGGAGCTGGCCCTGCGCCCGCAGCAGGCCAATGGCGGGGTGCACATCGCGTCCTCAAAGCTGAGAGTGCACGTGGGGCCGGAGAAGGGCGAGTATCTCGCCGGTGAGACGGCACGGGTGAGGGTGACCACCCAGGATCGCGACTTCCAGGGCGTATCGGCGGCGGTGAAGGTGATCCTAGTCGAGCACAAAAAGGATCGGCAGGACCGGGCCTACGAGGAGCGGACAGAGCAACTCGTGGAGACCGACAGCCACGGGCAGGGGTTCGCGAGCTTCAAGGTGGAGCGGCCGGGACGATACGATCTGGAGGCCTGGGCCAAAGATGACCTGGGCAACCCGGCCTTCTCCAGGAGCAGTCTGAGAGTGGTGGAGAAGCTCACGAGGAAGCGCTGGCCCGACCTGCACCTGGATCGTGACAACACAACACTAAAGCCCGGTGACACGGCCCGCATCCGGGTGCAGACCGACCTGGTGGGCGGCTGGATGCTGTGGGCCCTCGAGGGTGGGTCTGTCTTCCACGCACAGGTGCGGAAGGTCGAGGACCACGAGTTCGCCATCGACGTACCGATCCGTGACTACTATCGGCCGAACGTCGAGTTCACCGCCTGCATCGTTCGCGACGGGAATGCGACCCGAGGGAACCTGACGCTGCCGGTGCCCCGTGGCGACAAGGCGCTGAAGGTGATCATCGAGACCGACCGGGACGTGTACGAGCCGGCGCAAAGGGCGCGCTACATTGTGACGACGCGGGACGCCGGCGGAACTGCGGTGCCGGCCGAGGTGGGCCTGGGTGTGGCCGACGAGAGCGTGTATGCCATCCGCGAGGACTATACCCGCGATCCGTACGGGTTCCTGTGGACCGGCTGGCCCCAGCGGGTGACCACCGCGTACTCGATGGACCACATGTACCCCGGCGGCGGTGCACAGGCGTTCGAGATGGGGCGGGCCGTGATGGCCCTGCCCGCGCCGATGGCTCCCGGGAGGATGGCCGCCGGAGGCGAGATGGCCGAGGAGGCGCCGCGGGTGCGCAGCCAGTTCGCCGACACCGCGTACTGGGGCCCCTCAGTCGTCACCGGGCCCGACGGCCGGGCGGAAGTTCAGTTCGAGGTTCCCGACAATCTCACCACCTGGCGTGGCACGGCACGCGGCCTGACCCGTGATTCCTCCGCGGGCTCCGAGGTGAAGAAGGTCACCACCACGCTGCCGCTGCTGGTCCGCCTGGCACTTCCGCGGTTCTACGTGGAGGGCGACGAAGCCACCGCGGCGGCGATCGTGCACAACTACACCGAGCAGGATCGGCAGGTCAAGGTGAGCCTCACCGCCGAGGGCGCGGAGGTGCTGGGAGACGCGGAGCAGACGGTTGAGCTTCCCAGAGACGGCATGAAGAGGCTGACATGGAAGATCAAGGCCCACGGCCCGGACGAGGCGCGGTTCCTCGTCAGCGCCATCGGCGGGCAGGGTGCTTCCGACGCCATGGAGGCCAGGCTGCCCGTGGTGCCCGGCGGCGTGAAGGACGTGGAAGCCGTCGCGGGCATGACCAGGACCGAGGAGAGCGCCGTGCTGTCCGTGCCACAGGACGCCATGCCGGGCCGCTCGGAGTTGGTGGTGACGCTGGCGCCGTCCCTGGCCGGACCGATCTTCGAGGCCCTCGAGTACCTCACCACGTACCCGTACGGCTGCGCCGAGCAGACCATGAGCGGGCTTTTGCCCGACGTCATCGTGGCCCGCACGCTCAAGCGACTGGGAGTGGACCGGCCGGAGCCCAAGTACCTGGACCGTTACGTGAGCTTCGGTCTGCAGAAGCTCCTGCGCTATCAGCATGCGGACGGCGGCTGGCACTGGTGGGAGTTCGACGAGAGCGACCCGTACGTGAGCGCCTACGTGGCCTATGGTCTCAAGCTGGCCGACGAGGCCGGCTATGTGGG
>CAZXDD010000443.1:0-6784 GCA_964639415.1 uncultured Armatimonadia bacterium
CCTCGGGCCGGGAGCGGATCAGTTCAGCGGCATCGTCTTTTGCAGTTCGCCGAGCTTGTCAAAGGCGACTGTACCCTGATCGGACTTGCGGTATTCGCCCAACTGCTCCACGCGCTCCTTGAGGTTGGGCTGCTCGCTGATGAACCTGCCGATGCGGAAGTGGCGCTCGAGCTGGGCGCCGTCGGCGCTCATGGCTCCGGGACCGCGGAGATAGGCCTCGAGGTCCTCCTGGTTCACATCGGCGTTGGGATCGCGGGCGATGACGAGCTTGAGCATGGCCAGGTTGAGCGTGGCCTCACTGCCCACCGCCAGCAGGGCGCCGCGGTCGGCGGTGAACTCGGCCAGGTCCTGCCAGCCCCTCATCATCAGGGCGAGGATAGCCACGGGGAAGCACAGGATGCGCAGCGCGATGTTGGCGGACTGGATCCAGACCGTCATCAGGGCGGTGCGCACGTTGTGGGCCGAGATCGCCGCCACTTCGCGGGCGATGACCGCTGCGAACTCATCGTCGGTGAGGGTGTTCTCCACCGCGGTGCTGGTGATGATGGCACCGTTACCGCCATGGATGCTGTAGACGTAGGAGACCTGGTCGGGGAGGATGTACAGCTCGGGCGTTCCCTTGCACGCCAGGAGATCGGCCATCCTGCTCAGGCGCTTGTGGAGCTCGGGTCGCGTGCCGGGCATGACGCGCGCCTGCTTGCCGCCCCGCTTGAGCTGGGCCCGCTTGGCCTGGGCCGACAGCACGCCGGCCACGTAGAGGGTGAAGAGGGGGTAGAGGAGGATCAGGACCCACAGGGGCTGACTGAGGCCGCTCTTCTGCTTGGCGAAGATCAGTAGCATTCCCACGATCCAGACGAACAGGACCATGACGCCCGCCATTGCCATCCAGTAGACATTGCTCTCGCCGGGGTAGCGGAAGTCCTTGGCTGTGATCTGGATCAGGGTTCTGCGTTTGGACTTGCTGGACTTGCGGGCCACTAGCTCTCACTTCCCCGGCCATTGAGTTTGACGACCCGGACCTGTTCGACGCGCTGAGGCGTACCCTTTTCGACAGTCAGTTGGACGTGTCCTTCTTCCAGACTCTCGCCCACCTCCGGGATGCGCTCCATTTTGCCCGCGACCAGTCCGGCGATGGTCTCGTGCTCGTCGTCGGGAAGCTCGCAGTCTAGCTGCTCGTTGACCTCGGCGATGCGGACCTTGCCATCCACGAGGGCCTCTGTGTCGGAGAGCACCTGTATCTCATGGACCGGGGCGTCGTGCTCGTCCTCGATCTCGCCCACGAGCTCCTCGAGGATGTCCTCGATGGTGACGAGACCCTCGGTGCCTCCGGACTCGTCCAGCACGATGGCGATGTGAGTGCTGCGATCTCGCAGCTCGCGGAAGAGCTCTCCGACCCTCTTGGTCTCCGGAACGAAGTAGGCCTCCCGAGCCAGGGCGCGGAGGTCGATGTTGCGATCGCCATTTCGCAGCGCCCGCAGGAGGTCGTTGACATACAGGATTCCGGTGATGTTGTCGATGGTGCGCTCGTAGACCGGGATGCGCGAGTACCCGCTGTCCACGGCACAGGTGACGACGTCCTCCACGCTATCGGTGATGGAGACGCCGACGATATCGACCCTGGGGACCATGATCTCGCGGGCGGTGGTGTCTCCCAGCTCCAGAACGCTGTCGAGCATCTCGCCTTCCTGGGGTTCGACGATCCCCTCCTCCTCGCCGATGTCGGCGGCGGCCTGGATCTCGCCGGCGGTGACGAAGTGTCGGCTGTGCACGACTTGTGTCCCCGTTGCGCGCAGGAAGGCTCCGCTGACCGCGGTCAGGAGCCCGATGAGCGGTGCGGTGATATGCACGAAGCGCTGCACCGGCGGCGCCACCAGCGGGGCGGTCTTCTCAGCCATGAGAGTGCCCCAGGTCTTGGGCGTGAGCTCGGCGACCACGAGGATGACGACGATCGTCCCCACGTGCCAGGCCTCCGCGTGCCAGCTCTGGGCTTCCGGGGCGATGCGGCTCCTGACCAGGACCGTCATCAGAGTGGACACGAGGATGATGCTGGCGTTCATGCCCACGATGATGGCACTGAGGTAGTCCTCGCTGGACTTGAGGGCCTCGATGGCCAGGCCACGGCGGTCGCCCTTGTCAACCAGCCGCCGCAGGCTGACATCGCTGAAGGCCAGCAGCGACGCCTCCGCCAGTGAGAAAACGAAGATGGCTCCCAGGGCGACGACCATGCCGGCGATACAGGCTATCGTAGAGGGGTCGTCCAAGTGCCTATCCTACCTCCGAACCTTCCGAGGTCTCTTCGGTCTCCGGGGTCTCGATGACCCGTATCCGCTCCACCCGCTTGTCATTCATCTCCTCAATGACCAGAGTGAGAGCCCTGTAGGTCACGCGCTCTTCCACCGCCGGGATGTGTCCGGTGATGTCCATGGCCAGTCCCGCCAGGCTCTCGTAATCCTCGGTTGGCAACTCGGTGTGTTCCAGATAGTCCTGCAGCTCATGCAGGCTCACTCGCGCATTGCAGAGGAACTCGCCCGGGCCGGTGAGAATGACCTCGGGCTCCTCCACGTCGTACTCGTCCCGGATGTCGCCGACGATCTCCTCCAGGAGGTCCTCCACCGTGGCCACGCCGGCGGTGCCGCCGTACTCATCCATCACGATGGCCATCATCTGTCGCCCGTGCTGCAACTGGCGCAGGAGGCTGTCGGCGCGGAGGCTTTCGGGCACGTGATAGGCCGGACGCGCCACCTCGGAGACGGCCCGGTCCAGGTCTCCCGCCATGGCGTAGGGCAGCAGGTCCTTGAGGTACAAGACACCGATAATATCATCCGGCGTGCCCGCATAGATGGGGAGACGGGAGTGGCGGTGCTCGAAGCCCAGGTCCAGTGCCTCGCCCAGGGTCTGGCCCGCCTCGACGCAGATTACGTCCGGCCGCGGGGTCATGATCTGAGCCACCGTATAGTCGCCGAACTCCAGCACGCCGCGCAGCATGCGGCGCTCTGTGGCCTCGATGACCCCCTGCTCCTCGCCCTGTGCGATCATCGCCTTCAGATACTCCTCTGTCACGCTGGGGAGTATCGTCTTGGCATGCACCCCGAACAGGCGCAACAGGCAGCGGGACAACAGCGAGAAGACGAGAACAAAGGGCGAGAGCACGACGGAGGCGACGGCGGCCGGAACCGCCGCACGCAGGGCGTACTTCTCGGGGTTCCGCGCCGCCATCTGGATGGGGATGATCTCGCAGAACAGGAGGATCACGCAGAGCATGACCACATACGCCACGGGTGGACCAAGCGTGGGGTTCTTGGTCAGGGCGTAGTCCACCGCCAGCCGCTCAGCGGTATAGTTGGAGGCCGTGATGGCGATCAGACAGGTGGAGAGCGCCAGGGAGCGGTGGCGCAGCAGGAAGGTGAGGACCGAGGCGGCTTTGACACCCTCGGAGCTCAGCTTGCGCGCATGGCTGAGCCCTACCGAGAGAAAGCCGACTTCGCTCCCAGAGGAAAGACCGGACAGAACCAGTAGCGTAAGTAGCAGTCCTAGCTCGCCCTCGGGCGACACAGCGTGCACCCTATCTCTACGGCATATCTGCGCGTGCGCGGATTATAGCACACCGTCGGAAGAGGAGGCAACAGTCGGTATCCGCGCCGGTACCCCTGGTGTCGCCATCTGGAGACAGCGCGGCGTCGAAGTCTGGTGTCCCGGGCGCCTCGGTGACCGGCGATAGCCCGCCGGGACAGGACCGACAGGCGTGCACTTCTCTTCGGGATCCGGCCGCCGGCGGTGACGGCCAGGAGGTGCGTGTCCCGCGCGTCGTGAACTTTCCCCTATAGCCCGGCTATCCCCAACGCGGAGGTGGGACGATGAACCCGCGCGTCACGCTGCTGGTGCTGCTGTCAGGAATGGTGGTTTGCGCGGTGCTGGCGGCGCCCGGCATCGCCACGGCCGAAGACGGCAAGGACCTGCTGAGGGCCACGGTTCCCGGCGCCTACTCCATACGCTACCTGCCCGACCGCGCCCTGGTGTCCAGCACCACGGAACAGGATGTTGAGCTCAGACTCCATCTCCCCGCGCCCCCGCTGTGGTCCTATCTCGCTTCAGAGAAGCAGGCGGACGGGTTCGCGGAGTGGGATGCGCAGACCGAGATGGCGAGCATCCGGTTCCCCGCCGGCTCCCACGAGCTGCAGCTCGGATGGGCGGGCAGCGGCGAGCAGCCCGCCCAGGGCCAGACCGTCGAGCTGCGGGTGGATGGTGAGAAAGTAGGCGAGCTGGTGGCCCGCTTCACACTGGAGCGCATGGTGGCCGAGGGCGGCCTCGACCTGGGCGTCGGTACCGCCAGGGCCTGGCTTGTCCCCGTGGAGGGAGCCCGAGTCTCGCCGCTGCTCCGGGTGGGGGAGACGGAGCTCACCGAGTGGGAGGCGGCCGACGGGCGCCTCTGGGGCAAGCAGACCGTCGGTCTGGGAGATCAGAGCCGGGTGCGTCTGGTGGTGGAGGGGTACAACCTGCTGACGAGCCCGGTGGCGCGGGTTGGGATCGAGAAGGCCATGAGCCCGGTGGCCGTGGAGCGGGTCGCCGACATGCCGCGGGACGGCATCGTCATCGAGGCGGAGGACTTCGTCGCCCAGGGCGGTGGAGAGGTGGGGATCTCGGAGGGCGGGCACGTCGACCAGCACGGCGGCAAGAGCATCTTCAACTACGGCGGCGACGGTCACTGGCTGGAGTGGGAGGTCGAGGTGCCCCAGGAGGGCCACTACGACCTGTACGCCCGAGTGGCCTGCGCCGAAGAGCGCACCTTCCGCAAGCTGACGGTTGACGGCGAGCCGCCGGCCGGGGCTTTCGCGATGCTGCAGTTCCCGGGCACAGGCGGCTGGGCCCGTGCCGCGGGGGAATGGTGGGCCGTAAGGGTCGCCGGCGCCTCCGATGAGCTCCCGCCGCTGAGCCTGACCGCGGGCAAGCACCGACTGCGAATGGAAGGCGTGCTGCAGTACCACATGAACCTGGACTACATGGTGCTCAAGAAGCGATAGGCCACCCCATCACGGGCTGTCGGCCGTGTTCCCCCCCCGCGGGCGTCCGCCGTCTCAGCGTCCGGGGAAGAGAGCACGGCCGGCGGCGCCCGCAATGCACTCCTGCGGCACAGACCTCACGAAGGTCGCTCCGACGGCCCCCCAGCATCCCCCCGCCCGCTCGCCGCTCCCCGCGGGACCAGAACCACAGAGGGCCGACGCTCTCCCGCGACGCCAATGACCGCCTGATCGGTACTTTCCACGCACAGGCGCGGGAGACTGTCGCAAAACACCTGAGCCACTCATGCCACGGCGGCCGCGATGTGACACATCGCTACTCAAGGTCGCACCACCAGGGGCCGATACACCCCTTTGTTGCCCGTGCCGGTGAGTCCCGCGGCACCACGCCGCCGATGGCCGGAGAGAGCAATGGCAAGCCCCAGGCATCTGACCACCAGGCACCTGCGTCTCGCGCTCGTCGTCATCCTCCCGCCGGCCATGCTGCTCGCCGGGATCTCGGGCTGCGGGAGCGCCTCGGCCCCCACCGGAACACTCCCTGTCGAGGACGACACCATCGCCCTGGCCGAGGGTATCACGGTGAGCGGGCCGCCACGGGCGGTGCCCTCCGGCGTGACACTGAGCGTCGAGGCCCTGAGCAGAACGCAGGCCGCGGTCTACAGTGGTCTTGCACAGGCCGCGGGGATGGCCTCGGCCGCGAGATTGGGGCAGCCCGGCATCCCCCTCCGCGCACCGGTCACCGTCACCGTTGCCCTGGGCTACCAGGTCTTCCCGGGCACGAACCTTGAGCTATACACCCGTTACCGCCGCGAGTGGCGCCCCACCTACGCTCGGGCAACCGTCTCGCAGTCGGGCAGCGCGGTGGCCTATTCGGTGGACCGCTGTGGCGAGTACGCGCTGGTCTTCGACCCCACGTGGTGTCGCGCCAGGTGGGACGGGGTAGACTTGATTCAGACGGCCGTGCCACCGCCCGCCACCGACACCGAGTCTGCCGCTGTGCTGGCTTCGGGCGACAAGGACGATCCGCCCCTGCTGGCGGCGGTGATGGCGGCCACCGGCTACAGTCGAGCTCAGGCTACAGAGCTACTGGCTTCCTACGATGACAGCGGTCCCAACGTGGTGCGGGTGCTCCGGCTCAGGCGAGCCGCGAGCGTTGTCCGCTACTCCACGCCCGACAGCCGCTACGGACGCTGGTTTGCGCCCTCCGGGACCGATGCCCCGCTGTCTCCGAAGGAGGCGAAGGCGGCGTATGCTCTGCCCCAGAGCAATTCGGCCCACGTGGCGAGCCTGGTGAGCCTGCAGCCGGGTGCCGAGGTGGTCCACGGCATCTGCGCGGACATGTCCCACGACCCGGCTTTCGGCCGTTACGCCATCGGCGGCGGTGAGCAGTTCTTCGCTCCCACGGCCACGCTCTACCCGCCGGCGCGCTGGAACCCGCAGGTAGCGGTGCCGTTGTCCACGTTGCGGTTTCCCGAGCCGTGAGCGTCGCCTGTCGCCGCCGGGCAGAGACACATGTGAGTCTGATACAGAATTGGCTTTCGTTGGAGGAGTTTTGCAGTGACCGCCCTGGAGACGATCGACAGGAGCGCGCTACTCAGGCGCGTGGAGGACGTCAGAGACCGAGCCACAGACCCCGCCTGCGCCGTGCCGTACCGGACGCTCACGGCCCTGCAGCGCATCGCCGATGAGCTGGCAGAGGAACGTGCCGACTGGTCACGGGTGAGATCGGAAGAGCGTCGTGTAGGGAAAGAGTGTAGGATAGGGTGGTG
>CAZXDD010000444.1:0-5715 GCA_964639415.1 uncultured Armatimonadia bacterium
AACGACCGTCGCCGACGCAACTACGGCGAAATGCGGCGTCACTGCGTTCATGCATGATATGAGTGGAAAGCCCGACCTACGCGGGTACCGAACGGCGCGACGGAGATCCACGGAGGGTCGGTGCCACGGCCGGGCGGCGATCCCGCCGGGCGGGATCGCCGAGTCGGGCTGGAAAGCCCGACCTACGGGCTGGCCAACGGCCTGACTGCGGCCGCGCAGCTTGCTTCAAGCGTCAACGAGTGCGCCCATGTGGGCCTCTAGTTCCTCGCCCGGGCGTCCGGCGATGGCAAGGAACTTCCTCGTGCGGCGGAGAAACCCTTCCGGTGAATCCGCCAACATCACACCTTCGGAGGATACTGTGAGGACCTACCGAGTGGGGATCATCGGCCTCGGGCGCATGGGCAGCACCATTTGCGACGAGATCGTGGGCTATGATGCCTTCAAGCTGCCCTACAGCATTGCCGGCGCCTGCGAAGCCTGCGATCGGCTGACACTGGCCTGCGGCTCGGACCTGCTGGAGGACCGGCGTCTGGCCTTCGGCGATCGATGGGGCTGTCGGGCGCTGTACCGGGACTTTGCCGAGATGATCCGGCAGGAGGCTCCCGACCTGGTGGCCATCTGCACCAGGGGTGACAGCCACGCGGAGCTGGCCGTGGCGGTCGCCGACCTGGGGGTGCCCATGATCTACCTGGAGAAAGCCATGGCCTGCTCCATGGAGGAGGCCGATGCGGTCAAGGCCGCGGTGGAGCGCAACGGCACCGTCCTGAACACCGGGGTTCTGCGGCGCTTCGGGGACCACTATCAGAGGATGCGCGGGCTCATCGCCGAGGGCAAGATCGGCCGGCCCCTGGCCGTGGTGCAGATGTCCGGAGGCACGCTCTTGCACAGCAACATCCACGCGGTGGACTTCGCCATGTACATGCTGGGAGAGCCCCGGGCCGCCAGGGTGCGGGGCGAGCTTTTCCCCCGCGACCTGCAGATCGACGGCAACCGTCTGGACCACGACCCGCCCGCGGTGTACCAGGTGCAATTCGAGGACGGCAGCGAGGCCTGGCAGGTGCCCCACGGCAATTACGATGTGCGGGTGATCGGCACCGGGGGTATCATCGACGCGCTGAACAACGGGATGGACTTCTCCTGGCGGCTACCCCGGCAACCGGAGAGCAAATGGGCCCGATACGAGCAGGAGCCGCTGCAGATCGGGATAGAGAAGAGCGCCACGGTGGCCTGCCTGGAGGACCTCGTCGAGGCCCACGAGACGGGGCGCCCGTCGCTGAACCATGTGGGTATCGCGCACCATGCTACGGAGATCTGTCTGGCGGTTGCCGAGAGCCACCGCCGGGGCGGCGCCTGGGTGGACCTGCCGCTGGAGAACCGCGGGTTGTACGTCTATCACGTGTGACCGGCGCAGCCAAAGGAGTACCGACATGACACGGGCTTATTGTGCCGTTCTGAGTTTCATGGTTGCCGCCGCCTGGGCGGCCCCGCCATGGCACCAAGACCTGTATCTGGGCAATGACGGCGTCTTCCGCGCACGCATTCAGGTGGATGTCCGCAACGGCACGGGCAGGGAGCTGGCGGGTGTGCCGGTGACGGTACAGATCGGGGATGGCGAGGGACAGGCGGACCTGGCGGGGGCGCAGGCGGATGCGGTCCGGGTGTGCGACGCCGAGGGCGTCGAGATGCTGTGGTCGATCACCGGACCGGACGGGGTCGAGGTCAAGAGCGGCCCGGTGCCGGCCGGAGGGCAACTGGCCCTCCCCGCCGAGTGCCCGGCAGACGGTACGGCAACGTACTTCGTCTACTACGACAACCCGCAGGCCTGGCGGGTACCGGACTTCCTGCAGGGCGTGCACGGCCTGCGCAACGGCGGCATGGAGGAGGGGACCGGAGCGGCCCCGGCGGGTTGGCAGCACGACGCCGGCGATCAGCACCATCAGGCCACCTGGGTGACGGAGAACCCGCGCTCGGGGGAGCGCTGCCTCAAGACGGTGGTCAGCGAGGGCGCCGAGCACACCTGGATCGCCACGCGGCAGATGGGCATCCACATCATCGGCGGCGCCAGGTACACCATGCGCGCGTGGGTGAAGGCAGAGGATGTGGAGGGCTATGCGGGCTGGTACATCCATGTGGGCAATGCCGAGAACAGCATGCTGATCTCGCCCATGCTGGACGGCGGAGGCGGCACGTACGACTGGAAGGAGGTCACGGCCGAGTTCGTGGCCCCGGAGGATGCCACGGTCTCCGACCTGGGCACGGTCCTACGCGGCACCGGGACGGCCTGGTTCGATGACGTGTCGCTGGAGTGCGACGAGCACCTTCCCATCAGCGCCCGGGCCCACCGGCCGGAGAGCCTGCAGCTCACCGAGATCGGCGCCGATGCTCCGTGGTATGACGACGACCCCGGGGACGACCTGAGCTGGGAGTACCGGGTGCCGGTGCGCCTTGTGAACGCCTCCGAGACGGCGGTGGAGCCAGGCCTGACGGCCGTGAGCATCTCAGAGCTCGTGGCACGGCTGCGGGGCAAGGCCAATGAGGCGTCGATCCGCGTAGTGGGCCAAGAGGGTGTCATCCCCCACTATCGGCTGCAAAGCTCAGTGCTGTTCGAGGCCCAGGCACCGGCGGGCAGCATCCAGTTTTACCATATATATGTGTCCACGGACCCGCGCATCCCCGCGGGCCCGGAGGGCGACTACGAGGCGTTGCTGTCCGGTGACCTGAACCTGGTCAAGAACCCGAGCTTCGAGCTGGGGGAGGCATTGCCGGAGGACTGGCCCGGCGCAGCGGAGGGCGAGCAGCCAAGGGACACGGAGATGGGCCTGGACGAACCGGGGCTGTTCGGGAGCCGCAGCGCGCGCATCCACATCCCCCATGAGTCGAAGCCGGCCTGGACGGGCTGGCGTCAGGACGTGCCGGTGTCCGCGGACAAGACGTACCTGTTTGCCTCATGGCTCAAGTGCGAGGACCTCAAGAACGGCACTTTGCAGCTCCACGCCCACTATCGCAATGCCGAGGGGGAGCTGTGTGAGTCGCGAAGCTACGCCGGTGCCGGACCGGCGATCGGCGGCACCAGCGACTGGACCTTGATCTCGGCGCTGTTTGCCATGCCCCCGGACATCGCGAGCTTCCAGCTCCATCTGACGATGCTGGCCACGGGCACGGCGTGGCACGACGGTGTGGTGCTGGTGGAGACGACGGCTTCTCGGGCGGGGCGTCTGGAGGCGGCGGCGGCCCCGCAGTCGGGGGCTCTTGCGCTGTGGCCGATGAACGCGATCGTCAAGGTGTTCCCCGATGACGTTCCGCCTCGCGAGCCGGCCGCCATGGCCGTGAGTGCGGCGCGGGGCGAGTACGAGCCCATGCAGTTCGCGCTTCGCGGCCCCGAGGATCTGGAGGGCGTGAGCATCATGGCCTCGGCCCCGACGGGTACCGGCGGGGCATTGCCGCCGCCGGAGATCAACGTGGTGGGCTATGTGCCCATCGACCACCCCACCAACTACTACAGCTCCAAGACCCCCACCTGGCACCGGAAGTTCCCCACGGTGCAGGGTGCCTGCGACGGCTGGCCGGGGATGTGGCCGGACCCGCTCTTGCCTACGAACACGCTGGACCTGGCGGCCAGCCAGACGGGAGCGTTCTGGGTCACCGTCTACGTGCCCGAGGATGCCGCGGCCGGGGAGTATGCGGGAACGGTGACGCTCAGCCGGGGCGGAGAGACGGTGGCGCAGGCCCCGTACCGGCTGCGGGTGTGGGACTTCTCCATTCCGCGGGAGAAGCACGTCGGGGCCATCTACGACGTGCGCGGTGACGGGCGCTGGGCCCTGGGCGGCAGGACCGCCGCCGAGCAGCGCACGGAGATGGTCAACTTCATGGCTCAGCGTCGGGTCTGTCCGGACAAGATCAGTCCCGATCCGATCATCACCTATGAGAACGGAGAGGCCCGCGCGGACTTCACGGAGTTTGACGAGGCGGCCGCCCACTATCTGGACGAGTTGAAGATGCCGCACTTCTACACACCGGGGATGTTCTATCTCTTCGGCTGGGGCCATCCGCCGGGCAACAAGTTCGGGGAGCAGCCCTACGACGGCGAGTATCCCTATGAGGGTGTGGACCGCACCAAGCTGCGGCCCGAGTACAAGCGGGCCTATCAGGCCTGCCTGAAGCTGTACTGGGACCACCTCAAGGAGAAGGGCTGGGAGGATCGCTGCATCCTGTACATCTCCGACGAGCCCTTCTACGGCACCCAGCACATCATCGAGCAGATGCAGGCGCTGTGCGACATGATCCACGAGGTGGACCCCAAGATCCCCATCTACTCCAGCACCTGGCACCACGTGCCCCAGTGGGACGGGTACATTGATGTGTGGGGTATCGGGCACTACGGCGTGGTCTCCACCGACCTGATGGAGGAGCTCAAGGAGGGCGGCGCGCGGCTGTACTTCACCACCGACGGACAGATGTGCACCGACACGCCGTACTGCGGCGTGGAGCGTCTGCTGCCCCACTACTGCTTCAAGTACGATGTGGAGGCCTACGAGTTCTGGGGCCTCACATGGCTCACGTACGACCCCTACGAGTTCGGTTGGCACAGCTACATCAGCCAGGCCGGAGTGCCCGGGGAGCAGTATTGGGTTCGGTACCCCAATGGCGACGGCTTCCTGGCCTATCCGGGGTCACCCATCGGCTACGACGGCATCGTCAGCTCGGTGCGTCTGGAGCAGGCCCGTGAAGGGGAAGAAGACTACGAGTACCTGTACCTACTGAGGGAGCTGATCGAGAAGGGGAAGGCGGCAGGCAAGGACACCACGGCGGCCGAGGAGGTACTGGCCCGGTCCGCCGACTTGGTGGACATCCCCAACGCCGGAGGCCGGTACTCCACCCGCTTCCTGCCCGATCCGGATGCCGTCTTCGTGCTCAAGCAGTCGGTGGCGGAGGCCATCGAGCAGTTGTCGCAGTAGAAGTCCGGCGAAGAGGCCGATTCTGCCGTCAGGATGTCATTGTGAGCGTCCATCTCGCGCAGCGGGATAGCGAAGAGTCTCGCGGAATGCCGGGAGATTCCTCGAGCTGCCGTTACCGGGAGCGGACGCTCTGAGGATGACGTTCCCGGCGAAGGCGGGGTTCTGGGCCGCACCTGTGGCTCACCGCGAATGGCGGTCGGCGGCGCAGGCCGCCGTCGGCCGCCACAACGAAAGGACGATCGCGATGAAACTGTGGGACAGGATAACCGGCGGAGGCGCCAATGTCGTGGTGGAGCTGGACAAGCCCATGTACTTCCCCGGAGAGGTGATCAATGCGCGGGCGATGATCGCCGGGAACGCCGAGATGAAGATCAACTCCATCCTCGTCACCCTGCGGGGCCAGGAGGAGATCCGCTATGAGGTCCCCGTGGTGGAGAGCAGTAGCGCAGGTCGCGATCGAGACGGCGACGGGTTCGCGGATGCGCAGACCTATCGGCAGAAGCGCACCGAGCACAACTCGACCCAGACGGTGAACGCCGAGCAGCGCTTCCCCGGCGGGACGCTGGCCCCGGGCGACGAGCACGTGCTGGAGGTTAGTCTGCAGATCCCGCCCAACGCGCCTCCGACGTACCTGGGAGCCAACGCCAGGCACACCTACAAGCTTCGCGTGGGCCTGGACGTATCCTGGAGCGCCGATCCCAGCGCCACGGTGGACGTGGTCATCGGCACGGGGATGCCCGGCATGTCCGGCGGCTTCGGC
>CAZXDD010000444.1:5725-6779 GCA_964639415.1 uncultured Armatimonadia bacterium
GAGCCAGGGAGGCTTTGGACAGCAGAGCCAGGGAGGCTTTGGGCAGCAGGGGCAGGGACAGTGGGGGCAGGGAGATCAGCAGCAGGGGCAGTGGGGTGGCGGGCAGCAGGATGACGGGTTCGGCGGCGACAGCGGCGACGGCTGGAACTGAGCGGGCGCCGTCGGAGAAACCGGGAATGGGAAGAGGGAGCGCCGAGGCGCTCCCTCTTCGTGTGTGCGGTCATCGGCTCGAGCTAGTTGGTGCGCCAGACGGAGCGGCTGTTGTCGTTGATGATGCTCAGGGCCTGCCAGCCCAGCCACTTGACGTGGCCATCCCAGAAGGCCACGTTGCTGCCGCCGTTGTGGTTGAAATGGCTTTCGGTGACGGGGGTCGTGTTGCAGGGGTCAAAGCCCTTGCACATTGCGGGGACCGCACCTCGGGCGCCGTCCACCGCGGGGTGGCAGCCGTCCTGAGTCAGGGCGGTCTCGGCGGGAGCCGAGATCACGCCAAGCTTCGCGCCGCCACGCCAGGGATGGCCGTAGCCGAAGTACAAGTCCGCGAACCCGAAGGGGCCGGAGCCACCGTAGGACTGCACGGACTCGCCGTGGCTGGGGCAGGTGTAGATCTGCTTGTTCTTGGTGTAGGGATCGATTTTGAGCTGCCAGTTGACGCTCTGGCCCTGCCAGCCGCTGCCGGCGATCATGGTGTCATCGTAGTCCTGGGCGTACATTAGCATCCCCAGCGCGATCTGCTTGAGGTTGCTGCTGCAACTGGCGGAGCGCGCCTTCTCACGGGCCCTGGCAAACACCGGAAACAAGATCGCGGCAAGAATGGCGATGATCGCGATCACTACCAACAACTCAATCAGCGTGAAACCCGACTTCCTCATTGTGTGACCTCCCTCAGATAGAGCAGTCTGGAGGCCCGGCCGAGAGCCCCTTCTCCGCCACTGAGAACGCCGAAAACATCGGTCCCGGGCAAGATGCCCGGGACATCGCCGCCACGTGCCGTGAGACACGGCGCGCAATGAACAGGTCGCATTGCGTCGCTTTTGGGGGGCGCCTCTGAAGAGGA
>CAZXDD010000445.1:0-6773 GCA_964639415.1 uncultured Armatimonadia bacterium
GAATCGCGGCCAGGATCGCGATGATCGCGATAACAACCAGCAACTCAATCAGGGTAAAACCTTGCTTTTGCATATCTGCCTCCTCAGGTTAGGATCAGGAAAACCGAAAAGCTGCACTCGCCACCACTGCGTCACCGGGGATAAGGTTCGCCGGCCGCGCACAGCGTCCTTCCGAGATGCTGTAGAAAAGTCTCAGGAGGCGTGCGAAGGGCCTTCAGCTCCGTTCGGCAATGGGCAAGGCGATGGTCGTCTGTGGGTGTCTGGACGGCATGATCACTGCCCCAGTGACACCAGAGGGATACACGGCGGTTGTCTGCCGGCCGGACGCCCTCCATCTACATCCCTCAGATGGCGCATCACCCGGGGGCGCGCCCTACAGGCTTATCAGAGGTCCGATGCAGCCGATTACCGAATAGCCCCGCATCGTCTCAGCCACCCTGCCTGTCGGGAGCAGCCTCCATGCGCCATGCCCGCATTTGTCTCGTCGCTTTCTGCCTCCTTGGCCTCGCCTGTAGCGCCCTTCCCCAGGAGACCCCCCCACCGATGAACCTCCTGCTCAATCCCCGCTTCGACTTCCATGCCTTCAACCCACACCGTCTGGGAAAGCCCGAGGCCTTCACTTCCCACAATGTGGCCTTCTGGAACACCGACGCCTGGGGTGATGTGACCGTCGTCCGCGAGGCCCATGTGGACCCGGCGGTCCGGCCCGCAGACTCCGTGGGCAACCTTGTCCGCATCGCCCCGAACAAGCGCCTGTACCAGTTCTTCACGCTTCCCGAGGCGGGCCTGGCCCACGGGGATCGGATCAGCTTGGTGGTACGCGGCCACCAACCCGCGGCCGGGGCACTGCATGCCGCTGTCAAGCTCATGAAGCTCGACAGCGAGGACGGCCGCTGGAAGCCGTCGGATTTCGGCATGGGCGATGACCGGGAGTTCCCGAGACACTCGCGGGGCGAGCCGGTGGTTGCGCAGACGTATGAGGCCTCTTCTGAGCAGGTCGGGGCGGTGGAGCTGAGCCTCCAGGATGCCGAGATCGTCGGCCATTTCACGCCCGGCGAGGAGTCCCACTCGGCGGATGTCAACACCATCGGGGTCCGGGTGGAGCTGAGCAATGCCGCCGCCGAGGGCGATGTGTGGGTCTGGAGCCCCAGTCTGTGCCGTGGGCCGGTGGCGCTGTCGGGCCCGGCCGAGGCACGTAGGATGGTGCCCACCTACCGGCATATCCCGCGCACGATGCAGAAGCTTCTCAAGGGCGAGTCGGTCCACATCATCCTGATGGGCTCCAGCATTGACCGCGGCAGCGCCAACCCGCCCCTGTACCTGTACGATGAGGACCCGGCTTCCCCCACCTTCAAGCAGCCGCTCTCCGACAGAGCTTTCGAGCCCGAGAAGGTGGGCCGCCCGGAGCTGGCGGGCTACATCGGCTGGTGGCAGCACTACTTCTGCTACGCCGGCAGGCTGCGGCTGGAGCTGATGCGCAAGTTCGACCTGCCGGTGAGCAAGCTCCTGCTCAACATCATGGCCTGCGACGGCTCCTGCGTGGGGGAGGCCCACTCGGGTCTGGCGGACTACTGCTCGCTTTCCATCCCTCCGGGGGAGGGGACCAACGGCCATGCTCCCGGCAAGACGTGGCAGGAGCTGTACCCCGACTTGTTCTCCCGCCCCGAGGGGCCGCGGCCGGACCTGGTCATCTTCGGCAGCGGGGCCAATGAGAAGACCGACACCCCGGACGAGGTGGCCGTGTTCGAGGGCACGATACGCTGGCTGCAAAGGCACTATCCGGAGACCGAGATGCTGTGTTGCCAGTTCCAGAACGCCGGCGGCTATACCCCCAACCCCGGCGATCTGAAGGCCCTCGGACTGCGCTATCAGATCCCATACCTGGACTACGGCAAGGTGGGAGATGACGTGACCCGCTGGTGCAATGCCCGGGCCCTGGTGCCCGGCGACGGGCACCCCCAGGCGGCCGGGCACTACCTGTGGTTCAAGCAGCTCGAGCGGGCCTTCGAGTGCTGGGAGCCCATTGAGCCCGGTGTGGCACAGCTTCAGCTTCCCGAGCGGGTCCATGCCAATACCTATGGCTGGGAAGGTGAGATGGTCACCTACGGCCCCGACAGCCCGCGCATCGTCGGGGGCAAGTTCGTCTTCGACGACACCGCCGTGAACTGCTGGGGGGTCACGGACGAGGGCGATCCCATTCCCCATGTGGATGGTGAGAAGCTCTCGGCCCGCCGGGGTATGGGGAACCGCGATATCCGCAATTCCCTGTTTCGCCACGGCCGCTGCAGGTTGGGCGACCGCCATGTACTGGAACTGCAGGGCACCGGCGCGAAGCTGAGCTATGTCGACGCCAAGGTCTGCCCCAACCGGCGCTTCATCGGGATGGACAGCCCGCTGTGGCGGCCTGCGCCCGCGGCGGTGACGGACTTCGCCTCCGAGTGGGGGGCTCCGTACGGGAGCCGCATGGTGACGCTGGGCGCAGGGGAGGCGTTGGAGATCGACGCGGTCTGCACGGACCTTTCGGTGGCCTACGTCGACACCCCCGCCGGCGGCACGCTTCGTTTACTGGTAAACGACGCCGAGAAGCTCCTGCAGCCCACGAACGTCCCCTTCGTGGATATCGAGGGCCAAGAGCGCTTCATGGAGAACCGCAGGGGAGTACTGGGCCTGGGCTTTGGGCTCCATCGCGTGCGCCTTGAGGCCGTGGAGGGTCCCGTCTCCTTTCTGGGGCTCTTCACGTATGACCAGAGGCCCAACGGGAAGTTCGAGCGCCGCCTGACGGGCCGCGCCGCCGCGGGCGAGACGGTTCCCTTCACCCTCCCGTTCAAGACCAGGCCGATAGTGATCTGCCACGAGGGGTTGACCGTGAAGACGGAGGACATCAGCGCGCGGGAGGTGACCTTCGGCGGGGAGGGGGAGGGCGTCTTTGAAGTGATCGGGGAGTAGGGAAGAGCTGCTGGAGGGCGCGGGCCCGTACCGCGCCGGTCTGGTTGGGGGACGGGAACGGCGGCGGCCGTCCCTCCCCGACTGCGGCTACTCGCTATACCCATCGCGGACAGGACCGGCAGACGTTCCCGCACGGGCAACGTCGCGGGGCGCCGCCCCCGCCCCCCCCCGGGGGGGCGGGGCCCCCCCCCCCCCCCGGCGGCCCCCCCGCCCCCCCGCACGGGCAACGTCGCGGGGCTCTGCCCCTGCACCCCGCTGGGGCCTCGGGCCCCAGACCCCATCGGTCGGGCCACCGGGCATACCGTCTGCCACGAGGCCAGCCACTCGCCAGCCGAGGCCGCCGCCTGCAGACGGGGCCGCAGATTGGCGTGCGAACGGCTGCACGCCGATCTGTGGCTGTTCGCCACCGTGCAGCGCGTAACACGTCACGCGCTGCACGAAAACGACTCGCTAATGTGCATAGCAAACGGCTGCCGGCGGTTCGCCTGGCGCGGTACAGGCCCGCGCCCTACAGCTTCCCGATCCCGGCCATCGCAAACACCTCGTTCATCACCTCGTGCACTCGCAGCAGACTCGCGGCGGAGCCGATGGGCTGGGCACGGCTTTCCACGCAGTCCAGGAAGTGGCCCACGGCCTCCCGGAAGCCCAGGAGACTTGCAGGATCAAACAGCATGGGCAGGCGGCCTACCGAACTGCCGCCCACCTGCTCCTGCTCCCGGTGTAGCTCCACGCGATCGGGAGTGACGATGTTGGCGCTCTTCTGGGGCCCGTGCATCTGGAACCGCTCCACCCAGTAGCCGGCGTCCACGTGCTGAGTGAGCACACCGGCGCCCCCGGAGGCCAGGCGGAAGTGTGCCGACAGGAGCCTGTTCTCCACATGCACCGCGCCGAGCACCTCGGTGATGTCGCCCGCCAGGTGCATGAGCGGTGACAGCACGTGGATGCCGTCGTCCAGGAGGTATTCGGCGTCGGTGGTGAGGACCTTCTTGCTCTTCTCCACGGCGATGAAGTCCACCGGGGTATCGGCAAAGAAGCTCCTGGCCTTCTGGATGGCGGTCATGAACAGGCGGTTTTGGCCCACCTGATAGACGCGGCCCTTGGCCGAGGCCAAAGCCACCAGCTCCCGGGCCTCGGACAGCTTCCACGTGTCCGGCTTCTCGGTGTACACGTCCACCCCGGCATCCAGCAGGGGGCGGATGACGTCGGCATGGAATGCGGCGGGCACCAGGACCAGGGCGGCGTCGGGCCTGCCGACGGCGAGCAGCTCCTCGACGGAAGACAAGCCGGCGTCGAAGGCGTAGGTCTGGAGCGCCTCGCGGCGTCTTTGCTCATCGGGCTCCACCAGGGCGGTAAGCACCACGCGCCCGGAGAACGCGTGCAGCAGGGGGCAGTAGGTCTGGCGGGACATGAACCCATAGCCGATGACCGCCAGCTTGATCGCGGGCATGCTTTGCACCCTCCGGGGGCATCGTCACTTGTAGAACGCGCTGACGCGCCTGCAGGCCTCGATGATCCGCACGACTTCCAGGGTCTCCTCGGGCTTGACCACCATCTTGGCCCCCTCGCGCAGGACGGCCCAGAAGTTGTCGTAGAAATCGCCGATCTTCGGGGCATCGGCGGCCGAAAGCTCCATGCTCTGCCAGGGCAGCACGTCATCGTTATCGTAGCGGCGCTGGGCGGAGGGGACCTCGGTGGCCTCCATGGGCGGCACCTGGGCGGGGTCGAAGAACTCCACCTGGGACGTACTGCCATCGGAGATGATGGTCCCATAGGTCCCCAGGATCGTCCACTTGGGCTCGGGGAACTTGCAGGCCGTGGAGAGCTCCATGTCCCAGACCCGACCGTTCTCGGCGGTGAGCAGGACCTTCACGTGGTCCTCGCAGTCGCCGGCGGAGGCGATCTGCTGCAGGTTGCAGTAAACCTGCTTCACCGGCGAGCCCAAGAGCTGCAGGCCCAGATCCAGATAGTGCGAGCCGGTGTTGTTCAGTTGGCCTCCATCGAACTTGCGCATGGTCTGCCAGTCATCGCGGCGGCGGAAGGCCAGGTAGCGCATGCGGATCTCAAACACCCGGCCGATGGGCCCGTTTTGGACGATGTCCATCAGGTGCAGAAACTCCGCGGAAAACCTGCGGTTGTGGTGCATAAACAGCAGTTTGCCCGCCTTCTCGCCGGCGCGGATCATGCTTTGGGCCGAGCGGGTGCCGGCGGCCATGGGCTTCTCGCAGATGACGTGCTTGCCGGCGGCGAAGGCATCGCGGGTGACGGCCGGGTGCGTGCTGGAGGCGCTGGCGACGACGACCGCCTCACAGTCGCAGCGGCGCAGCATCTCCTTGTAGCTACCATAGGAGGGGCAACCCAGCTCGGCGGCCACCTCTGCGCTGCGCTCCGGCATCCAGTCTGTCACACCGGCGACGACGAAGCGGCCATCATCACGCATGCGCTTGATGTGGATGTTGTACCCGGCGCGACCCAGACCGATCACGCCGACGGTGATGGGCTTTTGGCCTGTCATGGCTGGCTCCTGATCCCTGTATTCCGCCTGTCGCCGGCCGGTCAGTGGTCGGGGGTGTCACCGGCGAGCGGGAGCGGCCTTGTGCTGGCCCAGACCACATCAGAATGGGTTCGCTGTCAGGGGACATCTGCCCTCCTGCCGCTCTCCGTCCCAACAACCGCTCCAGGGCATTCAACCGCCCGTTCATTGCCGCCACCTTGGCCCTCGCCTATAATGGATCGGCCGGACACAGCCAGAAGAGGTGATGGCCGTGAACCTCGCCGCGCTCGGCAAGCGCATCCGCGAGCAACGGGAGAAGCGCAGCCTCAGACAGGTGGATGTAGCCAACGCGCTCATGGTCACCTCGCAGGCGGTGTCCAAGTGGGAACGGGGCGAGAACGCGCCGGACATCTCGGTGCTTCCGGAACTGGCCAAGATCCTGGGGGTGACGGTGGACTGGCTTCTGGGCGCCAATGCCCAGGATACCGACACCTTCGAGGCAACGGTGCTGTGCACCAGTATCAACGGCTATGCCCTGCGCTCGGCGCATATGCCACCGCGAGACGTGGCCCTGTGGGTCAATGGCATTTACTACGACCTCACCGAGACGGTGCTGCGCTTCGACGGCGTCCCGGTCAAGTACGTAGGTGACGGCTTCCTGGGGTTTTTCGCAGGTACCGACCATCAGCAGCGGGCGCTGTCGGCGGCGCTCAAGGCCCGTGAGCTCGCGCGCAACCCGGGGCTGGTCATCGCCCTGCATAGTGGCGACATCTACCTGGGTACCATCGGCCACCCGGACTATGCGCGCCTGGACATCATCGGGGAGACGGTGAATGCGGCCTTCCTGGCGATGAGCTGGATCGCCGAGCACTGCAAGACGGGCATCGGCCTGACCGACGCCGTCGCGCGGGCGCTTCCCGAGGGCATCTCCCTGTCCCGCCGCCGGGACATCACCGTCCTGGGTGCCGAGACCCCGCTCACGATCTACGAGCCCGTGGGCGGTGAGTAGGGCAAGCGGCGGGAACGACCGTGGCGCGTGGTGCGTGGTGCGTGGTGCGGGGCGCGGGGTGCGGGGCGTGGAACGGCAGACGGCCAACGGCTGGGCGCCGCCGCTCTGTAGGGCGCGGGCCTGTACCGCGCCGAATGTGTCATCGGAGACCCACGGCGAACGGCGGCGGCGCACAGGTCGCCGCCCTACAGCGGCTAACGGCGCCCCTCCCGTCGGTCCTGCGGACCGCCTTCCCTCCCCTTCGCGACACGGCCGCTCAGGAGAGGGCAACGGCGAACGGCGAACGGCGAACGGCACGGAGTCGGGCTGGAAAGCCCGACCTACGCG
>CAZXDD010000446.1:0-6768 GCA_964639415.1 uncultured Armatimonadia bacterium
TACACCCTATCCTACACTCTTTCCCTACACGACGCTCTTCCGATCTCAGACGACCAGTTCAGGACGCCGTCCAGTCCCTCATCCCACTTCGCTGGGTTCCACAGCAGGCGGAACGCCGCGCCGGAGACCGCCATCAGGTAGGTGTGCACATCATGCCAGGGGTCTGCGCATCCCACCGTCGGCGCAAAGCCCAGGTCCTCTCCCCGCCATTCGAGGAAGGTGCGCACGCAGGAGGGCAAGGGATCATCCTCCGGCGGGCGAGGCCCGCCCCTGTAGAACCCCACCCACGGCACTCCCTGCAGTACGCAGCGGACATCGGCGTCCGGCGACGAGTCGTGGCTCAACATGGCTTGCTCCCGGTAGAGATGAAGTGGTGTAGATGGGCGCGATAGGGCCCGGCTCCTCAGGCCTCAGACCCTCGCACACGCCGCTACGTCCCAGCACGGGCAGGGGTGGTCATCGCCCTGCCCGCGGCAGCGCTCCCGGTCGTCCCCGGCATTTTGCAGGTCGCGCGGAGACTGCCCGTCGATCTGTCGCGCCGGCATCCGGGTGGCACCGGGCAGCACGAAGCGGCCATGCATGGGTCTTGGTCTCCCGCCGGCCGTGTCGATGTGGGGCTACTGCAGCGGGACGAGCTCCGCCCGAACCACATCGGTGTACGGTACCAGACTGACCCAGCGTCGCGAGTCGGCCGCCGGGGCGGTGAGGGCGATCTCGCACGAGCGGCCCGGGCCGACCTGGTCTGCGGGTAGGGTCAGGAAGAACAGGCCGAAGGTGTCCTCGTTGGTTGCGCGGCGGACCAGATAGTCCAGTCGCGTGCTGTCGTCCGGGCTGGACCACCGCGTCGATTGGGTGGTGAAGGGAAAGCTCAGGCGCGGCTTGCCATTGACCCACAGTACGAGCGGCCCGCCCTCGGGTTGCGACCTCCAGCCGATGCCGCCGGCCCAGACGAAGGTGACCGTCTTGTGGGGCCATTCCTCCGGCAGCGCGGCGGTCTGCCACGCCACCCGCTGCTTGCCGTCGGTCTGGCGCACCGGATGGGTGTCCACATCGTCCTCGCGGTACGATTGCCACGGCGCGGCGCCCTCGGTGCTGTCCACCAACTCTCCGAAGCCCTCCACCCATGTGGCCGAGTCCGGCAGCGCGAACTGCGCCACCTGCCGACGCAGGTACGAAAGCGGTAGCCTCCCCGTTGGGCGGAACTCGTCGCTCCCCGCATAGGCAAGCAGGCTCTGGAACATGCACTCGGCCGCCGGGTCCTCCTGCCTGGCCTTCGCCGACAGGTTCATGGTGCTCACAAGCAGCCGCCCGTGGCCGACTTTGGCCTCGAACAGATAGGCCTTCTCGGCCATGCGCCACGGCACATCGAGACACCAGATGATGGGCTCCAGGTTGCCCGGCACCTCGTCGAGCATGACCACCGGGCGGCTATGCAGCAGCGCGTAGGCCTGCAGGTCGCCATAGCCGTCGGAGGGAAAGCCGCGCAGCGCCGGGTGGGCCGAGAACATGTTGCCGTACACGTGGTCCCGCTGCTCGTCGCCTTTCCACCAGGCGGTCTTGAAGGAGGCCGTGAGAGCGGGAAACACCCCGGCGTCGCTGGTGAGCAGTACGGCGGCTCCATCACGCAGGGCCTTGAGAGTACGCTCCGAGAGCAAGGAAGTCACCAGGACGCCGGGAGACTGTCCCTCTGCCGGCGGGAACACCCACACATCCCAGCAGTTACCGATCTCACCGGCCTGCGCCCGCAGTTGCAGCTTCTGGGGAGCCCGCAGGTACGGCGCCTGGATGCTCCCGGTCCAGGGACCGAGCAGCCCGCGGCCACCGATGCCTTTGGAAGGCTGCAGAACCAAAGAGGTACCCCCCAGGGATACCGTCACCTCGGAGAGGGTCGGAGCCTCGCGGGGCCGGAAGTCGGACAGGTAGATGGGCAGGGAGATGTCCTCGCCGCAGCGGTAGCTCACCCGGTCGTGGTCCCACAGCAAGGCTGCCTCACCGTTGAACTGCAGGGCCTTCTCGGGCGTGATCTCCCGGGTGCGGTCGAACTGGTCGACGAAGCCCGTGCTCTGGGTCCAGTAGTCGCGGAACAGCCACTGGTGGTAGCCGTCGATGGAAGGGCCGAGGCGGGCGGCCTCGATATTCAGCTTGATGAGACTCGCCTGCAGCTTGCGTGAGACCCGCAGCATCTCCGGCAGCCGGTCCTGTAGACCCAGACGTTGTACCGCAGCGGCCATCTGCTGCAGCCAGAACGGCCGGATTGCGCCGGAGTACAGCGGCACGCCGGCCGGGTCGGGGAGCACGGACAGGTTGCCCATCTCGTGCACGAGGCAGGGCCGAGGGGTCTGCTTGACGCCGTACTTGTCCCGGCCGGCCCCCCATGGGATGGACCACTCGTTGAACTGTACCGGGTGGTAGTCCAGTGTGTCGCGCTTTCGGCCGGCGGGGAGGCCGTCGGTGTCGATCACCGGCCGAGTCGGGTCCAGGCGCTTGGCCGTCGCGTACAGCTCCGGCCCGATGGGCAGGCCGTCATAGAGCTCATTGCCCATGCACCAGGCAAACACGCTGGGATGGTTGCGCATCTGCTTGATGTAGGCTGCCCACACCGTGCCGTAGAGCTTCCGGGCCTCCGGCGAGGCGTTGTCGTAGAAGGGCTGGTACCCGATGGGCAGCTCCGGCTGTACGAGCATCCCCACCTCGTCGGCGGCGGTGAGGTAGGCCTCGCTCATCATCGTCGAGTGGTGCCGCACGCCGTTGAAGCCGAACTGCTTGCGGCGCTGCAGGTACTCCCGCCAGTAGTCCACGCCGGCCGGGGCCGCCAGCTCCAGGGGGAAGGTGTAGTCATCCCCATAGCCGCGGAAAAAGAACCGCTCGCCATTGAGCAGGAAGCCCTCCTCCGTGCACTCCACGCGCCGCAGGCCGAAACGCACCGCGGTCTGATCCAGTACCTCGGCGCCGCGTCGCAGGATCAGCTCCGCCACCAGGAGGTTCGGACGCGCCGGCGTCCACAGCGGCGCCGTGGGCAGAGAAACGGGAACGCTGACTCCGTCTCCGCCGACGGCCACCTCTCCCGAAGCCAGCGCGTCGGCCTCGCCGCAACAGCGCACGCTGTAGCCCACGCGCAGGCCTGCCGCGGAAGTCTCGCCCGCGATGTCGGCCTGCAGTGTGGCGGCGCGCCGCTCCGGATCGGGAACGGCGAAGGCGTCCTGCAGCCGGCAGTCGCCGGTGGCCTCCAGCCAGACACGCTCGTAGATGCCGCCCCACGTCAGGTCCATGTAGTCGATGATGTCAAAGGCACCGATCAGAGGATCGCGCGATGCGTCCCGGCGGCTGTCCACCGCGATGACCACGCGCTGGGGGCCGTTGCGCCGGAGCGCGGCGGTGATATCCAGCCGGAACGCCACCGGATACCCCACGTGCTCGCCAACCGCCTGCCCGTTCACCCACACCTGCGCGGAGCGGTGCACCCCGCCCACCACCAGCCAGACCCGGCGCCCCTGCCACAGGGCCGGCGGCTCGAAGTCGCGCCGGTACCAGCCGACACCGATGGCGTTGTGCCACATCTTATCGGTGGGCTCACCGACGCCCTGGGCGTCCCAGCAGCCGGGGACGGTGATCTCCCGCTCGTACGTCACGTCCGGAGCAAACCAACGCTCAGACGCTCCCCGGTCATCGGGAGCGAAGCGGAACTCCCACTCGCCGTCCAGCGAGACGGAGGCCTCGCGTTGGGCGAGGGCAGGCGACAGTGCACACAGGCAGGCGATGGCGGCCACGGGGTAGCGGAAAGCCACTGCGGATCACTCCTTCGGCGGACATGTGCCGGTGGGTGGGGGCCTGGCCGCTACACGTCCACCGCGAAGTGGAACCTGCAGGCACCCTCGGCCAGCCGTGCCAGAGCCGTCTCGTAGTCCTCCAGGTCGCGCATAACCGCCTCCCGGGCCTGACGGGTCATGGAGTGGTCCTGGGCGGTCAGCTCATGCAGTGCCCTGACGTACTGCAGGCCCTCCTCGGGATCGAACCACGCCTCGTCCGCGATGTCGATCTCGGCCACGTCGTCTTCGGAGATCCCCAGCTCGCCGCAGAGGAATGCCATGGCCTCCTCGCGCGACTGGCTGCAGTAGTGCTCGATGCGCCGCATTCCCTTCTCCTCGGCGACGACACCGAGGCGGTCGAAGTGCTTGCCCACGGCCTTGCCGCTAACCTGCACCACGGCCCGCAGTTCGGGCTTCTCGGCAACGATGGTCCATGCTGCGCCCATTGCTCTGTGCTCCATTCCTGTGCGGGTCAGAGACCGCCGTCTGAGCGTGGAACGTCGCCTCGCCCCTTCCCCCTCGCGGCGTCTCTCCGAGCCGCTTATACTCCGCGCCACGGCTGCAAAGACGGGAGTAGGGGGGGACGGTCCGACGCGCGGACGCCGCGCACGAGTGCCTCTACCTCACCCTCAGCACCGTCGCCTCCAGGGGCTGGAGGGTGATCTGGTTGCCCGACACCTGACTTGCCGTACGCAGGTCGTGGATCGCGCTCGCCCTGCGGCCGCCGATGTTGACCCGCACCGTCTGCGGCGTACCCCACAGGTTCGCCACAGACACCAGCACGCCGTCGCGCTCGCGCACCGTCCGGTACTCCACACCCCAGGGCGCCTGCCCCTCGGCGTCCGTGAGCGTTGCGAACCTGCGGATACCCTCTGCCTGCATCTCAGCCAGGAATAAGGACCATAGCTCACGGGCACTCACACCACCCGAGAAGCGACGGACGGCGTCTTCCGGAAGACGGAGCTCGCGGGACCTGTTGTACTCATCGCGACCGCAGAGCGGGGCCTCGCCCACGGCCCACACCTTGCCTCCGGCGGCGCAGTACCTGCTCAGGGCCTGGGCCAGGGAGTCGGGGGCGTGCCCCAGGGCCGGCGCGATCACGGCGGCGAAGCCGTCTATCTGGCCCTCGGCCGCCTGGCGCTCCGAGATGAAGCGCACCGGCACGCCGCAGGCGTTCAGGGCCTCGTAGGCGGTCATCATCGCGCCGTGGGCCTCGTCGGACCAAAGCTGCGCCGTGAGGCTGTAGATGAGGGCAATCGGCGCCCTGGCCCGCTGCAGCTTCACGACCTCCGGGGCCAGGCGTTGCAGGTCGAGAGCTACCTTGCCCACCGCGATGGCGTTCTCCGGGCGGTGCATGATGCTGCCCTCGAAGTCGTGGCTACGATCGTAGGTGCGCTCCCAGACCCAGATCGTGCTGGCACCCCGGCCGTGAAGCGCCCCCTGCCACAGGGCGAAGTCCGTATGGACCGGCGGGATGAGGCGTTGCTCGCGGTCGAGGATGATGTGGTCCTCCGTGTTGAACACCGGCACCTGCCGCATGGAGCGCTGGATGTCGTAATACACGTTCTGGGCCATCCAGTTGGCGGCATACTGCTCCCCGAAGCCCTGGAACATGTTCCAGCAGTCATTGCCGTTGAGGTCTCCCATCCAGGCGAACTGCTCCGGATCGCAGCCCCAGGCGAGATTCTGGCGGCTCGCCGGTACGCACATGACCTTGGCATGTGTCCACGTGCCGGGGCGTGTCGCGCGCACTACGTCGGCCATGAACCGATGGTAGTCGGAGAACTGCAGCATGTTGAAGCGCGCCGTCTCGTACCGCAGGGGCGTCATGTCCTGCTCGCGCGGCAGGCTCTCGGTCTGAAGAATCGGCACGGCCGAGAAGTTCTCGTAGTCTGTGCCCCAGGCGGCGTTCAGTCTACCGATGGTGCCGAACCTGCTCTCGAGGTGATCGCTGAAGGCCGCCCGACGGAACACGTCGTTCTGCCAGTTGGTGAACACCGGCTCATTGCTCAGGCACACGCTGTGTAGCGCCGGGCTGCCCCCGATGGCGTTGAGCGAGGTCTGCAGATGGGTTTCGAAGATCCGTCGCGCCTGCGGGGCGTCCACCGCGACCCCAAAGAACCCGCCGCCGCCCGTCTGCAGCTCCGGCCACTTGCCCAGCGCCCAGGCCGGGAAGTAGTGGGGCGAGGCCAGAAAGCAGACCATCACGTTCTCTTCCTCGCCCAGCGACAGCGCCCGGCCGATGTAGTCCCGCACCGGCCCGTCCGTCACCACGCCCTCCTCGGGCTGGGTGGAGTTAGGACCACACTCGATCTGGATGATGTTGCAGCCCATCTTGGCCAGCTTGGCCATGTCGCGCACCACCGTCGGGAAGTGCCCGTAGCCGGTGAAGAACACCGGGCGGTGCTCCCGCTTCCCTGTGGTGGGGACCACCGTGTCGGCCCAGAAGGCCCCCTCCCTGATCTGCACGGGACCGGTGACGAACCGCGGCACCAGGAGCGGCGTCGCCGTGCCTTCCAGGTATGCCTTCAGCCCGGCCTCGGTGTCATCCAGGGTCTGCCGCAGCACGGTGACCACATGCTCCGCCCGGGCCGGACGGTCGTTGTGCAGGTCATCCAGCGCATAGCCAACGAACTGCTCCGCCACGGTGATGGCCACGGTCTCGTAGTCCGTGGCGATGCCCTTCTGCCGGGCCTCCTCGGCCAGCGCCGAGACCTGCTCGAGGCGGTCACGCACATCGGCGGCCTCCCGGACCAGGCGCGTCTTGATGTCGCTGACGGTCAGCGGCGCGCTCCCGTGGGCGATGCGCGCGCCGTCGGCGATCGCCTCCGCCCGCACCTGAGCGGTCGCCACCGGCACGGCCCCGGCAGGCAGGCGCATGGCGGCCTGCAGCAGGCCGCGGGTGCCTGCCTCCAGAGATCGGAAGAGCACACGTCTGAACTCCAGTCACGAGATTCCATCT
>CAZXDD010000447.1:0-6736 GCA_964639415.1 uncultured Armatimonadia bacterium
AGGAGGGTGACGTGCAATCCGGCGATTGCGAGGGTGTATGAGGAGGGGTGAGGCGTCAAGATCCTGCTCGCCGTCGGTCGACTCTGCTCTTGCCGTCACGTCACCGCATGGGGCGCAAGCGGGTGAACGCAGCGCGGTGTCGTAGTGGGGTGTCGTGATGGGGTTGACAGCGAGGCGACGAGCCAGTACAATCGAGTTGTCAGACAAGCAGCGCGCCTCGATATTCAAGGAGCCCGGTGACCCTCGCGCCTCGTGCGCCTATACAGGAGCCCCAGCAGAGGGGGTGGCCCTGGGGAAGCCCGGCTCCTTCACTTTTTGGTCTCCCCGTCGTAGAGCACCCTCTCCAGGGCAAATGCCGTCTCGACCTCCCAGTCCTTCGTGTCCTTGGTCTCGAGGACCGCCTCGAACACCTGACCCAGGTAGAACTCCAGATGGCGTAGGCATTCCAGGTCGACAACATGGCTGCCGCTGTGAATGAGCAGGTTGCGTCTACGGCCGAGGCGCTGGATCTGCAGCCTGACTCGGTCGTGGCTGGCTTCGATGCGGGCGCGGCGCCAGGCCTGCCATCCAGCGCCGGCCACGCCCTTGCGGAGCTCATTGAGGCGCACATAGCCTACTACGTCACTGGCCTTGAGGATCTCCGTGAGCGGGTCCAGGACCGCCGCGTCGTCTGCCCTCAGCGCCTGTAGGAGAGCGTCTTGCCGCTCCACCTCTCTGGCCGCCTCCCGCGATGGTGCCGGGAGCAACGCTGCGTCGAGTTGGCGCTGTTGGGCACCCGGCAGGCGTCCGAACCTGTAGGACACCGCGAAGACACTGCGCTGGGGGGCTCTCCTGGCGATGATGGGCGCGAAGGCACCGGCCACGCGATCAGCCGCTCTCTCGCTGCCCAGATCGCCGACGAGGTGCTCCGCAGCCATCCACAGGAGCAGCAGACGGGTATCGGGCACAAGCTCCGTGGCAGCGCTCGTGGCCAGAGATGCGGCCTCAGTCAGCCTGCGATCATCGAGGGCCTGGTCAAGGAGCTCGCCCATGCGGTGTCGGGGGAACACCGGGTAGTGAGTGGCGGAGCTACGCACAGCCACCATTCTCTCCGTCTGAAGCTCAGGGCAGCGGACCAGGCACCTGAGTTCGGGATGTGCGGGCACAGCCCCACCCCACAGTGCGGCGATGGCGCATGCATCCCTGACTTTGCGGTACCCCGCGGCGGCGGCAGAAAGCTCGTCGGCGGCGTGGACCTTCACACAGAGCTTGAGGGCGCCGTCCAAGGCCATGAACTGCCGGGCGGCCGGGTCGTGGGTTGCCGGGGGCTCAGTCGACACGCTGATCTCGTGCGTCCGGGTGGCGTAGTGGTCACTCCGCTCAGCGCCCCGGACGCGGAAGTAGACGTCGTAGTCGTTGTCGGTGTGCAGCAGACGGGAGAAGAAGCGGGCCGCGCGAGCCTCGGCCGTTCGCTCCTGGTAGACAGCGGCCCTCCGGGCCAGGAAGTGTCCGTCGAAGCCGCCAGCCAGCGCCTCGGACGCGAGGCAGACCAGCAGCGGGTCCATGCGCTGACATCGGGTGAGGACGTTGCCCCCGGTCGCATCGAGCTGGTCCTCGATCGCCGCTATCGCGGCTTCGCGGTAGCCCGCCTCCTCCAGCATGTGTAGTAGCACACTGCAAAGGCGCGCGGTCTGGGCCCAAGCGCCACGGGCCGTACGGTCCGCGCGTTCGTCTCGCGCGTCCACGCCCCTTGCGCTCTCAGTGCCTCGAGACAGGCTGTCGCGTAGAGCCTCGGCTCCGCACGCGACCTGTGTCGCCACGTCCAGAGTCCCGATCACCGGGTCGTTGCCGATGAGGACCAGCGCCTCCTCACCAAGCGCACTGCTATCCATGCGGATGCGGGCGCTCTGGAGCTTAGCTCTCTCTAGGGCGTACAGCTCGCGGACGGCGACGCGGGTGCTCACAGATGGCGCCGAGACAGTCACCGGGGTCGTCGGGCTGCACAGCTCCGCCCACCGGGCCAGGAAGTACTTCAGGACGGGATCGGGGACACCAGGATTGACGACAGGACGATGCAGCCGGAAGCCGGTAGCCATCAGCGGCGCCCTCCCCCTGAATGCGAGCGGTGCTGACGTGGAGTGACCTGTACTGGTACTCGGCACACTGCCCGTCCAGCTAGCTGGTTCCCTCAGAACTGGGCCACTTGCGTCGCTCGGAGAGCATCAGGCCCGGGCAGTAGACGAGCCCTTTCGACCAACAGATGCCATACCCCTCTGTCGTGGCGCTACTCAGAGCCCCGCCGGCATCCAGGCACGGATACCAGAAGATAGCAGGGGCCAGCGCACGGGACAGCCCCGACCGCCTCGGGGCGCCGGTGTGCTCTGTGGCGCAGGCGCAGCCACGATGCGCACAACCGGCGCCCATGTGGGCGCCGGTTGTGGTTGGCGGGTCATCACTGGCCGACGGTGCCGCTTGGACCGACACCCCGCTGCATCCGCCCGCCTGCCGCGCTAGCTTCCCCCCAGCCTCCTGATCGCCTCCTGCAGTCGCCGCTGCAGGTCCTCGCCGATGCGGTCCCGCGTCCGGGGGCTATTGCCCTCCCAGCGCATCACCAGCTCCTCCCCCGTATTGGAGGCCCGCAGCACCGACCAGCCGTCCTCGTACTGCACGCGCACACCGTCCACCTCGTTGATCTCACGCTCCGCCCGGAAGCTGTCGGCCACTGCGGCCACCACGTCCCACTTGATGCTGTCTGGGCAGGCGACTCGGGGCGGGTCGGCGGGATAGTACACCGGCGCGCTCGCCACGATCTCGTGGAGCCTGTCTTCGCCCGCGGACAGTGTGGAGAGCAATCGCGCCGCCCCGAAGCTGGCGTCATCGAACTTGAAGTACGGGTCGTTGAAGTAGCAGTGGCCCGTGGTCTCGAAGCCCACCGGCGAGTTGTGCTTCCCCATGGCCTGGAGGATGAAGGGGTAGCCGCAGGCGACCAGGTCGACATCGCCACCGTGGGCGCGGATGTCGTCCACGATGGACTGGGAGCAGCGCACCTCGGAGACGATGGTGGCCGGGCCGGCCCGCAATGCGTCACGACAGACGGGGATCATGTACTGGTCCGGCTCCACCGTGTTGCCCTCCACATCCACCACGGCGATGCGGTCGCCGTCGGCGTCGATGGCGATGCCGATCTCGGCCTGTACCCGGCCCATCAGCTCCCGCAGCGGCTGGAGGGCGCCGGCGGCGAGGGGGTCCGGGCCGCGGCCGGGGAAGGTGCCGTCGGGCTCCTCAAAGAGGGTGTGCACCTCACAGCCCAACTCCCGCAGCAGCCGCGGTGCCGTCAGTGTCCCGCACCCGTTCCCCACGTCGAGCGCCACGCGCATGGGCCGGTGGATGGTCACACGCTGCGTGGCGATCCGGAAATACTCGGGGTACAGGTCACGCTTCTCGTAGTTGCCCTGCCCGGTGGCGAAATCGCCGGCGAGGACTTCGTGCTTGAGCGCCTGCAGGTCATCGCCGAAGAAGGGGCCGTCGCCCATGCGGACCTTGATCCCATTGTCCTCGGGCGGGCGGTGGCTGGCGGTGATGCCCATGCCGCCGTCGTGGCCCCACAGTCCGATGGCAAAGTACAGTCCCGGAGTGGGAGCCTGCCCCACATCCACCACATTGACGCCGGTGCTGAGGATTCCCTCGATGGCCGCTTCGGCCAGCGCCGGTGACGACGGGCGCAGGTCCTGACCGACCACGAGCGTGGCCCCATCGCGGCCAGAGAACCGTGTGGCATAGGCCCGCGCGATCCGGTTCACCACCTCCGGGGTGATCTGGTCCGCCACGCGCCCGCGAATGTCGTAGGCTCGGAAGATGGCCTCGGAAACTGGTGCCGGCATGTGGACGCTCCTCCTGCGGGATCGTGTGGGGAGGCGCAGCACGCGCGACCCCGGTGTAGATAGGCCATTCTCCGCGCCGCGCCGATCTCCTGCCGTCGGCGGGTGTCGCGAGGCACGGCCGGCACGCAAGCGGGGCCCGGTCTCCCGGGCCCCGCGGTGTGCCGTGCACTGTCAGTGGCGTCTGGCCAAGCCCCGCCTCACACCCAGGAGCCCATTGGCCCGGCCGAAAAGCCCGACTGGCCCGGCTCATGTCATCCTGAGCGTTCATCTCGCGCAGCGAGATAGCGAAGGATCTCGCCATATGCCAGGAGATTCCTCGAGCTGCTCTTACCGGGAGCGGACGCTCTCAGAATGACATTCCCGGCGAAGGCGGACTTCTCGGCCGCGCTTCTAGTACCCGTTCGGGCAGCCGCCGCCGCGCCAGTAGTTGTTGATGGCATTGGTGCCGATGATCTCGCTGTGCTTCATCCACTTGGCGTGGCCATCGAGGTAGCCCACATTACCGCCCTCGTTGTGCCGGTTGCTGGCGTTCTGGATAGCGCCGCTGTAGTAGCCCATCCACGTCCCGCCCGTACTGCTGTCGGCGAGGATGATGGTCTCCGAAACCACGGTGAACTTCGAGAGTGTCGGCATGTCCACCGTGGCGTTCAGGCTCCAGCCATACGAGCCGCACGGGGTCCATGCCCCATTGGGTCCGTAGCGCCAGGTGAGATCCGAGCTGGGGCAGATGAAGCACTGGGTGTTCTTGACGTACGGCTCGATGCCCTTGTTGAGATTGGTCTTGTCGTTGGGCGTGTTCCACGAGCTGCCCACCAGCCAGGAGCAGTAGCGCCCCAGGCGCTCATCGTAGTCCTGCACGTACATCTGGAAGGCCAGGGAGAGCTGCTTGACATTGGACAGGCAGCTCGTCTGGCGGGCCTTTTCCCTCGCGCGTGCGAACACGGGGAAGAGGATAGCGGCGAGGATGGCGATGATCGCGATGACCACCAGCAGTTCAATCAGCGTGAATCCCTTGCGCATCGTCTCGGTGCCTCCTGTACTTTGGCCCCGTCTGGGCAGGTCGATCCCCTACGCCAGATCGGGTCGGTACGTCTCGGCCACGGGCGCTCGCCCCGCCGTTGGGGGATGGTAGGCCCGGAATACGGCATCACCTCGCTCATGGAGGATCGCCGGCGAGCGGCACGGAGCCACAATCATACCGCATTCACTTTGCCACCGCAACTCGCGTGCCGGGGGCAGAGAGGCAGGAAACAGGTGACAGGAAACAGGTGACAGGGGCGGCGGGAACGGCGGAACGGCCGTGGCGGGTGGCCGGTAACGGCGACGGCGGGAACGGCGGGAACGGCCGCCGTGAGCCGTGTGGAGGGGCCGGGTGTGCGGCTGTATCGCATACCCGGCCCGCGGCCGTCCCAGCGGCTATTGCCGACTGGGACGATCTCTCTCCGCCGTTCTCTGTGGTCAGCCGTTCTCCGTGGAACTCCTTGCTCTCCGTGTCTCCGTGGTGAGACGTTAGTCGTTCTCCGCCGTTCTCCCCGCGCGCGCGGTAGGCAACGGCGTTAGTCGGCGAAGCGGACCGGCTCCACGGCCTGGCCGGTCTCGATGGACTGGTTGGCCGCCAGTGGGATCGCCAGACTGCGACAGGCGTCGGCATAGCTGGACTTCAGCAGCGACTGGTCCTGCTTGGCGACGGCCTGGATGAACGTGTCGTCGATGTCCTTGAGAAACTCGTTTTGCACCTTGTGCGTCACGGGCTCCCTGCCGACCTCGGTCACCGTCAGGCTCGAGCGGCCGGCGTACTCGATCTTCATCGTCGGGCACCAGATGTCCAGACCGACCTTGCCGTAGCCCTTGAGGAAGCAGCCGGAGAAGATCGTCCCGCACAGCCCCGACTCGAACTGCAGGTTCACGCAGGTGGCGTCTTCCACCGAGTAGTTCTCCACATCGGCCATGAGCCCGGTGGAGTAGGTGCAGTGCACTTTGGCCACCTCGCCGAAGAGATTGCGGGCCATGTCGAAGGTGTGGATGGTCTGCTCCACCGCCTGTCCGCCGGACTGATCCTTCACCCGCCACCAGCCGACTCCCGGCATGCCGCCGATCCAGTAGCCCATGATCAGCCCCGGCTTGTACTCCTGCAGCATGCCCTTGAGCTTCGCCACGATGTCCTGATACCGATCCTGGAAGCCCGCGGTGGCGATGACGCCCGCGCGCTTGATGGCGTCATTGACGTCTGTTGCGGTCTGCAGGTCCACGGCCACCGGCTTCTCCACGAACAGGTGGATGCCCTTGGCCGCCGCCGCCTGCTCCTGGCCCTCGTGGGCGAAGGGCGGGACGGCCACGTACATGGCGTCCATGGGCACCTCGTCGAGCATCTCGCTCCAGGAGGTGAAGGCCTTGGCCTTGTACTCCGCCGCCCGCTCCCGGGCCCGCTCCTCCTGCAGGTCGGCAATGGCCACGATCTGCGCGTCCTTGATCTGTGACAGGTTCTTCATGTGTGCCGAGTTCATGCCCCCGGCGCCGACGAAGCCCACGCGTACGGTCATCTCGGTCTCCTTGTCAAATGGCGTCTCGCCCGACAGTCGGGCGCTGAGTGCGCCCGGTGCTGTTCGCCCCCGGAGTGCGCGCGTCCTCCCGGCCGGCGGAGAACGGCACAGAGCGGCTAACGTCTCACCACAGAGACACAGAGAGCACGGAGAACGGCGGAGAACGCCTAACGGCGGATCAGGGGAGGCACGGAGGAGGACGGCGGAGACAGATTGCCCCTGTCGGCACTTGCCGGTCGGACGGCCGCGGGCCGGGTGGCTGCACACTCGGCCCCTCCACACGGCTCACGGCGTCCGTTCCCGCTCCCGCGCTGCGGGACCGTCCCCGCCGTTGCC
>CAZXDD010000448.1:0-6728 GCA_964639415.1 uncultured Armatimonadia bacterium
CCGCCGTTGCCCCCGCCGTTGCCCCCGCCGTCACCCCCGCCGTCACCCCCGCCGTAGAAGGTGCTCGTGCCGACAGAGGGAACCAGATGGTGGAGCAGACCTGCGCACCGGAGGCGAACCCGTGACTTCAGTCCCCATCGGCCTGCCGACGCTACTGCTGCTTGCCGGGGCCCTGGCCTGCGCGGCGGACGTAACGCCCCGCGTCTTGAGTGCCCGGGCCTTTGGGGCCATCGGCGACGGTGTCACCGACGACGGCCCGGCGATCGGGCGACTGCTGGCGGCCGCCGCGGCGGTGCACGGGCCCGTGCGGCTGCAGTTCGCCGCGGGCAAGACGTACTCTGTGAGGACCGCCGCGAGCCGGTACGTGTTCCCCCTGGCGGGCATGAGCGATCTCACCCTCGACGGCGGCGGGAGCACCTTCATCCTCGACCCATACCTGCGGTTCCTCTCCCTGCGCGACTGCACCCGTGTGCTCGTGCGGGGGCTCAACGTGGACTTCAGCCCCCTGCCCTTCGTGGATGCCACCGTCATTGGTGTCGATGCAGCCGGGCGCCGCCTGCAGGTGCGGGTGGCGGAGGGCCGCCGCATTCCGGTTGGCGAGCCGACCGGCGAGGACGGGGAGCAGGCGTTCTTCTCCATGCTCTGGCATGAGGGTCCCTATGGCCCGCTGAGCCGGCATTACTGGACCGAGCGGATCGAGCCCGGAGATGCCGCGGACAGAGCCTGGGTGTACGCCACCGAGGGTTGCGACGGCTTCGAGCAGGTGCTCGCCGGTGAGTGGCGCATCAGCCTCCCCGTGCCCGGGAGCGCCCATCGCTATGGGCCCGGACCGTGCTTCGCGATGGTCGACAATGACACCGTCACGATGGAGGATGTGGAGTTGTGGTCGGCGCCGTGGTTCGGCTTCGAGGTGGCGCGGAACCGGGGGAGCGTGACCTTCCGGCGCGTGAGCATCCGGGCCAAGCCCGAAAGCGGTCGGCTGATGTCCGTGTGGCGCGACGGGTTCCACGTCAAGGGCAACAGCGCTTCGCTGCTGTGGGAGGACTGCGTCCTCGCGGGCATGAACGACGACGCCTTCAACGTCTCCACCCACTGCAGCGAGCTACAGCGGGTGCTCGCGCCCACGCAGATCGAGGTCCGCCAGAGGTTTCCGCTATTGCCCATCCCCTGGCACGCCGGAGCGACTCTGACGGCGGCGGACGAGCCGGCCGGGCGTCTTCTGGGCACGGCGCGGATCCTGTCCGCGGAGCCCGGGCCGGAGCCCGAGCCGATTCAGGGGCAACCCGCCGCGCCAATGTGGACGTTGACCCTCGAGGCACCGATCCCGGGTCTCGGAGAGGGGACGATGCTCTGGGATGCAGCCCGGTGCAACCCGGACACCACCTTGCGGCGGTGCCGGATCGAGATGAGCTGCCGGATGCAGTCACCCGTCCGGCTTGAGGCCTGCGACGTGCGGGCCCTGCTGTGGTTCTACTGCGAGCACGTGGAGGGCGGCTTCCCGCACCACGTGCGCCTCGAGCGTTGCGTCCTCAGGCGCGGACGGGGCAATCCCGCGCACGCGGTAGTGTTTTCGGGCGGCCCGAGCGGCCACGCCGCGTCACCGCAGGCGGGCGCCGTGCCCCGGGCGATTCACGACATCGTCCTGAGTGGCAATGAGGTCTGGGGCGGGCTGGTGGTGGAGGGCACCGAGGGGGCAAGGCTGACGGGTAACCGACTGCTGGAGTCGGGGGCGCCGCTGGTATTGAGCGGCAACCATGGGCTGGTCTGGGAGGGCAACACAGGGCCGGACGGCGAAATGGTGAGTCGCTGAGGCCGCGAAACGACACGGATGGAGGCACGCTGTGGGGAACATCAGCCGGCGTTACCTGAAGACCGGGACTTTGGTGGCCCTGGTGGCTCTTTCGGCCTGCCCTCCGGGCCCGGCCCAGGGGCTCGGCGTCGACGTAGAGGTCTTCCCACAGCAGGTCATCGGCCCCATTAGCCCGTATGTGTTCGGCGCCGGCATCGACGCCAAGACCAATCCGCTCCGTGCTCCGGCGGACCTGGCCAAAGTCGAGGCCGACATCGCCGAGTCGGGTCTGCGCATCGCCCGCTACCCGGGCGGCTTCGTGTTCAACCGCGATGACCACAGGGGCTCCTGGGCCAACTTCTACTGGCAGGACCATATCGGCCAGAACCCCGAGCGCCATCCCACAGAGGTCTACGACCTGGACACCTTCGTGCAGTTGTGCGAGCGATTCGGCATCGAGCCGCTGATGCAGATCAACTTCGTCGGCGAGCCCGAGGAGTCGGTGCGTGGCTACATCGAGTACCTGGTGGGCGAGGGCGATGTGGACGGCGACGGGGTGGACTGGGCGGCCAGGCGCGCCGCCAACGGCCGGCCAGAGCCGTACAAGATCCGCTACTGGCAGTTGGGCAATGAGGTCCACAGCTACCCGCAGGGGTTCCACGAGAACGCCGCGGGCGCGGCGGAGTACGCCCGGGCCCTGGAGCGGCTGGTCCCGATCATCCGGCGCATGGCGCCCGGTGCCAAGATCCTGGTGCCCTTCATCAACGTCGAGCGCCCGATCACCGGGATGAAGCTCGAGCCCGGCGCCCCCGACATCAACTTCTCCACCAGCAGCGAGTTCGCCGTGGCGTTCCTCGAGAATCTGCGGGTCGAGGTGGATTACTTCGACTGGCACTTCTACGCCGCCAACGGCTGGGGCGGCGACTGGCCCTATCTGGGCACCGACGACGAGTGGAAGCACTACTACTGCTGGGGCACCAAGTTCCGCGAGTGCTACGAGCAGGTGATGAAGCTCGCCGCCGAGCGGTGCCGGCAGCAGCCGCCGCCGAAGATCATCGTGGGCGAGTGGTCCGGAGACTGGACCGGCGCCATCTTCATGGCCTACGAGCAGAGCTTCCGCGGCTCGCTGATGCGCACCATGTCCTCGGCGGTGTTCCTGGCCGACATCCTCATGTTCTTGATGGAAAAGAGCGTGCCCTCCGAGGGCATTCACGCCGCCTTCTGGCACACCTTCTGCAATGACGCGCAGGCGCTGTTCTCGATCCACACCACGCGGGAGCAGGGCATCTCGTACAAAGGGAAGTGCACCGACGAGGGCTATGGCTTCCGTATGCCCGTGTACTGGGCGTTCAAGCTGCTCAGCGAGCAGCGGGGCGAGGAGCTAGTCGCCTCCGGCCTCACGGGAGACAACGTCATCGCGGCGCCGCCCGACGGGCTCTACAACGACCCGCAGTACGCCTTTGACCGTATCACGCACTGCGCCTCGCGCAGCGGTGACCGTGTCTACCTGGCGCTGCTGAACAAGGATGCCCATGAACCGGTGCAGGTCCGTATCCGCATACGCGATACCGCCCTCGCTCCCGCCGTGGAGGCCTATGAGGTGGGAGCCGAGAGCTACTTGACCGAGAACACAATCGCCGCGCCCGATGCGGTGACGCTGCAGGGCCCGAAGGCATGGACGGAGCCGGATCCGCGGAGCATGACCTACGAGCTGAGGCCCAATACACTGGCGGTCCTGTGCTACCGGCTGGAGGGGTAGCAGAGTGCACCCCGCCTCTCCCCCGCCTCACTCCTCCTCCAACACCGGCTGGACCTCCACGAAGCTCACCATCATCTGCTGCCCGACCGGGCCGCCGGGAGTGTCTCCGCCGGCCCAGTCACTCAGCGCAAGCGTGGCCGGCTCCTCCCGGGCCCGGAACTGGAGCCGGTGGTAGGTCATCCAAAAGGGCGTCTGCATGGTGAAGGGCTCCGGGCCGCGGGCGCTGCGGAAGGCATGGCTGAAGCCACCCGGCAGGACCTCGGCGCCCTGCACCTGGATCGAGAGCACCTGGGTGTCCTTGCGGCTCTGACCGCCGGTGAGGTCGCCGTAGTCGCCGGTGATGACCTTGAGCGAATACAGCCGGCCCGGCGTCAGGCCCGAGAGCTCCTGGCGAACGGTGTTCGGCCGCCGGCCGCTCCGGGTCATGAGCAGAAACGTGTCGCCGAAGGACGGGCAGGGGTAACGGCCCTGCAGCGTGCCGTAGCCGACGAACTTGCCCGCGCCGATGCTCCCCTCCTCGGCGGCCGCAACCTGCCAATGGCTCGTCCCCTCCGCGAAGTCCGGGTCGGCCACGTGCCTGAGCTCGTAGGGGTCGTCCCCCATCCGCTCCGTCCTGCCCTCGATGCAGTAGTGCCGCAGGAGCAGCCCCATGCAGCTTTGGATCTCCTCGTCCACGTAGTTGGACCGGTACGGCTGCACACCCCATAGCGCGAAGAACGCCGGGTCGGTGGCGAGAAGCTGCATCTGCATGTCCAGATGCACCCGGAAGTCCGCCTCGGGCGAGCGGTTGGTGGTGCAGTAGGGCAGGTAGGAGTACATGGGGGTGAAGATGGCGCGGCGCATCGAGCCGGGGTAGGCCCGCTCCCAGTCCTGGGCCACGGCGCGGAAGCGGGACGCGATGGCCTGCAGGTTTGTGGCCTCGTCGGGCTCCTCCCCCACGTAGACCTCCACCGAGAACGGCCAGCCGCAGCCCAGGGAAGTCTTCATGAACAGCTCCGCGGTGGGGCTGCCGTGCATGTTCACCACGAAGGGGATCCACAGCTTGCCCGCGAACGCCGGGTCCTGCGACAGCCGCGCGATGGAGAGTGTCGCGGCGCGCACGTTCTCGGTGGACGGGTTGCCGGGGTAATACTCGTCCACCTGGATGCCGTCGATGGCGGAGAGGTCCCAGTTGCGGGGCCTGCGCCAGACCTCCAGCATATCCTCCGCGGTCCAGGCCTGCTTGTCCACCAGACCGGGAGCCTGGACGTTGGCGATCCACATCCCGCCCTGCTCACGCCACCGGCGATGCTCCGGGGTGTCAATCACCTGGCTCTCGATCGTGTTGGTGTTGGGCAGCGTGTGTTTGCTCAGGCGCTCCCAGGTGTGGGTGCCGAAGGGCTGGATCTGGGTGGAGGAGGGATAGACGTTGTACAGCAGGGCCGGGACGGCACGGACGGTGAGCTCCGTGGGCGTACCGGTAAGCCTCAGCGTGTGCTTCCCCGCCGGGAGCAGCCGCATCGTCTCGGCCGGAGGCTCTCCCGCCGCCACCGAGAGCAGGCCCTCATCTCCCAGACGCACCTCGCACTGACCGGCCGCCCGGAACCACACCCAGCCGTCCCTGGGGGCCATGAAGGGGATCTCCCGCGCGGACAGCAGGCCCCCGGCCCTCGCGTCCAGCAGCTCGCTGACCAGGTTGTTCAGCGGACGTACCCGCTGCGCCCCGTCGGGGAGCACCGTCGCCAGGCGCCGGGTCGAGGCCACCTCGGTGCCGTCGCGGTTGAGCAGGCAGACCGTCATGTCGTACGCGCCCCAGGGCAGCGCGGCGGTGTGCAGGGTTATGTCGGCGGCCGCGGAGGGAGCGTGGACCTCGTGAACCAGGGCCTCCTGCCCCGTCTCGCGGGAGACCAGCCTCAGGCGCAGCACGGCATGGGCCAGTTGCCCGCCCGGCACGGCCACACTCACCGCCACCGCGGTGTCTCTCGCCCCTGTGGCCTGAGCCTGCCAGGAATCCTGCACGGAGACGGCCAAAGGCTCCAGGGCCAACTGGGAGGCCATGGCGACCTGCTGGGTATCGGTGGCGTCACCGCCGTGAGTGGCCACGGTGAGCCTCGGCGCCGTCTCGTCACAGATGAACAGGTCCGTGCGGCCCTCCCACACCGGAGTGAGCGAGACCCGGCCGATGGCGACCCGGGTCCGTGCCCCCGGCTCCAGGAGCAGCTCCTGCGGCTCGGCGTCGCCTCCGCTGAGCGAGAGGCGCCGGGCTTCGGCGGCATGGTTGCGCAGCGTCAGGCTGCAGATGCCCGCCGGGGGCGAGGCGGAGGTGTCCAGCAACACCTGCGTGCCGCCTATCTCCACATCGGCCTCCGAGGTATAGAGCCGGACCACCTCCTCCTCGGACAGGGCCCGGGAGTAGAGCCGGATGTCATCGAGCTCGCCCTGGAAGTAGCCGTTGTAGAACCACCCGGTCACACGCTCCTTGACAGGCGCCGTGCTGATGGGCAGGGGCATGGTCATATCGGCCACCTGCCGCCCATCCACGTACATCCGGGCCACCATCTGGCCGCTGTCGGCGACCACGGCCACGTGTTTCCAGGTGCCATTGAGCAGGGCGGCGGGGGCCAGCAGGGAGGCGTTGCTCGTCCCATCCGCCCACTCGAAGCGCAGGTACCCGTAGCCGTCCATGCGCAGGTTCAAATTGCGCTCGATACCCACACCGGTGTCGCCGATGATGATGCGGTTTGTGCCCGACTCCACGGAGGCGTCGGTCTTGACCCACACGGCCAGGGTCATGTCGCCGCTGAGGTTCATAGTGTCGACCTGCCCGTAACGGGCCAGGTCGTCCTTGCTGTCGAAGCGCAGCGCGTGCCCCCGGGAAGAGGGCACCCAGTCCACGCCGCGGAGGGCGGCGTCGTGGCCATTGCCGGTGACGTCGCCGGCGACGTCACCTTCCCCCTCGTCGAAGGTCCAATGGGCCACCAGGCCCGTCTCGATGGCCCGTGCGGAGCCGATCGTGGCGACGAGAACACCCAGACAGAGCAGGTATCGCGGCATGGGTGAGACCTCCTGACGGCGGGAACGACCGTGGCGCGTGGCTCAGGCCTCCGTGCCCGCGGTCTTCCAAGACCGCACCGTTCGGCACACGCCAGACGCCAGAACCCACAACCCCGACCGAACACCTCCGTGCCCGCGGTCTTCCAA
>CAZXDD010000449.1:0-4787 GCA_964639415.1 uncultured Armatimonadia bacterium
CCTGTCACCTGTTTCCTGCCGTTCGCCCCGCGGTTACCTCTCCAACGAGAGCATCAGTGGGTCCACGATGCGTCTGGGGTTCACCGCTTGGGTGAGGCGGTTGTGGCCGTCGGTCTCGCAGCCGAGGGCCGAGACGACGGCGTAGTCCAGCGAGTGGAACCTGGCGCTGCACATGGCATGGAAGCCGGGACCGCCGGGGACGTACTTGCAGGTGAAGTCCGCCAGACGACCCGAGACGTACTTCAGCACGTTTCTGTACTCGCGGTCCACCGGCGCCGGGTCGTCCACGAGGTAATTGGCCACGTCGGCATAGCCGAGTTTCTCGAGGGCGGACAAGAGCCGGTCGGCCTTGGTATAGGTGACGACCACCCTCTTCCTGCGCAGCAGGGCCGCTCCTCCGGGGTGCGAGGTGGTGTGGTTGACATAGGCCTGCATCAGGAGCTGCAGATGGGGCTTGACCTGGGGGTCCAGAGCGCTGCAGATGACCCAGAGGACGTCGGCGAGGCCGAACATGGAGACGATGCCGGGCTCGGTGGCATTGGGGTCCCACTTGTCGAACACCCCGCCGGCGACGTCGAAGAAGATAAGGTTGCGGGGCGGGATGCCGTCGATGCCCTGGACGCGGCAGATGCCGGGGGCCTGGAAGGCCCTACCGGTCGGTGGCGGCATATTGCCCCTCTCCAGGGCCTGCCAGTGCTGGACGACGAGGTTGAACGCCGTGGGGTTGATGGTCTCCACCAGCGCTCCCTGTCCCAGGTTGTGCTTGCGCCCGTCGACCAGAGAGCCCAGGAGCGAGGTGAGCAGGAGGGTCTTGCCGTGGCCGGTGAACCCGACGCAGGCGATGACGGTCTGGGGCAGGGCCTCCTCCACGTAGGAAGGCTCCAGCTCGGCGCCACACCCGGCGCGGCGGCAGACGTAGCCGCCCGGTCCGGGGGCGGGAGTGGTTCTGTGTCCGCAGGCGGGGCAGAGCAGTGCGACGTTCCTGTGGGCAGGCATTGCGTGATGGCTCCTGAGATGTGTACCCGCGGTCATGGCTCCGGCATCGCTGCCTTCAGCCCCGGTTCAGACCGAGCGTTCTGAGGGGGAGACGGGTGCCCGCTGCCGGGCGCCGCCGGCGCAGCGTTCTGAACCGTGCCGGCCGGGCCCGGCGGCGGTTGCCCCGGAGGACCGTAGACGGCCAGGCCGATGGCGCAGATGATGACCAGGAGAATGAGTATCAGCCAGGCGATGGAGGGCGTCAGTCTGTCCCGCCATCCCGGCCTGTCGCCGGTCCTGTGATGTCCGCGGCGGGCACCCTCGGGTCGCTCGGCGGCCGGTCCGGGCGTTGTGTCCAGGAACGCGGGGCCATCATCCAGCGCGTACCGCACCGAGTCCGGAAGCCCGCCGGCGAAGGTGAGGATGTCGCTCTTCTGCCGCTCGGAGAGGTTGGCAAAGAGCGGAAGCACGCGCTCGGAGGCCAGGGCCATGGCGTCGGGTGTGGGTGGGGGAGGGTTGCCGCGGTACTCGGGGCAGACGGTCAAGGTGAGCTGCGTCAACTGTTGCGGGTCGGCCGCGAGCTGCTCCAGCACGCACTCCACGCGCAGGAGGGTCTCGACCTTCCCGGGCAGGAAGAGGTCCACGGGGCGAACCAGGCCCGTTGACGTGAGCCAGCGGCAGCACTCGCGATAGTACCACCCGGGCGTCCCCGGGCCCTCGGAGGCCCGCTCGAGGCACTGGCGGAACGCGGTGCGCGAGTGGCGCTGTGACCCGGAATCCTCCGAGTGATTGTCGCGGCCGCGGCGCAGGGGTAGTGCGGCCAGGAACAGCGCGGGCAAGGCGTGCTCGCGCATCCCCAGGGCGCTGATGAGCGCTTCCCACTCAGCGGCCTCCTCCAGGTCCATGACGCCACCGGCGGCCAGGCGGCCGACCAGCATCTGCTGGACGAAGGCCTGCGGGCTGCCCAACAGGGCGATGCGCTCCGAGACGGGGCGCGCGCCCAGCAGCCCGCGCACCCGGTCGGGCCGGGCCAGGTTCGGCGCGTGGGGGGCCATGTGCTGAGCCGCGAAATGACTGACGCGCTGATCCACGATCTCCGCGACCTGCTCGAGGCCTGCGACCTCCTCGGCCACCGGCTGCAGCGAGTGCCAGGTTTCGGCGTCGAAGGGGGTCTCGCCGCTGCAGATCCTTGCGGCCCGGATCGCCTGTGTCCTCCCCTGGAGTATCCCCTCGACGCCGGCTCCATGATCGAGCTGGTCCAGAAGCCACTCCCCATACGGCCCCGGACGCGCCGCAGGCAAGCCGGTCTGGTCCTCCACCGTCATCCGCTCCACATCGACGTTGGTGTAGCGGTTCGTGGGCAGCCTTCCCGGGGCGCCGCAGGCCCACAGGTGCCACTCCGCGTCGGGACTGCTGACCCCGGATGCAGCCTCCGTGTTGAAGGAGCAGGCGAGCCGGTCCTCCGGTACCAGGAGCGCCATCAGACCGCACAGCGTGGCCTCCCTGTGCCCGATATCGCCTATCAGAGCGATGCCTCGTGGGGGCGTGTCGTGCGTCAGCTCGTGGGCCCCCAGGGCCAGGCGCACCAGCGCGGAGAGATGGCCGGGCGCCGCCTGCTCCCAGCGCAGCGCTTCCTCATAGCCCAGGTCTCGCCGGGGCTCGAAGCTCACCTCGATCGGCTCAGCCAGCCCGGGGACGGCGGCCATCGCCTCATGGATGTCGCGGACGAATCGAAACTGGTCGAAGATGTAGAACGGGTTGGCGCCGGCTTCGGTCTCGAACTCATCGGCGTGGAAGAGCAGCAGGTGGGCCACGTACTGCTCCATCCGGCCCGCGGCGTCGGCGTAGGTGGCCGGCCTCAGCTCGCCCAATGCCGCTACGGCGCCCTCGCCCCGGCCGATGACCTTGAAGATGCGTCGCGTGGACGCGGCGGGCCGAGGTGGCGTCTCGCCCAGCAGGTACCACTGGATGGCGTTGATGATCCGCTCGTCGCAGAAGCCCGGAGTGAAGCCCAGGTGGGTGAAGTCCCGGGAGCCGCCACCGCGGTAGTCCGAGGGGAACTTGCCGTAGATCACCTGCCCGGCCTGGATTGTCCTCACTGGAGCCACGCGGATCCCCTCCGGGTCCGAGTCTGGGTCTGCGACGGCGTCTGCACCGCAATCGCGGGAGTGTGCAGAGCGGCGATTGGCGCCACGCGAACTGGTCCCGCCCCCACTACCCTGGGTCCCGGGGGATCCCTCGAACCGCTTTTGCCGGGAGCGGACGCTCTCGGAATGACACTCTCGGCGAGGGCCGGCTTCTCGGCGGCGCCTCTACGGCTGCGCCGGGCGGGGCGAGGCGGCCTTTTCACCCAGCCGGTCGGGTACCGCAACCCTCACCGGGCCGATGGGCTCGTAGTTCACCAGGTCTCGCCGCCGCCATGTACCCGTGCCCGGATCGAAGCGGTGTACCGAGGGCCTCGGGCGTGCCACGACCACCGTGTCCGCAGTGGGCCGCAGCACCGGGCCGGGGCCCGTATAGACATCGACATCATCGGTGTCCGTGACTCTGAAGACGGTCACCCGCTCCCCCGAGGAGTCGAAGCAGCGGAAGATCGGTACTCCGGCTTCGGAGGTGATCCGGCAGAGCGTCTCGGTGGGCGCGTGTGTGGCCTCACAGATGGGGCACAGGAAGCGTGTGCCCTCGATGATGCTGCGGAATGCGGTCAGCTCGCGCCCGGCCAGGCGACCGCCGTACCGCAATCCCCCGGACCAGTGCGGAGGGGCGGTGGGAGTGGCGGTCAGGTTACGCCGGGTCACCGTGCCGTCGGGCCCGGTAACGTCGGCCGTCACGACCGTGGTTGGGCTGGGAGCCAGGAACAGGAGGTCCACCGAGAGGCCGGCCGCCACCTGGTCCGGGAGCGTCTGCAGCAGGATCTGCCCCTGCTCGACGCGCAGCTCATAGCGGTCGTTGTCCCAGGAGTAGGGGCAGAACCCCGGGGCGAAAAGTCGCACCTGGGCTCCGGCGCCGGCGAGGCGGGTGAGGATCGCCCCGGCCCGGGCCTCGGTGGTGGCGAGGCCCTCGTCGGAGTCCCCGGGGGGCAGCAGGTCTGCGCCGTCGCAGGAGCAGAGGATCACCGGGCGAAGTGCCGGGGTGTCGAGCAGATCGGGAAGGTCGTAGATCGGGCCGGCGCCCAGGACGAGCAGGCGCGCGCCCTGAAGGCCGCCGTGGCGGGCCTGCAGGCCTCTGAGCACCGGGCGCAGGACGCTGATACTGCCCGCCGCCCGGGCGATCTCGCGAGGCCCTTGGGCGAGCAACTCGGTCTCGGGCAGCGGCTCCGGGGAGCCCAGGAAGTAGACGCCCAGGCGGCAGTCCGGGGGCAGGTGGTGGAGAAGCTCGGCGCTGAGCTTGAGCGCGGCGGTGGCCGCCCGTGCATCGGCGGCCAGGCGCGCGGCATCCAGCGCGATTGCCGTGGGGCCGATGTCCGCGGCCACTGTGAGTGTTGCGGCAAAGTCACGCAGTTCGCACGTGGCCGCCGGCTTGCCCGGCGGCGGCGGTGGCGAGCCGTTCCGCGATGGCCGTCCCCAATTGTCGGCGCCCATGGCCTATAGCTCCCAGTCGCCGGTGTCCGGCCGCGGCTCTGAGGTACTCGCTCGCCGTTTCGCTCCGGGCTCCGAGGGCCTGCTGCTTGGCATCGGCTTCGGCGCCGGTTCGGGCGCCGGGGCCGGTGCGGGTGGGGGCGGCGGAGGCGCCACTGCGGTGGTGTGCAGGGCCGCGCGGGCGCCGACCTGCTCCAGCTCCACGCCGGTCACGTCGCCGCGCCGCACCCCGCC
>CAZXDD010000449.1:4797-6714 GCA_964639415.1 uncultured Armatimonadia bacterium
CGACTCGCCAGCGTCGTCCCTCCATCTCGACGACCACGGATGAGGTCAGCGGCGCGCCGCGTCGCGGGGCCTGTCGGGCATCGCCCTGGGCAATGTGGGCGTTCCGGGCGGCGGTGACCCGTGGGCGGGCGAAGGGGCGCTTGGTTACCGTGGCCACCGGGGCGGAGAAGAGGCCGGGGTCCTGGCGCACGATCAGCCGCGACAGCGGGCTCAAGATGGCCTGTCTGGGGCCGCCTTCGTTACCCTCGGCCGGTGCGACGACGATGACGCAGCTTCGCAGGGCCGCCCGGAGCGTGAGAATCAGGGCGAGAGCCAGGGCGGCGACGGCGGCCGGCAGCGGCCACCACGGCCTGGGGACAGGCAGCGCCAGAGGTGGGGCCACCAGGCGCCCGCCGTCTGCGAAGATGTGACTGGACACTTCCAGATTGCTTCCGCCGCCGCCTGCGCTGACCAGGTAGCCGCCGGGGGCGAGGCCGTCGAAGACGTAGCGCCCCTGTGCATCGGTAACGGTGCTGTGCGCCTGCGTCCGTGTCCCCTGGTCCAGCAGGTCGACTCTCAGCCGGGCAAAGCCGGACACCGGGAAGCGGCCAGCGCTGTCCAAGGCCACCACGAAGCCGTCAATGCGCGGCCCCTGTGCGGCCTGTCCGACGGTGAAGTTCAGGCCGTCGGCAGCGGTGGAGCGGTCGCTGAGGTCGGCGATGAGAAAGGGGCGGTCCGAGGTCCGCTGCGCATCGGCCACCGTGAGCACATAGCGGCCCGGCCCGGGCACGAGGATCTCGTAGGTGCCATTGGTCTGTGAGCTGGCTGCGGTCAACCCTCGGCCTGCCGAGACCCACAGACTCGGCCCCGGCCGCCCATCGGCGCCCCGCACCGTGCCCCGGATCGCGCCCCAGCGCGGCAAAGACGCTTCCGCCAGCTCTCTCCGGCTCGCGACCCGCCGCTCCCCGCCGCAGCAGTCTATCCGGTCCACCGCGTCGGCGTCGGCCGGCGACACCACCAGCCAGGCACAGGCCAGAGCGCCGGAAAATGTCTGGTCCAGATAGGCGGAGTTCACCGAGCCGCCGGGGAGGCCGAAGTCCGCGGCCTCGAAGGGCCTGCTGCTCCGCTGGGGCCCTCGCCCGGTGGCCGCCACCAACTGCGAGAGGTCATCGGTCAGCACGATCAGGCCCAGATGCCGCCAGCCCCGTCTGTACTCCCCTGCCAGCCATCGGGCGGCCGAGGTGAGCGCGTCCCGGGCAGTCACCTGCCCGCTGCGGGCCGAGAGAGTGTCCCAGCGCTGCATGGCCTCGGCCGAGGGCACGCAGTCGCGCAGCGCCTGCATCTGCCGGCGGTACTCCTCCTCCACCAGCGACAGCTCCAGCGTCTCGCTGCGCAGGTTGCTGTTCCCGAACGGGTAGATGCAGATCAGGTCGCCCGGCGCCGCAATCGCCTCGGCGCTCAGCAAGCGCTGCAGGAGGGCCGCGGCCGAGGACAGCGCACCTGAGGAGACCGCCGAGCGGCGGCAGTCCAGGGCGATGGCCCAGGCGAAGTGGTGGGTGTCAAAGAGCTCCGTCGGTGCGGGGCCCGCGCCGGTGGCCTCGAAGAGCTCGGGCATGCCCGCCAGGAGCCTGTCCACGGCCGGCTGTGAGTGAGCGGGCTTTGGCCAGTGGCACGACAGGGCGGGGAGCAGGAGGCAGGCGATCACCAGCAGCCTTGGGGTGCGGCGCGAAGAGGAAATGTGATGGAAGTGGCCGCGGCTCGAAATCCTCACGGGAAGGCTCTGCTTTCGTGGCTCTTCAGCGGCTCAATCGGGCCGGTGCTGGTGATTGGCTCTCGACACCTGATGCTTCTCGGTAGAGCTTGCCGGTTCCTCCCCGCGACCTGAGCCTGTACGGAAGATTAAGGTTTAAGGTTCTTCTAACTTTTCGAGTAGGCTCG
>CAZXDD010000450.1:0-6711 GCA_964639415.1 uncultured Armatimonadia bacterium
CGACGTAGCCTCTGTAGGCCGCGGGCCTGTACCGCGCCGACGTAGCCTCTGTAGGGCGCGGGCCTGTACCGCGCCGACGTAGCCTCTGTAGGCCGCGGGCCTGTACCGCGCCGACGTAGCCTCTGTAGGGCGCGGGCCTGTACCGCGCCGACGTAGCCTCTGTAGGGCGCGGGCCTGTGCCCTGCCCACCACCCCTCCCATTCCCCGCGCCGCGCTCGCCACCCTCCCGCGCCCGCTCTTGACCTCCCCTTGCTTGACGCAACCGCCCCGCGCGGTTAGCCTCTGGTCTGTCGATCACCACTCCCACCCACGCTTTCCCGCGGAGGCCATCATGCCCGCTCTGCCCGCCGACTGCCGCGCCCTGGTCTACGATCCCGGTCCACAGCGCCTGCGGATGCAGCGTTTCCCCCTGCGCGACCCCGGACGCGGCGAAGTCATCGTCCGCGTGACCCTAAGCTCGCTTTGCCGCTCAGATCTGCACACCGTCTCGGGGCGGCGCAGTCCCGGCGGCCCACTGGTCCTGGGGCACGAGATCGTCGGTGAGGTCGCCGCTGTGGGCGAGAGTGCTCCGCGGGGTGCGGCGGGGAAGGGGTTGGATGTGGGCGATCGCGTCACCTGGAGCATCGCCGCAAGCTGTGGCGAGTGCTTCTTCTGCACCCACCGATTGCCGCAAAAGTGCGTGTCTCTGTTCAAGTACGGGCACCGGCTTCTGTCCTGCGACCCGCCGCTGAGTGGGGGCTTTGCGGAGTACTGCTATCTGGCTCCCGGCACGACAATCTGCCGCCTGCCCGACGACCTGCCGGACGCGTCCGCGGTGTTCGCCAACTGCGCGGTGGCCACGGCGGCGGCCATCGTCCGCCAGGGGCAAGTGCAGGCGGGCGACAGCGTCCTGATCCAGGGCGCCGGCCTGCTGGGGCTGTCGGTGGCCGCGCTCAGCGCCCGGGCGGGCGCGGCGATCGTCGCCGTCAGCGACGTATCGACCGAGCGCCTCGCCCGGGCCGCCGAGTTCGGCGCCACTCACACACTGGACGCCTCCGGCAACGATAGCGCGGACTTGCTCCCCCATGGCCGCGGCTTCGATCTGGCCGTGGAGGTCTGCGGGCAGGCGCAGGTGATCCCCTCCGGGATTGCCGGACTGCGCACCGGCGGCGCCTACATCATCGCCGGCTGCGTCTACCCCGGGGCCACGGCGGAGCTGGATATGCAGAACATCATCTTCAAGCACCTGCGCCTCCAGGGCGTGCACAACTACATCCCGGAAGACCTGCGGACAGCCGTGGACTTTCTCACCCATCGGCGCGGGGGCTACGGGTTCGACGGTGTGGTGGCCGAGGTCTATGCCCTCGACCAATGGGAGCAGGCCTTCGCCCGCGCCGAGCAGGATCCCACCATCCTGCGGGTGGCCATCGCCCCCTGAGCGCCGGTCGAGCCGCTCACGGCTCCAGCCGGATCACCTTCGGCTCCAGACCCTCGAAGCGCACCCGCAGTCTCGCCCCATCGTGCTCCACGGTGTCGGCGCCCAGCAAGGTCTCGTGACGAAGCACGGGTTCGGTGAAGCTGAAGGTGGCCTCGCACGGCTCGCCGTCGCTGTTGACGGTCACCAGGTACGTGCTGCCCTCCCTGGCATACAGGCGCCAGGCCACGTCCTTTGAGCCCTCGACGCCTTCCAGCGGCAGGGGCTCCTCGGTCGACAGCAGGACGGGGATGAAGCGCGAGATCTCCGCGGCCATGGCCGCCACATCCGGCCAGCGGTCCTCGAACTTCTCCAGCCCCAGGTCCTCCATGCGCCACAGGTCCATCCAGGAGTAGAAGATGAGCCCATTGGCCCCTCCGCAGATGCACTGCCAGGCCATGCTGCGCATCTCCAGGGCCGTGGGGCCGCGCACGATGGTCTCCCCGTCCCGGCGATAGCGGTATGCCGTCCAGTTGAACACCTGCGGCACCATCCAGACGGGCTTGAGCCCCAGCGTCCCGCTCACCGTGCGCCGGGTCCAGTCCAGAGCCCGCTTCGGCGGGCTATCCGGTATGGGGTACGGGTCGGTACCGATCACGTCGAAGGTGCCCAGGTACTTGCCCACCTCGGCGATCTGGTACAAGACCACCCAGGTCGGCCGCCCCGGATCCAGCTCCTCCATCCATACCTGATGCTGCCGCAGGTTGTCGTACATCTCGATGGGCAGCTCGTCGTTGATGTACCAGGCCACGATCGCCGGGTGGTCTCTGTACCGCTCCACATACCGGGCGATCGTCTCACGCTCCCCCTCAACCGTCTTGATCCCGTGCTTGCCGACGAAGAAGTCTTTGACGCTGTAGATCACCTTGAGGCCCTTGTCGTGGGCATAGTCCAGTTGCTCGATCCCGACATTAGGCGAATCGTAGGGCATCAGACAGTTGAAGTCCGACTCGGCGTAGATGTCCAGCTTCTCCTTGGTCATGCTGCGCTCATCGCCGGCACAGGTGTTCCAGTAGGTGCCGAGCGGGAAGAAGGGCTCGCCGTCCACGATCAGGCGTTGGTGCTCGTCGATGGTGGCCTTGCGCGCGACCGCCGCATCCACCCGGTGCAGCCTCTCCTCCGCCTGCCCCGAGAGCCTGCCGTCCCTGCTCTGCGCCACGGCGCGAAGAGTGTAGTCGCCGGGGGCCAGGGCCGTGGTGTCGAACGCGAAGACGGCGCTCTCGGCGGCTATCTCCAGCGGCTCGATGGTGTGCACCGCCGCGCCCGCCCCGTCCAGGATCACCAGGTGAGCCGCAATGTCCCCGGGAGCATAGTCGTAGTCCAGCAGGTTGAGCCCCACATGGGCCCTGACCGCGCCGCCGGTGGTCTCGCCCCGGTACAGGCTGGTGGCCATGCGCTCCACCAGCGGGCCCTCGTACACGCGCACCGACAGGTCATCGAACCAGGCGGTACCGACAAAGCCCTTGCGACAGTAGGCCAGCAGGTTGATCTTCCCCGCGTCATCGGGAATGCGGGCGGTGATGCCGCGGACCTCGGTCCAGTCGGGGGTGTTTCCCGAGCACCCGCCAGGATAGACACCGGCGATGTACTCTCCGTTGTCCCGCCACCACTCAATCGCGAACGTCGCCCCCGCCCCGCTCCCACGCAGATCCTCCGTGCGCACCCAGCCGCGGACCTCATACCGCTTCCCCGGCTCCAGCGTCAGAGGAATCGAGCACATTTGGTAGACAGAGGGATCGTCATTGGCCCACTTGAGGCAGTGGTCCCCCGAGCGTGGGTTCTCCCGGGAGAGCGAGTAGGACGCGAGGCCCTTCCTCCAGCCCTCGGGCCAGCCGGTATCGTCCAGGACCTCGAAGCCCGGATTGGGGGCCAGATTGGGGTGCTCCTGGCCAACGGCGGCCGCCGCGACCAGCAAGACAAGGGGCAAGACGATCATCCGCAGGGGTCTAGTCATCGGGTCCTCCTCGATAGTTGTGGACGGCGTGCACGGTCGGTGCTCTCCACGGCTACTCCGGGGCTACGTCCACCGCGCACAGCCTCTGCGCCGGTATGCCGAACCGCGCCTGCCCGCGGGCGCCGGTCATCTCGAAAGCCACGCGCTGCAGCTCCCGGCCATCCTCGGCGCGGACCGTCAGCACATGCCGACCCGGTCGCAAGAGGTAGAACTCGGCTCCCATCTCCCGAGTCTGCCGGCCGAAGTGGAACACCTCCGCCCCGAAGCCCTCCGGCCCCGCCTCAGTCACCAGTGCGGCAATCTCCCGCGGGCGTGTGAGCCAGCGCACGGCGTTCAGCGGGAAGCAACCCAGGCTCCCCGGGTCACCGGTGGCCGTGGAGTACAGGATCTCGGGCCTGGGCTGGTGCACCTCGAACTTCGGCTCCGCCAGCTTCACATCGCCCACGAACACCGCCGGGAAGCGCAGCACCCGGTCGGTCCAGCGCACCTCGTCGGTGGTGCGCGGGAAGTTGTAGGAGAAGGCCTTGGCATTGCTCGCCAGCGCCGCCCCGAGCGGCCCCCGGTCGCCCGTCAGGCGGAAGGTCAGATAGGGCGAGCCGCCGCCGGTCAGCAGGCCGTCGAACTCCTCGTCCCCGGTGAGAGCGCGGTACTTGGCGATCGTCCCGCCGATGAACCCCATCCGCGAGGCACACCAGGCCTCGGTGCCCGGTTCTCCCGCCGGGCGGCCATGCTCGATGTAGTTCAGGCGAATGCGGGCCATGGAGCGGATCGGCGCCAGGTACCTGTCATCGCCCGTCATGTGGTAGGTCAAGAGCAGCGCGTCGGTGAGCGCCCCCATGGAGCTGGGCCACTCATAGAGGGTGGGCTCATTGTGATTCCGCGGGTCCCACCAGTTCTCGCCGAGGCCTCCGATGGCGCCCTCCGGCCAGTGCAAAGCCGCGGGGATGATCCCGGCAGGCTTGCCGTTCTCGCTGCGGGCCGTGGCTTCCACCCACGTGTCCATCCACGCCGAGAGAAGCTCGGTCAGCTCCGGGGCGCCCGTGCGCTGCCACAGCAGCAGCGCCGGCTGGATCGCCCGCACATGGTACGGCGTGTCGCAGGCCTTCTGGGGATCCTCGTGCACCTTCTCGGAACTGAAGTAGGTGCTCTTGAACTGCAGAAAGCCCCGCTCATTGTAGCCGGTCCAGACCTCGCGCATCCGCTCGGCGAGGCGCATCGCCCGGCCCCGCCACACCTCGTCATCGGGCGCAAGGTGCATCATCGGCAGGATGGTATCCGTGGAGTCCTCGGCCGAGTGCTCCACATCCGTCATCCGACTCATGTAGCCGCCCTGCATGTAGTCTTGGCCCATCACGGCTTCCGAGAGCTTGGCCTGCGCGGCGGTGATCCCGGGGTCCTCGAAGGCGATCATCGCCGGCACCCACCAGCGCCACATCTCGCAGTCATCGCCCCAGCCGCCGCCGAACTCCCCGCTCTCCTGCTGGCGGTTGTCGACCCACCACTGAATGATGTCGGCGATGGACTCCAGCCCGGTGCGCTGGTCCACCGCCCACTGCGGCGCCCCCTCCACCACGGGCCAGGGCTTCTCCCACGGGATGCCCTCACCCAGGTACATGCGGGCGATGCGGTTGTCGGGGAAGACCGAGTGGTACCTCTCGAAGAACCCGCGGGCCGTGGAGAACCACTCCGCCCGCTTGTCCGGGTAGCTGTAGATGTTGCCACTTTGGATCGCGGCGGCGAACACCGCGCGGCCGCGGTAGAGGTACGTCAAGGGGTACAGCGGGGAGCCCTCGGGGATGCCGAAGTCGTAGTCGCGGGCCTTGTAGACCGGGCCGGAGAAGAAGGACAGGCGCTTGCCGTCCACCCACTGACGGACGAAGCCCAGGAGCTTGTCCAGGTCCGCTTGGAGAGCGTCGTCCAGGTCCGCCTTCTGACGGAGGTCCTCCAGGATCGCCAGGCGCACCGCATCGTCGTCGGCGTTCCCGGCGCGTCCGATGGCGTCCCGGGTGGAGCGATCTACATCGGCGGCAGCGGCGCAGGCGAGAAGTAGGAGGAACACAGCGCAGAGCACGGCCGGAGTGCGGTGGTGGGTGCTGAGCATGGGGCAGACCTCCCCGTGGCTTGGCCTTCGCCCCTTTTGGTTCGCCTGCGATGGGGCTGTGGCCTCCCGGGGGCGACGGAGCCCCGGCAGGACCGGGGCAGTTCGCGGCGGCGAGAGTCCGCCCGAGCCGGGGCGGGAACTCACGCTTCCGTCGCCGCCAGTCCCTCCAGCCAGTCCACCCAGCGGCCGAAGTGCGGGCATCTGTGCCGCAGCGCGTGAAGACCGATGTCTATGGCCGTCAGGGGGCCGGCCACCACCTTGTCATAGCCTGGCACCCGGCGCCTGATGCGCTGTGACGGTGCCGTCTGCTCTCCGTCATCGATCCACTCCGGACCTGGGAAGCCGGTCACCTCGCGTGCCAGTGCATCGACGGCCGTAGTCGCAGCAGGATAGTACTTCGCGAGCTTCCGAATATCGGCGAAGAGCAAGGCCTCGAACTCGTGAAGCTGGACGTACGGGTGGAACCGGTGGTCCGCGATATCGCGCTCGAGCGCGGCCTCAACCTGCTGCACCCGATGGTACGAGTCCGGAGTCTGGTCCCTGGTCGTGAACCCGGGGACATCGCGGGGCAGTGCGTATAGGTCAACCATCGTCGTTACCTGAACGCCGCGTCGCCCGTGCTGCTTGAGAACTCTCCATATGTCATTGCGGAGAGCCCGATAGCAGGTGATGCTCCCTCCTCTGGCGGGGTTGCGCCTCCTGCGCACTCCCGTCTGAATGGGGCGCGGCCAGATACCCAGTGGGAACAGGTGGGGGTACAGCAACTCATTGACGAAGGCCTCTTCGGTCGCCCCCTCGACGATCACGAATGCCTCGATCACCGGCCCGGCCTCCCCCCGATGACGTTCTTCTCCCACAGTTCGCTGAGCGAGTACTCGTCGAGCCAGTCTGTCAGTTCTGCGGGTTCAAGGTGCGCGAAGAGACTCTCGCCCCCATGCCTGTCCACGACCACTACGTCTCCGGGCTCGAACTCATCAAGCAGGGGGACAGACTGAGTGGCGAGGATGACTTGAGCCACGCCCCGCAGGGACCGCACCATGGAGCCCAGCAGGCTGATAGCGTAGGGGTGCAGTCCCAGCTCGGGTTCATCGATGACAATCAGCTCAGGCAGCGTCTCCTCCGGCTGTAACAGCAGGGTGGTCAGGGTCATGAACCAGATCGGAAGAGCGTCGTGTAGGGAAAGAGTGTAGGATAGGGGGGTGG
>CAZXDD010000451.1:0-6704 GCA_964639415.1 uncultured Armatimonadia bacterium
CGGTGACTGGAGTTCAGACGTGTGCTCTTCCGATCTCTGCCACTCTCGGAGAATGCACCCCGTGTGTCCCGGCGCGTTGCCCCCCGTCTGCCGGGCATGCTATACTCGGCAATCCGCAGCAGTTGGAGGTGAGTGGCCGCTGACCGATGGCGCGGCGCGACATGGCGTCCGGAGCCGGCCGGGAGCACGGCGCGAGGTCGCGGTCCTTGTGGCCGGGCTATGCATGGTGCTCCTGTCCGTCATCCTCACCTGCACCGCTCTAGGGAGCCTACGAGACATGGCACCTACCGTGCGGCCGGCCACGGCCGCGGAGGCCCCCAGCCCAGAGCACCTCGAGGGGACGGTTGTCGCCGAGCCCGGCGCCAACGTGCCCCTGGCCACAGGGCTGCAGGCCCTTACCGTCCGGCTTCTCCTGCTGGGTCTGCTGGCCGCCGCGGGCGCGGCGCTTTGCACCTGGGCCCTCCTGCGCAGGAAGAGCCCGCCCGGCGGGTAGCCTCACAGCGGGTGAGACGGGCTGGACGCCCTGCCCCCTCAATGACCGCATGCGCCGTGGCCTCGAGTCCGAACCCGCACCCACGGATGAGATTGCCGGCGGTGACGCACAATGACCCAGAAGCGCGTTCGCGGAGTAGTCACAGGTAGAGTGCAGGGCGTGGGCTTCCGGTACTTCGTCCAGCGCGCCGCCACGGGCCTGGGACTCAAGGGCTGGGTGAGGAACCTGGACGGCGGAGATGTGGAGTTCGTCGTGCAGGGCGAGGCGGAGGCGGTGGACAAGTTTGTCGCCCAGGTGCGCTCCGGGCCGCAGCTCGCGTGGGTGAGAGACATAGTCCTGGCCCCCCAGCGCATCGACCCGAACCTGCACACATTCGAGATTAAGCCTACGTCCTGGTGACTGCCGGGACGGACCCCGGAGACCTGCAAGCCTGATGCCCATACCCGTTGGTGAGGACTGGTGGCGCCGGTTCTTCGAAAGCTCCGACTCGCTGGAGCTTTCCTACTTCCCCGACCACCGCGAGACGGCCCGGGAGGTGGCGGGGCTGCGCACGCTGCTTGGCCTGTCGCCCGACGACCTCATCGCCGACGTCTGCTGCGGCTACGGCCGGCACCTGATCCCCCTGGTGAACCAGGGCTTCCGCGTCATCGGTCTGGACGCCTCGGAGATGATGATCGACGACGGCCGCCGGCTACTGCGCGAGGCCGGGCTCCACGCCCCCCTGGTGCGCGGCGACGCGGCGCACCTGCCCTATGCCGACGGCAGTTTCGATGTGGTGATGAACCTGTTCAACAGCTTCGGGTACTTCATCGATGAGGGCCAGAACGTCCGGGTTTTGACCGAGTTCGCGCGTGTCCTCAAGCCCGGTGGGCGCCTGTTTCTCGACACCCGCAATCGGGAGTTCCAGATCCTCTATGCCCCCTACTGCCAGCCGGTGACCACCGCAGACGGTCAGGACCTGGTGATGCGCTGCAAGTACCGGCGCGACAAGAAGCGGATGGAGAGCCGCTGGAGCCTGCCCCACGACCCGGAGGCCGTGGTGCACGAGGCCTCCATCCGCCTCTACGGCCTGGACGAGCTCAAAGAGCTTCTCGCCGCCGCCGGTTTCGAGGAATTGGGCGTCTACGGAACCTACCAGGGCGACCCTTTCGAGGGCTTCCGCAGACAGCTTCTGTACGTCGGGCGGAAGCCGGGGTAGGGCAGAGGCGGAGGCCAAACAGCGGCGCCGTCCGGGATATCCGGACGGCGCTTGGGTGTCGGCATTCGGTTGTTGTGCGGCTTGGCGGCGCTACCCGCCGACCACGATGCGCCCCTGGCCGGTGTAGCTCACCGAGCCCTGAGCGGTGACGTAGTCGGTGACCACGGCGGCGAGGCCCTTATTGCCGCTGCGCACCTTGGCCGCGTCGCCGAAGATGGTGAAATACCCGGCACCACCGTCGGCGAGGCTCTCGGGCATGGCCACCTCATACTTCGCCGCGTCGTTGAGCTCCTGGAAGCCCACGCTCACGGACTTGACCTTGCGGCCTCTCGTCCCGCCGGGATCGTAGACCACGGTGAGACCAGAGACCTGCAGGAAGAATGTGCGCGGAGTGGGCGCGAAGGAGACGGATCTCTCGAGAGCCGCTCGGATCTGGGCGCCTGTCAACTGCAGCACCGCCCACTTCTCTTCGGGCGAGAACAAGAGCCCCGACACATCCGCCACCGTTACGTCTCCGGGCGCGATGGTCCCGCTGCGGAACGACACCGCCGGGGCCAGGGCCACGTTGGTCCCCGCCGCGTCGGCCAGCGCGTCCGTTGTCAGATCGCCGAAGGTGGTCTCCTCCGACTCCGCGCCCTCCGTTGTGAGCGCGGTCTTGGTCGTGCCTGCGACGGCCGGGGCCACCAGAACGAGCGCCCAGGCCACCAGCAGCACTTTCAGTCCTGTCGGGCTGTTCATCTTGCCTCACCACCTTGACCGGCGTACCACTGCAGGTAGGCGCGGATGAAGGCGTCGATGTCTCCGTTCAAAACACCCTCGACGTCGGATGTCTCCACCGAGGTTCGGTGGTCCTTAACCATGGTGTAGGGCTGCATCACGTAGCTGCGAATCTGGTTGGCGAAGGAGATGTCGCCCTTCTCGCCGCGCAATCCCTGCAGTTCTTGACTCTGCTTCGCCCGTTCGAGTTCATTCAGTCGCGACTGCAGAATCTGCATGGCGGTGCGCCGATTGGCGTGTTGTGACCGCTCGTTTTGACATTGTACCACGATTCCCGTGGGCAGATGGGTGATTCTTACCGCCGAATCGGTCTTGTTCACATGCTGCCCGCCGGCACCGCTGGAGCGGTATGTATCGATCCGGAGGTCCTCCTCCTTGATCGGCAGCTCCTGCTCCTCGGCCAGCTCGGGGATCACATCCACCGAGGCGAAGCTGGTATGCCGCCGCTTGGAGGCATCGAAGGGCGACAGCCTCACCAGGCGATGCACGCCCGCCTCGGCCCTGGCGTAGCCGTAGGCATACGAGCCCTCCACACGCAGCGTTGCATTCCGTATGCCGGCGCTGTCCCCGTCCACGTGGGACACCACCTCGATCTTGAACCTGCGGAAGTTCTCGGCCCACATGGAGTACATCCGCATCAGCATCTCCGCCCAGTCGCAGGCCTCGGTTCCGCCGGCCCCGGCGGTGATGGTGAGGATGGCGTTATTGGGGTCATACTCGCCGCCCAAGACCGAGGCCAACTCGATGTCCGCCAGGTCGCGACGGGCCCTGGCCACCCCCTCGGCCAGCTCGGACTCATAGCTCTCGTCGCTCTCGGCCGTGGCCAGCTCCGCCAGGGTATCGAGGTCCTCCAGCTCGGAGCGCAGCCTCACCCACGGCTCCACGAACTGCTTGGCCGCCGTGACCTTCTGCATGTGCTTCTGGGCCGCGTCGTGGTCGTCCCAGAACCCGGGCTCGGCCGACTGCGACTCAAGGTGCTCTAGCTGCTCCTGGCGGTGGGCCAGGTCAAAGACGATCCCCCACTTCTGTGAGGGTCTTGGTCAGCGCACGTATCTCTTCGTGGAGTTCTTCCAGCATTAAGCTTGCCTCCGTGACTGCTGCAAACATCCGGCCCGCATGCCGCCGGCCCCGGGCGGACACCCCGCCCCACCAACGGCCGCTGGGCCGGCCCAGTATCCCTGCGCTTGCCGTGCTAGCCCACCTTCTTGAGCATACAGCACTTCTTGTACTTCCTGCCGCTGCCGCAGGGACAGGGATCGTTGCGGCCGACCTCGGCCTCCTTCTTCACATACGTGCGGCCCGCGCCGTCCCTGGATTCCTCGGCGGCCTCCATCATCGGGGTGCTCTCCTGCATGTCCGCCACCGCCACATCCCTCTGCTCCACACTGACCTCGGTGAGCAACACGACCTTGGTCATGTCCCGGGCGATGGTGTCGAGAAGGGCCTCGAAGTAGTCAAAGGCTTCCTTCTGGTACTGCAAGAGTGGGTCCAACTGACCGTATGCCCGCAGATAGACGCTGTCCCGGAGGTGGTCCATCTCCTGCAGATGCTGCATCCAGCGGTTGTCGATGACGCGCAGGAGCCAACTGCGCTCGATCTCGCGCATCAGCTCCGAGCCGAAGAGCTGCTCCCGCCCGTCGTACAGCGCCCTGGCCGCATCGCAGAGGTCCTCGGCCAGGTTGGGGCCGTTGAGCTCCCACACCTCGTCCAGCGACACCTGGCCCTCGATGCCGGGAACGGCCTCGGCCAGCGCGTTGTAGAGGCTGTCGATGTCCCTGTCGGTGGGATGGATGTCGGCGCTGGCGTACGTCTCGACCACCGATCTCACGGTGCGGTCGACCATCCCGCGCACGCTCTCGCTGCAGTCCTCGCCCATCAGCACGCGGCGCCGGTCACCGTAGATGACCTCACGCTGCTTGTTCATCACATCGTCGTACTTCAGGGTGTTCTTGCGCTGGTCGAAGTTGCGGCTCTCGACCTTCTCCTGAGCGCGCTCGATGCTCCGGCTGACGATCTTGTGCTCCAGGGCCTCTTCCTCGGGCCAGGAGTTCATCATGAACTTGAACCGGTCCGGCCCGAACAGGCGCATCAGCTCGTCTTCCAGGGAGATGTAGAACCGCGAACTGCCCGGATCGCCCTGACGGCCGGAGCGGCCGCGCAACTGGTTGTCGATGCGACGGCTCTCGTGGCGCTCGGTGCCGATGATGTGCAGCCCGCCCGCCTGCCTCACCTGCTCTTGCCGCTCGGGATCGAACTTGCTGCCGTCCTCGGGCTTGCCGCCGAGCACGATGTCCACGCCGCGGCCGGCCATGTTGGTGGCCACCGTCACCGCCCCGGGGGCTCCCGCCTGCGCGATGATCTCCCCCTCTTTCTCATGGTACTTGGCGTTGAGGATGCTGTGCCGCACGCCCTCCTTCATCACCTGGGCGAGACGCTCTTTGTACTGTCCCAAAGTCACGGGCGGGGTGTCGTCGTCCACGGCGCCGACAATCCGAAGGTACTCATCCAGATTCTCCTCGGACAGTGGGTCCATGTCGATCTCTAGGGCCTTGGCAATCGGGCGCAGCTCGTGACGCTGGATGTCCTCAATGCGTTGGCGGGTGATCTGCAGGAACTCCTGCTGCTGCTCCTTGCTCAGCACGCCTTTCTTCCCGTCGTGCAGGCGGTACTGGCAGAGCGTGACCAGCATGAGCGTCTGCAGGCGGTCGGAGGCCAGACGGCTGCCCACGAACTCACTGACATCCACCGACCGCGTGCCCACAAGGGTCGGCTGCATGCGGACGTGCATCTGGACGATCTCCGCGGCGATGGCGCGGTACTTGGCCTCCAGAGTCTTGAAGATCACGTCCGCATGGTCCTTGCGGATCACCGGGACGTTCGTGGGCACCACGACCACCGGCATGTTGTAGATGCGGACGAACTCGCCCTCTTCCGTCTTGGCCGTGCCGGTCATCCCGGCCAGCTTGTCGTAGAGGCGAAAGAGGTTCTGGTAGGTGATGGTGGCCACGGTCTGGCGGGCCTCTTCGACGCGTACGCCTTCCTTGGCCTCGATGGCCTGGTGGATGCCGTCGGAGTAGCGCCGGCCGGGCTGCAGATGGCCCGTGAACTCGTCGACGATCACCACCTCGCCGTCCTTGACCACGTAGCTCACATCTCGCTTGTACAGCGTGTGCGCCTTGAGCGAAGAGTTCACGTGGTGGGCGATGTCCAGGTACTCGGGGTCGGAGAGGTTGTCGATGCCCAGCATCTTCTCGACCTTCTCCTGGCCCCGCTCGGTGAGCGCCGCCTGGTGGAACTTCTCATCAACGATGTAGTCTCCGTCCGGCTCGGTGTCCGGCTCGCCGGTGTTGGTCGAGGGCCGCAGGCGGCGCACCACACGATCGATACCCTCGTAGAACTGCACCTCCTGCTGCGGACGCCCGGAGATGATCAGCGGTGTCCGCGCCTCGTCGACCAGGATGCTGTCCACCTCGTCGATGATGCAGTAGCGTAGCTCCGGAAGACACAGGTGCTCCGGCCGCCCGGCCATGTTGTCCCGCAGATAGTCGAAGCCCAGTTCGCTGTTCTCGACATACGTGATGTCCCGGCCGTACATCTCCTGGCGCTGCTCGGCATCCATGTCATGCTGGATGTAGCCCACCGTCAGGCCGAGGAACTCGTAGACGCGCCCCATCCACTGGGCCTGCCACTTGACGAGGAAGTCATTGGTGGTGACCAGATGAGCCCCGCGCCCCTCCAGCGCATTGAGCGCCAGAGCCAGTGTGGCGGTGAGCGTCTTGCCCTCACCGGTCTTCATCTCCGCGATCCTGCCCTCATGCAGGATCGTCGCCCCCATCACCTGCACGTCGTGGGGGCGCTCGCCCAGCACTCTGCGGGCCGCCTCCCGGGTCAGGGCGAAGGCCTCGGGGAGCAGGTCGTCCAGTGCCTCCCCGCCCCGGCTGCGCGCCTTGAGCGCCTCGATCCGCTCAGGGAACGCCTCGTCGGACAGCGCCCGCACTTCCTCCTCGCGCGCATTGACCAGGACGACGGTCTTGGCAACTCGACGGATCGTCTTCTCGTTGGGGTCGAACACCCCGCGTAGGGCCGTCATAACAGCGCCCATCTATCAATCACGACTCCTGTCGTCTCTGTTCTGCATCGATGACCGCAAGCCGGCACTGTGGGGCGGGCTTTCCACTCAGATTATGCATGGACACACTGGGGCCGCATTTCGCCATTCCCGCGTCGGGAACGGTC
>CAZXDD010000452.1:0-6699 GCA_964639415.1 uncultured Armatimonadia bacterium
ATCCGGCAATGCGGGCGAGACGCCCGCGGTCCCAGGAACAGCAACGGCTACGGCAACGGCTAAGGATAAGGCCACGGCCACGGCCACGGCTAAGGCCACGGACAGGGCTACGGCGACGGCAGTGTGGGCGAGGCGCTCACGGTCCCGGGAACGGCAGGGCGGGCGCTCTCCCTATAGCTCGCCCGGCATCGGCGGCGCATCGACGTGCTGGATCATGGCCTCCACCGCCTGACGCAGCTCCTTACGGGGTATCTGTAGCTTCGCGGCCTTCCGCGCGGCCAGGAGCCACTGCTCCCTGGCCTCGGGGCGGCGCTCGCGCTCCAGACGCTGCCGAATCTGCTCCTGCACCTCATCAAGCGGCAGCGGGCCTTCCGGTTTGCGGTCCTCGACTCGCAGGATCACCCAGCCGTCCGGCGCATCCAGCACGGCGCTGGTACCGCCCGGCTCCAGCGAGAAGGCGGCCTCCGAGATCACGGCGGCGTAGTCGTGCTTCTCGAAGTAGCCCATGTCGCCGCCCTCATCGCGAGTGGCGTCGTCCTCCGAAAGCGCCTTCGCCAGGCCGGCGAAGTCCGCCTCCGGGCTCTGCAGCGCCTCCAGGACGGCTTCGGCACTGCCCTTGTCGCGGAATAGCATCATCCGCGCCCGCACCCGCACCCCGCGCTGGAAGTCGGCCCTGTGCTCGGTGTAGTAGGCGCGCACCTCGTCGTCGCCGACCTTCACCTCCTGCGCCGCGATCTTGTCCGTGAGCAAGTCGGTGTCGATCTCGCGCCGGTAGGCGTCCAGCGGGACGCCCTTCTGCTTCAGCCGCTCCTCGAGGTCCACGCGCGAGCCGACGCGGGCGGCGGCGCGCTCGAGGCCGGCGTCTCTCTCGGCCGGGGTCAGGGTGATGCCGCGCTCGGCGGCCTCCCGGGCCACCAGAGCCTCATCGACCAGCTTCAGCAGCGCCCTGGGGCCGTGCTTCTTCTGCAGCTCCTCCATCAACTGGCCCCGCGTGATGGGCTCCCCATTGACGACGGCCACCACGCGGCCGGCGTCAGGGGTCTCGGTGCAGGAGGCGATCCCCAGCGAGGCGATGGCCGCCGCGATGGCAAGTACCCGCAGCGCGCGTGAACGGCAGCACCACGAGCGCCGCGAGCCGGGGCGGCTGACGGTTCCATGGGACACACAGGTGCAGGTGACGGTATTGCGTTGCATCGACGTTGGGTTACTCTCCCTCGTGGACTACGACGTCCAGGCAGCCCGATTCGGCGTATGATAGCAGGCTCTCGATGATCTCGTAGTGCCAGTAGTAGCCGGCGGTGTCATCCCGGTACTCCAGAGCGATGAGTCCGGGGCCGGCCACAACTCTTCCGCGGAGCGTCTCGTCGACCGGATGCATCCCGCGTAGGACCACCCGCCGCCCGGTGGCCTGCTCCAAAGCCTTCACCCGGCGCAGAATCGTCGGAGACTCGCCGGCGGTCATGTCACCACCCCCGCGGCCATCGCGGTGTCCTCGTGCCGGTACGGTGGCGCGCAGGCGCAGAGTATCTCCAGCGGAGCCGCGCCGACGCAGCCGATGCTGTGCTCGGTGCCGGCCGGGATCAGATGAGCTTCCCCCGGTGCCACCGGAGTGTGTGTCCCCCCAACCTGCAGCAGTCCGTGGCCGCGGAGAATGTAGTATACCTCTTCGCTGGTCCGGTGGGAATGGCGCAGGGTACAGGTTCCGGGGTCTATGACGGCCAGGGCAAGGCTCAGGTTCTTGCTGCCCTCGCTCTCAGGGCGCACCAATTCCGTGACCAGCGAGCCGTCCAGGGTCCGGTAGGGCTCAGCAGGCATATCTGGGCCTCCTGGGGCGATGCCGTAGCCGTGTGCCGCTCGCCTCTCTGTCGGGCGCCCGGTGGGGCCGCTTGCGGCTGTGGGAAGGGCCACCCGGCGTTGGCCGGTGGGATGCCTTCCGGCCAACGCGACGGCCGATGGAAGCTCCCGATGCCGGTTGGGTGGGATTGCCCCTCACCCACGGCCGCTACCGGACGCTCGCTGCGCTCGCTGGGAGAGGTGAACGGCCCTACACCGCACAACCCCCGGCGCTGCTGTCGCGCCGGCCCCGGTTTTCGCTATCGATCTTCTTGACCTGCTGCGCAAGGATGACGGCCACCGTCGGTGACAGCCTGCAGGTGTAGACAAGCGAGTCTACCCACTTGCCGGACCTGTCATGCGGGAATGCCGCTTCCGGCGACCTGCCCATGTGCTGGCTGCACAGGGCCGCCTTCCAGTAGGTGTCCTCGTGGGGTGTGACCATGTAGCCGGCCTCGGCCGTGGCCAGCAGCTTGCCCCCCATACAAGAGAACCCCGCGGCATCGCCGAAGGTGCCCACTTTCACTCCCGCATGGATGGCCCCGTGGGCCTGGCTGCCGTCCTCGATGACGAGCAGGCCGTGCTTGTCGGCGATCTGCCGGATGGCGGTCATGTCCGCGGCCTGGCCGAAGATGTGCACCGCCAAGATGGCCTTGGTCCGCGGGGTGATGGCGGCCTCGATCTTCTCAGGGTCCAGCAGGCCCGTATCGGGGCACACATCCACGAACACGGGCACTGCATTGTTGTGCAGGATGCACGAGATCGAGGCGCCCCAGGTAAAGGGGGTGGTGATGACCTCATCGCCCCATGAGACCTCGAGGCCGATGAGGCAGTCATGCAGGGCGGCGTGCCCCGAGGAGGCCAGGAGGCAGTGCTCCATGCCTTGCCAGTTGGCGATGGCGGCTTCGGCCTCCGCCACCTCGGGGGTGTTCTTGTTGAGGCCCACCGTGCGCCGCTGCTGCATGACCTGCACAACGCGGTCGAGGGTCTGCTGCGAGAACCGGGGATGGTCGTCGGCCGGCGGAGCCCCGACGGGCTCGCCGCCGAGGAGGGCGAGAATGTCTGCGCTCAAGAGAGACACGCCTTTCCGGGATGGACGGTGGGTGGAATCGGGGGTATTGTAGCGCAGGGGCGACGGGAGGCGAATTGGCGGCACCCGGAGACGCGGACTTCGGAAGGTCCTCCCCCGCCGCCATGGCGAAGTAGTCCCTCAAACCGTCGCTTTGGCCTCACCGTTGTGCGCAACCCCAAGGAGACTGATTCCCTATGGCTGACCTGCTGCGTTTCGGACTGATCGGCTGTGGCGCACAGGGCCGCTACCTGTCGGAAGCACTGGCGATGACCGAGCGGGCCGAACTCGTGGCCTGCGCCGACCCCAAGGCCGAGGCCGCAGAGGCCGCCGTGCAACTCTGCGGCTATCGGCAAGCGTATGACGACTACTGGAAGATGCTGGAGCAAGAGGACCTCGACGCCGTCATCGTCGCCACCATCCACGACCAGCTCTTCCCGGCGGCGTTGGCGGCCGTGGAGAGCGGCAAGCACGTGTTCGTCGAGAAGCCCATGGCGCTTTGCGCCGAGGACGGGCGCACGCTGACGAAGACCGCCCGCGAGGCCAAGCTCAAACTCATGGTGGGCTACACCCTGCGCTTCATGCCCGAGCGGATCTTGCTCAAGCGCCTGCTGGAGCAGGGCGCCATCGGCGAGGTCGCCCACATCGGCGCCGGGCAGCTCATCGGCGGGATGGGTGGCTGGCTGGGGGAGAAGGCCCACGGTGGAGGGCCGCTATACTACATCGGCTCCCACGTGATCGACAACGTGCTGTGGATCTCCGGCAAGCGCGCCAGAAGGGTCTACTCCGAAGTGACCTGGAAAGACGGTAGCGACGTGGAGGCCGGGGTGCAGCTCACCATCCGCTTCGAGGACGACAGCACGGCGATGGTCTGCACCTCCCAGCGCCTGGGCGGGCGCTACGGCTGGCTGGATGTGATGGGCACCGGCGGCCGTATGCGCACGGAATGGGAGAAGACGGAGCTTTGGATCCAAAGCAACTCGATACCCGAGTACCAGTACCTGACCTCAGTCAACGTGCCGACGATGGCCAACCTCCCGCCGGTGCCGGCGAACGCCGTGGCCAGAGTGAGTGGTTCGGCATACATTCGCATGTGGATGGGCGAGTTCGACGACTTCACCCGCGCCATCATCGAGGACCGCGACCCGGCGGTGACGGGAGAAGACGGCGTGGCCTGCCTGGAGGTCATCGACGCGGTGTTCAAGTCGGCCAAGGCCGGCATGCCGGTGGAAACGGCGGGGTAACGGCGGGGTAACGGCGGGGTAACGGCGGGGTGACGGCGGGGTGACGGCGGGCGCGTCTGCCGTCCGCGTAGGTCGGGCTTTCCAGCCCGACTCGGCCGTCCCTCCAGCCGCCCGCGTTCCGCCGCGCACGCCGTTCAGCCCTGGCTTGGGCAATCGCACAGCAAGGGCGTGAGGCCCGGGGCGAGGGCGCTCCCGCAGGGCGGAACCGTCCGACGGACCACGGCCGGCGGGCTGGAAACTCAGACTATGCAGGTTCCGGGCGGGCGCCGAATCACGTCGCCTCACCCCCCCGGCCCCGCCTCTCGGCGTCTCTTCGAGCCGCTTGTACTCCGCCAGACGGCAGGCGGAGACGGGAGGAGGGGGGAGAACGGCACTACAACGACCGTTGCCGACGCAACTACGGCGAAATGTGGCGTCACTGCGTTCATGCATAATCTGAGTGGAAAGCCCGCCCCACTAACGGCAGGGCCCGCGCCGCGGTGGTCCTGGGGCGTGCATTCACACGTTATCGACCGGAGGCATCACTCGATGTCAGACAGCACTCCGCTCCGCAAGCTCAGTCCCGTTGCATTCAACCGCGTCAAGATCAGCGACGCCTTCTGGGCCCCGCGCATGGCGGTCAACCGCGAGGTGACCTTAGCCGCCCAGTACCGCCAGCTTCAGGACACCGGCCGCATCGAGGCGCTCTCATTGCAGTGGAAGCCCGGCGAGGAGCCCAAGCCGCACATCTTCTGGGAATCGGACATCGCCAAGTGGGTCGAGGCCGCGAGCTACTCTCTCGCCACCCATCCCGACCCGGAGCTGGAGGCCCTGCTGGACCAGGTCATCGCCAGGATCGCCTCGGCCCAGCAGGAGGACGGGTACCTCAACGTCTTCTTCACCGTCGTCGAGCCCGAAAACCGCTTCAAGTTCCTGTCTTGGGCCCACGAGCTGTACTGCGCCGGCCACCTGATGGAGGCCGCCGTCGCCCACTATCAGGCCACCGGCAAGCGCACTCTCTTGGATGTGATGACGCGGTATGCCGACCACATCGACTCGGTCTTCGGACCCGGCAAGCGCTCCGGCGCACCCGGACATGAGGAGATCGAGCTGGCGCTGTACAAGCTGTACAAGGTCACCGGGGAGAGCCGCTACCTCAGGCTGAGCCGGTTCTTCATCGACCAGCGGGGCCAGGACCCGTCGGTGTTCGATGTGGAGAGGCAGTACGGCGGTCAGACCCCACCCAGGCGCGAGTACTACCAGGATCACCTGCCGGTGCGGGAGCAGTCCGAGGCCGTGGGGCATGCGGTGCGGGCCACGTACCTGTACAGCGGCATGGCGGACATCGCCGGCGAGATGGGCGACCAGTCGCTGCTTGCGGCTTGCGAGCGGATCTGGGATGACCTCACACTCAGGAAGATGTACCTCACCGGAGGCATCGGCTCGACCCGGGACAATGAGGGCTTCACCGAGGCCTACGACCTTCCCAATGACACGGCGTATGCCGAGACCTGCGCCGCGATAGGTCTTGTGTTCTGGGCCCAGCGCATGCTGCGGCTCTCGGGCGACGGGCGCTATGCCGATGTGATGGAGCGGGCGCTGTACAACGGGGTCATCAGCGGCGTGTCGCTGGATGGGGCGAGGTTCTTCTACGTCAATCCGCTGGAGAGCACCGGGAGCCACCACCGGGAGGACTGGTTCGGCTGCGCCTGCTGCCCGCCGAACATCGCGCGGCTCATTGCCTCGCTGGGCGGGTACGCGTACTCCGAGTCCGCAACGGACCTGTACGTGCACCTGTACATCCAGGGCGAGGCGAGCGCCGAGGTGGCCGGGCAGAGCGTGGGGGTCTCGCAGTGGACGGACTATCCCTGGGATGGCGCGATCCGGCTCATGGTGGCTCCGCAGCGGCCGGCCCGGTTCGGCCTGAACCTGCGCATCCCCGCCTGGTGTCCGGACGCGCGGCTTCTGGTGGACGGAGAGGAGGTTGAGCTGGACGGCAACGTCTCCCGGGGCTACGTGCGGATCGAGCGGGAGTGGACGGGACGCGAGACGGTGCAGCTCACGCTTGCGATGCCGGTGGAGCGTCTGGAGGCCCATCCGGCGGTGCGCCAGGACGCCGGGCGCGTGGCGCTGCAGCGCGGGCCGATGGTCTACTGCCTGGAGCAGGCGGACAACGCCGCGCCGCTGCAGAGCATCGTGCTCCCCCGGACCGTCGCGCTCGACAGCCACTTCGAGCCGGACCTACTGGGCGGGGTGGTGGTGGTGACGGCCGAGGGTCTCATCGACGATGACAGCGGCTGGGAGGGCAGGCTGTACCGGCTGGCTGACACGAAGAGCAAGCCCTTCCGTGTGAGGGCCGTGCCCTATTGCGTGTGGGACAATCGCGAGCCGGGGCAGATGCTGGTGTGGATGAGGGGAGGGTAAGTGGGCGTGGCGGCGGTGGTCACCTTTCCCAGGCCCTGCGGGGCGTTCGGGAGAGCCAGCAGAGGCGTCGGGCGGGGCCGTTCCACCTCTCGGAGGCCCTACAGATCGGAAGAGCGTCGTGTAGGGAAAGAGTGTAGGATAGGGTGTGGG
>CAZXDD010000453.1:0-3575 GCA_964639415.1 uncultured Armatimonadia bacterium
GTAGAAGCAGGAGCTGTTGAACTCCATGGTGCCCATCATGCCGGCGCCGGTGGTGTAGTCGGGCTGGAGGTCATCGACGGCGGTGTAGAAGTCCATCTCCATGGAGACTTTGTGGGTGGAGATGGCGTGCGCCACCTGGCACGCGGCGTCGACGTTCATGTGGGTGTTCTCGGCCACCATGCGTCCGAAGAGGGCGATGTCGGCGGCGTCCGTGCCGCTCCGGAACGTCTTGGCGATAGTGGCCACGGCCTCCTTGAACTCCTTGGGTTCCTTGCGTTGCTTGCCGTCGTCCTCGCCCGCGGCCGGAACGTGGGGCGCCACGGCGTCCCAGTGCTCCTCGATGGCGTCGGCGATGCGCCCGGTCTCGTCGTCGCCCAGGTAGATGAGGACGGAGGTCTTGTCGGCCTTCATCTTGCCCATGAGCGCTTCGACGACGGCGAGAGCAATCGCTCTGGCGCCGTCGGGCTCCCTGCCTCCCTGAGCGAGTCTGACGGCGACGGCTTCGGCCAGGAGCTTGGTCCGCACTCCGATGCCGCGCCCCAGAGTCTCGGCGAAGACCGGATGGTGGCGGATGGCCCTCTTGATGCACTGGCTGGAGATGCGGGCCCGGCGAAAGCCGCCGAACTCGCAGTCCTTGGGGCTGTTGGTGTCATCGCGGTTCAGGCAGGATGGGGCGAAGTTCTGAAGCAGGTGTGTTTCGACAATCATGTCTGTCTCCCCCTTAGGCGTCTTGCGCCGTGGTATTGGACGGCTCGGCATCGGCTTCGGGCCGGGCTTCGCGGGTATGCGGTCGCCAGTAGCTGCGGGCCCAGTCGCGCTGCACGTAGCGGCCGGGATGATCCCAGGCCCCCAGGTCGGCCAGGAGCCGGCCCCAGTTGACGGGCACTTCGGCGGTTCTGGCCAGAGCGACGGTGTGACGCAGGTGGTTGGGCAGGTCGTCGCCGTGGCAGTTGAGGAGGGCGACGAACCGCTTCTCGAGACTATCTTCGGCCTCGGCGGCGCCTCGGCGGCGCCTCACATCGGCAAAGGTATCTCCGATGTTGCCCTCCGGCGTGCTGACAGGGTGCAGGGCGAAGAGGGCGGCGACGAGGAGGAAGTGGTCCTCGCGCCACGCAGACAGGCCCTGAGTGTGCGGGATGACGTAGGGGAACATCTCCGGCGCGCCACCGGGGGGCTTGCCCAGCCCGCGGCGCAGCGCGGCCAGGGCGCCGCGATCCTCACGCTCCTGGAGGCGCTGGAGATGGGCGACGAACTGCGTCTCACGATCACCGGGCTTCGGCATGGTGTTCCTCCCCAGGTTGGCCGAGTTTCTCGCGGAGTTGATGTCCCAGCACTCCGCGGCCGGCGTTGATGGCCCGCAGGGCGCGGGCATTGGGTTGCAGCGAGTCGGCGCTGTCGTCAAAGGCGCGCCAGGCGGTGGCCTCGACCTCGGCGCGCCACCGGGCGCAGATGGCGTCCGCCTCGTCCGGATGGCGCGCAAGACGGACGACGAGGCGGCGGAACCCCGGCTCCAGTCTCGACCAGTAGAGGGAAGCGGCGGGAAAGGCCGAGAGGCGCTGATCCAGGGCCCTGCGGTCGGGCTCTCGCTCGCCGGGGGCCAGCAGCTCGTTCCCCAGGCGCCACAGGCCCTGTCGCAGGGCCTGGTATGCGTCTTCCGCGTTCTGCAGGCAGTCGGCAAGGGCGAGGACCAGCTCCGGAGAGTCGAGATAGGCCAGCGGCAGAGGCTGTCGTTCGTGGCGCCAGAAGAACACCTTGGCCTGGCTGCTGCAGAGGCCCAGCACGGCCACCTCGTACACAGCGCTCTCGGGTACCTCGGTTCCCACCATCTGCGCCAACTGGTCGACCACGGCGGGACGGCGGGTGTGCTCGGGGAGGGAGCCGAGCAGGGCGAGGCTGTCTCGCCATAGGGAGCGGGCCTCAGACAGCCTCAGCGCGGGCCAGGGGTTCTCATGAGCCTTGGCCGTCTTGCGCCACAGGTGGGCCATGAGCGGATCGCGGGGGTAGTAGTCGCCCGGGAACTCGAGGCCGTTGCTGACGGCGACTCGGCTCACGCGAAGCCCTCCGGCGCCGTCGTCCTCCGGACGCAGGAGGACACGTCGGCTCTGCCAGGTCAGGTAGTCCAGGTAGCCCCGTGGGAGACGAACCTCGGGGGCGACGGGCTCTGCCTGTTCCCAGGCCGGAAGGTCGTCCCCGGTCGATGGCAGGGGCGCCCCGTGGTGCGGGGAGTACACGGCGGAATTGAGTGCGAGCGTCTCGAAGACGGATGCCCGGGTCAGTAGCACCAGCGCGCCACCGGCGCCGGGAGCGGCTGTGGTCGAGACTCTCCCGGTCTCTGCCGCAAACAGGCCACCCAATGAGTACAAGTGCAGGGCAACGGCGAGCCTCGCGGCCCGCGCGGGCGACACGGCCACCGGGACGGCATCCACGCGGTGGTCAAACAACGTGGCGTTGTTGCCCGACGCCTGTTCGGCGCACAGAATCGACACGGGCTTGAACAGCTTCTCCGCCATTCCGGGGGTCTGATAGAAGGGACGCTCCTCGTCGAACAGGTCAAAGCGGTGGGACCAGTGGTCGAGGTAGTCTGTGATCCTCGCGGAGTCGAACTGCCCGGCGCGCCACAGCTCGCGCCACTCGTCGGTACTGCTGGGCCCAAGCACCCGATGCAGGATCGCCAGCAGCAGGCGATGGAGGGCGGCCGTCACCGGGGGCGACGGGTCCAGCACCTCCCGGATGCGGTGTGCCCGGCACAGCGTGTCCGCCAGACCCAACTCGACGGACTCGCCGTCCAGGCCGATGCAGGGGATCCACGGCTCGCGGATCAGGTCGAAGCTCGGCTTCATCCTTCCTCCTCCTTACGTGATGGGTACTCGATGGCAATGCCAAGGTCGGGGTCAAGCCTTAGTGTGAAGCGCTCGGTGGCGATCAGGCCGTCGGCGTCGAACACCGCCGCCCGGGCGTAGCGCAGCAGGGGAGTGCGCCGCCATCCGGTCGGCACGGGCTCGTCCAGGAAGTACCCGGCTACACCAGAATGGCTGAGGGAGACGCTTTGCGAGAGCAGCAGGGCCTGGCGGGTCTCGTCCGGGGCCGCCTCCAAATCGACGGGAGTGGCGCCGGTTGGTGTGGCGAGCATCACCTCCCCGTCGGCGCCGCGGGAGAGGCAGACCACGGTAACGGACGGGCCCTCTTCGTACCGCGTCATGGCTCGAAAGGCGTGGTGCAGCTCGGGGTTGTCTTCGTCGCGGCAGTCCATGTGGGCGAAGGTCTGGAAGTCGCCGGGGAGATCCGGCGGCCGGAGCATGGCCTCCTGCGCCCGGTACCGCATGGTGTCTTTCCGCTTCTGCATCTCGAGCTTCGCCTCGTCCAACTGCTGCGCGACGGCCGGTGGGGCCTCTGGGGCGTCGTCATCGCCATAGACGCTCTCGATGAGGGCGTCTACGTCGTCGGGCAAGGCGAAGGCGTCACGGTCCTGCAGTGCCAGCCACGTGCGCAGGAGAAGGTACTCGCCATAGACGTAGCGGCTTGTACCGCAGGCGATGGTGCCGTCCGCGCGGGCTTCCGGCCGCAGGATCCAGACG
>CAZXDD010000453.1:3585-4913 GCA_964639415.1 uncultured Armatimonadia bacterium
CTTGGAGTGCCGGGGGCCGCGGGCGGTCTGTGTGGCGGTGCATGCGCCCGGCGCGCTGCAGGATGAGGTCGACCGGCGCCAGGTCGGTGACGAGCAGATCGAAGTCAAGGTCCAGGCTCTGCTCGATGACCTGCGTCGCCACCAGGATCGCGGCGTGTGGGCGTTGCCCGTCCTTGCCGAACCGGCGGATGGCTCCCTGCTCGCGGCGGTCGCGCTCGCCGAATGGATAGCGGGCATGGAACAGGGAGACGTCGACCTGGGAGTCGGCGAATGCCTCGCTTAGGGCCACGAAGGTGTCCTGGGCGCTCTGGACGGTGTTGCACACCCAGCCGACGCAGCCGCCGGCGGAGAGCTCCTCACGCAGGCGGGCAAAGAGGGCCGGCACGTCGGCGTCCATCCATTCCAGGGAGACCTGTCGCGCCCGGTCGGCGGCCACATGTCGCACCTGAGCGCGACCCGCCGCCAGCCATGTGATGCGCGGGTAGGGGGCCGCCTCGAGGTGGATCCTTGTGCCTGCGTAGGCGGACAGTAGCTGTTCGCGTCGCCCGGCCGGGAGCGTGGCCGATAGCAGCACCGCCGAGCAGCCCAGTTTCGCCGCCCAGGAAAGCAGCCTGTCGATGAGGCCCGAGGTGTACACGTCGAAGGCGTGGACCTCGTCGAGAATGAGGGTCTTGTCGGCCAGCCCCAATAGCCGGACCGCCACGTGCCGGGACTGCAATACGGCCTGCAGCGCCTGGTCGATGGTGCCGACGGCGAAGGGGCCCAGCAGGCCGCGCTTGCGCCCGGAGAACCATTCCCGCGCCGAGACCGTTCCGGGCTCCGTCTCGGGCTCGTGCTCCCCGACGCCGGAGATCTCCCGCAGTTGCAGGAGCTTGTCGGTGAGCACCGCCTGCCCGTGCAGGAGCTTCAGCGGCACCGCCTGCCCCGGGTACCTTCGCGACAGGTAGCCCGTGGCGAAGCGGCGGAACATGGCATTGGCGGTGGCCATCGTGGGCATCGCCACATAGGTCCCTCGTTGTGCCAGGGCGGTGTTCCAGCGATCCGCCAGGTAGAAGGCGGCCTCGGTCTTGCCCTCGCCCATCGGTGCCTCGACCAGCACCAGACCCGGGCCGTCGGCCTGCGCGGCGATCTCGATGATTGCCTGCTGTACCGGTCGCGGGGAGAACTCGAAGAGCTCCGAGAAGCCCCACGAGGCGCGATCCGGTGTCCAGTCACACCATCCCAGCTCGGCCAGGACGTCGCGGGCCCGGCCCAGAGCGTGGGCGCAGTACTCCTCGGGGTCTCGGGCCGAGGGGCAGTAAGGGAAGTGCTCTTCGGAGGAGGCGATC
>CAZXDD010000453.1:4923-6681 GCA_964639415.1 uncultured Armatimonadia bacterium
AACACTCTGGTGGCTCGGGCAAGCGCTTCGAAGAGATCGCGGCGCGCCGTCTCCCACCGCCCACGTCCGAGACGAAGGACGGTGCCGGGCAGCATCTGGGCGGCTGTGGGAAACTGCCCGTGATGGCCCCCGAGAACGGTGGCCAGGGCGCGGGCGCACTCCAGCGGGAGGGGAGGCACGGCGCATGGGGGCGCGGTCAGTAGACTGGACAGCAGGGCGGCCGTGGCCGTGCCGTGGGGGGGCCTGCCGTCCCGCGGGCTGAAGGCGTACCCCATGGCGGACAGCCTCTTTTGCATTGCCTGATCGCGACCCTGAAAGGTGGGAGTGGCCTTGCCCATGTCATGCAGGCCCGCGAGGAAGGCCACCCAGCGTTGGGCCGCTGCGTCGGAGGGCAGTCCCAGCGCCGTGGTGAACCGTCGCCGCGCGACCGGGGGCACTACGCCATCCCACATCGCGGCGCAGACCGCGGCGGTCTCGAGACAGTGGTACAACAGAGGGTGGTAGGGCCCGCCTGGTTCGGCGCTGAGCTTCGCCCACAGTTCGGTCAATGCAATGACCCCTTTTCGTCGCTGAGGGCCGGTGCGAACGGGCTCCAGGCGACGCTGCACAATCGTCCGGTCCGCCGCGCCCACCGGCGCTCGGGACGCGGGCGGACATGGAAACGCCGACCTATGATACACAACACAGGTCGGCGAGTGTGACAGTCAACCCAGCTTTTTCCTGTATGCGACACCTACGAGGTGTGAGCTACTGCACCTTGAACGTCACCGCGATGAATATCTGGTAATGGGCCTTCCCCGGACTGATCGGCGCCCCCATTACGGTGAGGGCTTTCATCAGCGTCGAATCCGTGGCCGACTGAATCTGCAGGCCACTCACCTCCCCCAGCTTCCTCCCGGCTTTGGCCACGGCCGCCGTGGCCAATTCGCGGGCCTGGGCCATGCCGTCGCTCAGCGCCCGGTCTCGCAGGGCCCGCTCGTTGTTCACCCCGAAGGTCACGATGGAGCCGCCGGAGAGCAGATCGGTGACATTGAGGCTGTCCATCGGGCCCGCCCCTGCGGCCGCCGCGGCGTCGATGAGTCGCGCCGCCTCGGTATAGACCTCATCGACGGTGCCCGCCGCCGTGCGCACCGTGACTGTGGTGGTCACCCGGAAGCGCTCGCCTTCCTCCTCGTCGTCAAGGTAATAGCCCAGGCCGGAGGCGGCGAGCCGCGGGGCCGTCCAGGAGATGGCTTCGGACTTGGCTCCGGCCGCGGTGAGCCGGGCCACCACGTCATCGCGGGAGACTCGGTTGGCCTCCAGGGCCGCGGCGGCCGTGGCCCCCTTGGTCGCCACACTGAGGTTGATCTCCGCGAAGTCCGGGTCGGCCTCGGCGGTGCCCACCAGGGTCACCGAGAGGGTGCCGTCCGGCGCCGGGACGCTGAGGATCTGGGCGAAGGACGGTGCGCCGAGGCAGAGCAGGGCGGCGAGGGCGTGCAGAGCGGTTCGCATAGCGGGGCTCCTTGGGGGAATGGGTGGGAGGTGGCGGGCGGAGACGGAAAACCACGACGGCGGCAGGCGGGACCCCGCCGGGGCGGGTGATCGGTGAGTGAGTGGCTAGTGGCGGCTCAAATGGTACGAGTACCACACAGGCAGCAGGGCGCCGATGAGGATCGCGCCCAGCGAGGCGGTGAAGGCGCCCAGGGCCGCGGTGAGCACCGCGCCCACGGCGCCAGATCGGAAGAGCGTCGTGTAGGGAAAGAGTGTAGGATAGGGTGT
>CAZXDD010000454.1:0-6667 GCA_964639415.1 uncultured Armatimonadia bacterium
CACCCCCCTATCCTACACTCTTTCCCTACACGACGCTCTTCCGATCTGAGGATCTCAGAAGCGCGGGCGGTTGGCAGTGCCGCCGGCCGGGGTGTGGCGGTGCCGGCCGGCGGCGCGGAAAGTGACGGTCGCCGGAGCTACTGGTCGTAGGCAATGTCCAGGATGCACTCATTGATCCCGCGGAGGTTGAGTACCGCGTCCTGGATCTTCTTCATCTCATCCCTGATGTTGACGCCGCGGCCCATGCTTCCCCTCAGCGGCGACACCCGGCCGGTGAACGTCGCCACCCCGTTGATGACCGAGACCACCAGCAGGCTGTAGTCGATGGGGTGCTTGGCGATCTCACGTTCCACGAGTCGTCTGGTTTCCTTGTCCTCCAGTGGCAATTGCTTCACCCTCCCGGGATGAGCGTATTGTGGGCCGCTTGCGAACCCATTGCATTGACCCATAGCGAGACCGGCCGAGGAGATGCTCTCAACCTGCTGGCATCATACCCCGATCATGAGTCTTTCAGACATGCTCGGCGGAAGACCTGCCTCATCCATCTGTCTCTGTGTGGCAGAGACGTTGTATGACACACGATGCACCACAATCCGTTGCGCATCGGAGTCCCAGATCGCGTAACTGGCCTGGGAGTTGCCGTCCCGCGGCTGTCCGACCGAGCCGGGGTTGACCAGATGCAGAGCGCCGGGGGCCAGGACAAGCTCGCCTCCGCGGGGCGCCGAGGTCTGCTCCGGCAGGGCATCGCGGTCGGGGGCGACGTACCATTCGGCATAATGGGTGTGCCCCAGGAGGCAGATGGGAAGGGTCATCTGTCGGATGGATGCGGCTGCGTCGTACACGGTGGTGGTGTAGTAGTCGGGATCGAAGAGGGAGCCGTGACACAGGTGGGCGTCGGCGGCCGTCGCCGTGTCCTCGAGGGTGGCGAGGAACTCCCTGTTGTCCGGGGTGAGCCGGCCACGGGTCCACAGGATGCACGCCTTGGCCGCGGGCGTGAACCACTGCTCGGCGCCGGGAAGGACCGCCGCCACATCGTGATTGCCGCGGACGACGCAGGCCGAGAGCGAGCGCAGCAGCTCGCAGCACTCATTGGGTCGGGGGCCGTAGCCCACGGTATCCCCCAGGCAGATGACCTGCCGCGCATCCTGGCGCTCCATGTCGCGCAGGACCGCTTCCAGCGCGGTCAGGTTGCCGTGTATGTCCGACAAGATGGCGTATCTCACCAGTCGGCTCCGTCTTGACCGCCGGGGGACGCGGCCCCCCCGGCCGGTGGCGGCGAGCTTGGACCCGGGTGACGCGCGGCCACCCATCGGGCAGTCACCTTCTCCGTCCGCAGGCTCTCACCTGCCAGCCGCAGCAGAACAAACTCCGCTTCGTCGCGGGTCTGTTCAGGCTCGTGCTCAAGCAGACGCCGGCAGGCACGCTGTGTGGCCAACCCCAGGGCACCACTCTTCTGCCACTGCGCGCGGAAGTCGGCCGCCGGCACCCCGAACCTGCTCCCCACGGTCGTGCAGTAGGGATGATCCTCAGCCGGGGGAGCCTGGGCACCTTCCCAGTCCATCCGCAGTCGCAGTGCCTCGAGGGCGGCGGACGTTACGGCGGCCGAGGCGCCCGCCATCGCCGCATCGGCCTTGGCCATGCGCTGCTGCGCCCCGGTCAATTGCGAGGCGGCCACCGAGAACCGCGTCCAGTTGGTGGGCCGCTGGTAGTTGGCCTCCAAGAGCAGCAGCAGCACCACGGATACCTGGATGGTGGCCTCACGCACGCGGGGTGACTCGGTGGCCAGTTCCCTGAGGGCCTCGGAGGCGGCGGATTGGGTCGCGGCCGCGTGCGCCTCAAGCTCGGACACCACTCGGGCGCAGGCCCGGCGATCGGCTCCTGAGTTCCACGTGCGGGCGTCGGCGGTGAGCCCGGTCAGGGCCCGCCGGGTCTCGGCCTCGCGCCCACACAGCTCCAGGGCTCGTTCGGGCCATTGCAGGCAGCGGTGCAAGAGTCGCTGGGCGGCCAGGAGGGTGGTGATGAAACGGGCGCTGTTCCACTCGCCGTTGAGAACCTGCGAGTAGGTGAGCGCCTGTTGTACCCGACGCTCTCGAGCCAGACGCCGGATGTCGTCCAGCAGGCGGCTCCGGGTGTCGGCGCCGCCGTCCCGCACTCGGGCGAGGCTTGCGGCGGTGCGCTCCAGCGACCCGATCACCTCGCGGGGAGCCGGACGAGTCGGCGGCCCCTCCGGAGTGGTGGTGGCCTCCAGCGTCTCGGCACGGGCCGCCAGGTCGGGGGCATGGACGGTGAGTGCGGCCCGGCGGTACTCGGCGGCGGCTTCCGGGTAGCGTGTCGCCCGGGCCAGCAGCTCGGCCCGCCGTAGCAGGGGCTGTGGAGACAGGGGGTGGCCCTCGGCCGCCAGCGCGTACAGATCCAGAGCGCGATTGAACTCTCCGCGCTGCGCCAGTGAAGATGCCAGGCGCATGGTGAGGTCGTGCTGCTTCAGGAGTTGCGCGCGAGCCGCGGCCGAGGCCTGCCTGTAGCGCTCGGCGGGCGGCGGATGGGTCATCAGCAAGCGCTCGAGACTCGACGGGCCGCGGCTCGGGCCACCGGCGAGGAACCCGGTCAGGCCCGCCGGGTCATACCCTGCCCGCAGCGACAACTCCACCCCTACCAGGTCGGCCCGGGCCTCACGCTCTCGGGAGCAGCGCAGCTCATTGAGCGCGTCCAGTACCTGCAGGCCGATGCGCAGGGCGTTGGACGAGGAGCCGTCATCGACCATCCCCAGCAGGCCGAGGAAGATCAACTGGCGCAGGAAGATGGCCTGGAAGTCGCGGTCGTGGATGTGGGCGACCTCGTGGGCCAGGACGCCGGCCAGCTCGTGGTCGGAGGAGGCGCGGCAGAGAAGACCGATGTTCACGTACACGTGGCCACCGGGCAGGGCCATGGCGTTGGGCTGGTAGGAGTTGAGCACGCGAAAGCGGAAGGTCAGGTCCTGCCGACCCGATACCGCCGCGATGTCATCGCCGATCACACTCACCAATCCGGTGAGCGCAGGGCTGGGCACCACCCCCGTGTCGGCCTCTACCGCGGCGGCGACCACGGCTCCGATCCCCTTCTCCAGCTCCGTATCCAGTCCCGCGGAGCACGAGGCCGCGAGCCGCAGCATCAGCAGGAGCACGGCACGCCAGACATTCCGGCTGCCGTATAAGCCGCTACTCGCCGCTTTGGCGCGACAGGGCCTGGTCACGCAGATAGACCTCGCACTGCTCACAACTGCCGCCCCCTCGCTTGCACGTGCGCTGCGCGATCTGCCAGCAGCGCAGACGGCGGTCATGAGCCGCGTCGCAGCTCTGGCGGACCTCCGGAGGGCAATCGCATAGCTCCCAGCAGGGGGCGAAGTCCAGGAGCCGCGAAATGGCTTCAAGGCTGTAGCCCTCCTCGTGGATCAGCCGGCGGAGACAGCGCAGCCATCGGATGTCATTGTGGCTATAGCGGCGCTGCCCCCGTTTGCGAGCCGTCGTCAGAAGGCCGTGCTCCTCGTACAGACGCAGCGTCCGGGGGTGCACTCCCAGCAACTCGGCAACGGCTCCGATACGGAACACCGGACGACCGGGATCGATGATGTCTTCGGGGGGCATGATGGGTGCCATCCTTGTCTCGCAGCCCCCTGACCGGCATCGGATCCGAGCACGACGATGGTCCGGGGGTGCGGGCGGCGGTGCGGCCGCCGATTACCTGTATATTTGCATCGTAAGGTTGTTTTTACCCGAGAGTCAAGGAATGCTGCGTTCATCGACACGTCCTGTGCCTCCCGCCGGGCGGCCTCGGCCCTCGGGGTTAGGAGGGAATGACGAGGCTGTCGTGGGGGCCGGTGGGCCGTGGCGGACTTGGGCCTCCGGGCCACAGCCGGGTTCGGGATTCCGCCTCCAGGGCATGGAGCCGGGCCTGTACCGGGGCAATGCGGCACCGTGGCGCTTCCTTGACGCTGGCCGATGGGTGTGTGTATACTTCAACGGTCAAGGTTTGGCCCCGAAACCATTACAGAGCTTGACGCCTGTCGTGGGACCCGAGGGGACTGGAGTGAGCGAAGATGACTGAGTGCCCCGACTGCGGTGCACGCAACTCGGAGCGGAGCGCTTTCTGCATCCGCTGCGGCCGCCCCTTCTCCCTGGGGGCCTGCGCAGAGGTCGAGCCGCCCGGCGATGCGCCGCCGGCCAATGAGGCCGGGGCCCTGGTGGATGATGCCTCGGAGCTGTATGCCGCCGGTCGACTGGATGACGCCGTAGCCGCGTGCCACGCCGCCCTGAACATCGACCCAGACCTGGTACCCGCTCGCTCGCTGCTGGGCATGATCGAGGAGGAGCGGGGAAACCTGGCCCAGGCACTGGCGGAGTATGAGGCCGTGGTTCGCCTGGCGCCGGCCAGGACCGCGGAGCGGGAGAGAGCCGAGCGCCTGCGGGCCAAAGTGATCCGCACCGCCGCCCCCGCCCTGGTGGAGGATGACGATGAGCGCCGACGTCGCATGCTGGTGCCGGCCGCGGCCGCCCTCGGTGTCATCATCATCGTGCTCTCCGTGGCCATCTTCTGGCCCCGCGGCCACCGCGACCCCCGGCCCGGCGACGCCCCGGCGGGGATGCTGGGAGCCATGCCGGCCCCGGGAGCTATCTCGGAGATGGGGCAGACGGCGCCCCCCTCGGCCCAGGGCCCGGAGGCCACACCGGGCGGCTTCGTGTTCGGCGAGGTCGGTGACAGCCCCCTGCCGGCAACGCCCATCGGGGACACAACCACCGACGACCAGACCGCGGCCCAACCCAATAGCCGCAGCGGGCAGCGGACGCATACCTCCACCAACGGGGTGCAGTCGCCTCCGGCCAAGACCTGGATGCCCCCGCCCACCATCAAAGACGAAGGCAACCAGCCCTTGACGGTGCCCGGAGCGGATGGCCCGCCGCCGGTGCTGCCCAGTCCGGTCCGTCCGCCCGAGACCGTGACGCCACAGACTCCCGCCACCCAGCAGCGCGAGACGGCGCCGCCGACGACGGGGCGACCCAGGAGTGAGATCCGCATCGAGGTCGCCGGCGAGCACAGCCGGCCCTCGGCGCCGACAACGGAAGCCTCCCAGCCGCATGGTGCCGGAGCAGTGCCATCGGTTGCACCCTCGGCGGGGATCCCGCGAACCGCCCCGGCCTCTTCCGGCAGCAGCGGAGTGTTGCCCCGCAGCTCCAATGGCGGCACGCCCACCGCATCCGGCGGAGCACCGGCCCCGGCCAGGCGTTCGGTGCCCGTGTCACCGGACAGGTCGCGCGTCCAGCCGCCCACGCGGCCCGGCACGTCGTCGGGCGACACCACTTCATCCCCGCAGCCGATCCGCATGCAGGGCGGCGGGACGGGCGCGACGCCTCTGCGCGCCGCAGGCGGCCGCGGAACGCAGGAGCCGACTCGAGTCGCCTCCACCGGCCACAGCGGCAGCTCCGCCGACCAGACCCGGGCCAGGGCCCTGGCGGAGTGGCAGAAGGGCAACTCCGGGCAGGCCAAGAAGATGTTCCAGGAGGCCATCCGCGGATACCAGGAGGAGGGGCGGCAGAACCCCGAGCGTGCCGCAGCCTCTCGCAGCGCCGTGCAGAGCTGTCAGCGCGCCATCGACGCGGTGGACGCCGGACAATGACTGTCTCGTCCCGCGTGATCGTGCTGGCCGCCGGGATGCTGGTCACCGCCGTGGCCCACGGCCAGGTGCCGGGACCCACCGCCGCAGTGGGCCGGACCGACGCCGGGCAGGCCGACCTGCGCGGGGCCACCGAAGCGGCAATGGCCGAGGCCATCGGCAAGGGCGAGTTTGACCGGGCACACAAGATCCTGCAGGGGGCTCGCACCCGAGGGCTGTCACTGGGTCTGTACCACCTGCTTGCGGCCAAGCTCTGTGCGGCCCAGAGGGACCACTCGGGTGAGGAAGAGCACCTGAAGGGCGCCATCTACCGGGAGCCGGAGCTGACCGAGGCCCATCTCCGGCTGGCGGCGATCATGGAGCGCCGGGGACTGTGGCTGGATGCGGCGGAGCTCTACACCCGGGCTCTGGAGGCTGACGGCGAGCTTGCCGAGGCATACCTCGAGCTGGCCAGGATCTTCAGAGAGCACGATCGACACAGGACGGCGATCGAGACCCTGGAGCGCGGCAAGCAAGCCCTGCCGGGGGACACGGGGATTCTGATGGCCCTCGGTGGGGTGTGCCGCGAGGTGGGCGAGCGCGAGGCCGCCCTGGCCCAGTACGAGACCGCGGCCGGGCTGGCCGAGGGACCGCGGCGCCTGGAGTGTCTCGTCCATGTGGGGGACCTGAACCTGGAGGGCGGCCATCTCCCGGCGGCTTTCGTCGCCTACCAGACCGCCGCCCGCGAGGGTCTGGAGCCTACCGGCGCCGAGTACGGCCGCATTGCCGGGACCAGCGACGCCCTGGCCTGGGCGACACTGCAGTCGGCATGGGCCACGCTCGAGGCCTATCTGGCGGGGAAGCCGGAGATGCCGGAGCGCGAGGAGGTCTACGTCGCCGTCTCCCGCGGCCTGAGCCAAATGCGCGAGTTCATGGCCGTGATGGACCGCCTTCGCCCGCCCGCCGACCTGGCCGGCCGGCACAGCCAGCGCAAGTTCCATTACAGCCTGCTGTGCGAGGCGCTGACCAACGGCCTGTCGTATC
>CAZXDD010000455.1:0-6661 GCA_964639415.1 uncultured Armatimonadia bacterium
TCTCGCTGAACGCCGGGAGATTCCTCGAGCTGCTCTTGCCGGGAGCGGACGCTCTCAGAATGACATACCCGACGAATGCGGGGTTTGCGGCCGCACCTCAAGTCCTCGAGCATCGCCAACAGCGCCGGGCAGCACTCCGCCTCGTCGGGAAGCTCCGCCACCGGGCCGTTCAGGCCCCGTCGGCTATTCGCCTGCTGCTTCTCCCTCGGCGGACCTACCTGCATTCACGCCGCGGCCCGCTGAACTCCGTGCTCTCCGTGTCATGTAGATCGGGTGTGGCCACCCGATCTGCGTGGTGGGACATTCCCCCCGGTTCTCTCCGCCTTCAGTGCTCCCTGAGCAGATCAAGAAGCTTCCTATCAAGATTGTGCCCACGCCACTTGTCATAGGCAACGTCTTTTCGGTCCGAATCGATGACTCCGAAAGTGCCCCGGAAGTTCCACAGCGCATAGCCGATGTTGTTTGCGCTGAGAATCTCCAGCACATCACGGAACCAGCGGAGAGCAACGTCATGCGGGGTATGGCTGTACGCGCCGCCCTCTCCGCAGTGCACTCCGACCCCCGTGTCCGCCAGGTCGATCCAGCGCTGATAGTGCTTCTCCAGCCGTTCGCGGTCCCACAGCTCGCCATTCACGTCCGGTCCTGGCCAGGTGGGCTCGGGCCAGTTCTCGCCATTGACCCAGCTTGCCCTGTAGTGGCTCACGATCATGGGCGCGTAGGCCCGGCAGCTCTGGCCGATTCCCAGGTCGGCCAGCTCCGGGCAGGGGTCCGTGCCCCACGACAGCCCGTCGGCGATGACCGGGCGCTGCGGGTCCACCTCGCGGATGGCCGCCACGGTGGCGCGCACCACGCGCTCGTGGTCCGCTCGGGTCATGTGCTCCTCCGACGGGGAAGAGGGCTCATTGACCAGGTCAAAGCTCAGTTTCTCGCTGGAAATGCCCCGGTAACGCCTGGAGAAGAGCTGCCAGTGGAAGATGAAGGCCGCAAGCGCCTCTTCGTCCTTCCACAGGTTGTAGGGCTCTTCGCGCTCGCGGTTCACCGAGTAGCCGGGGGCGCGGTGGAAGTTGAGCGACACGTGGATGCCGTAGCGGTGGCCCAGCTCCAGTACGCGGTCGATCCTGGCCAGCATCGGCTCATGGGGCTTGTAGACGTCCTCGTCCTCGATCCAGAGGGTGTAGCACATGGGCATGCGGACGAAGTCGAAGCCCCAGTCGGAGATCCAGCGGAAGTCGTCCTCGCTGACCTCGCCGGTACTGTGGGTGGTGAAGAAGTCCAGGAGATTGAAGCCGCGCCAGCGGGGCAGAGCAGTCTGAGCCATGGAAGGCCTCCCAAGCGGTGGTTTGTGGAGGATATCCGCCGGGAAACGAGGTTTCCTGCACCGGTCGCCGAGGGCCGCAGGCGGGCCGCGGAAAGCGGCCGCCTCAAAGGGAGGGGAGTCCGGGGGGCGAAACGGTGCCCCCCGGCGTGGTGATGCGGGCCGCGGCGAAGAGGTGCTAAAACGAGTCCGGGCCGCGCCAGAAGCAGTATTCGTGCTGCCTGAGGAACCGCAACAGGCCGGCGGTGTCGGTCACCTCGGGGAATAGCCCGGCGCCGGGGCCGATGTAGGTCCACAGACCCTTGTAGGTCTCCACGAGATGGAGCGCGGACTGCCGCTCGCCGTAGACAGCGGCGCTGGGGGCCCAGACCAGCGGGTCGAGAGCGGCGATGAGCTCCGCTGTAAAGAAGCCGAACCGCACCTCTCCCAGGTGGGGCCAGAGGCCCACGACGGCGGCCGCCACGCGGGCCGGCAAGTCCGGCTCCTCGCGCAGCCAGCCCAGCTCGGCCACGCTGCCTTCGGAATCGCTGCGCATGTAGCCGACGGCTCTTTCGCCCTCGCGGATGAGGGAGTAGTTGGGGGCGTAGTCGCGGAAGTACCCCCCGGGGACGCGGCGCTCCCAGTAGTCACGGGTGCGCACGAAGGGGCCCGTGAGAGGACAGCAGAACTGGTCGTAGAGCTCACAGAGCGCGGGAACGTCGGTCTCGAAGTCCGCCGGGCGGAAGGTCAGACCTGTGTCGGCCGTGGGTGGGCGCACGGAGGCGATGGTCTCGAAGGCGCTGAACATCTCATACCCGCTGCCGCCGTAGACCTCCTGGCGGCCGAACAGGAAGCAGAAGTCGAACCCCTCGCTCTCCATCCAACTCCGGCATTCCGCCATCAACTGCCGCACGTAGCCGCGCCGGCGGTGCTCGGGGTGGGTGGCCACACTGCCGATGGCCCCCACCTTTGCCGGGCGGCCGGAGCAGTGCATCGGCCGCCGGTATGCCGAGACGCTGGCCACCATCTCGCCGTCCACCAGGAGGACCCGGCTCTGCTCCGGGGAGTAGTACGGGTCCCTGTTGATGTGCGTCCGCCACCAGCCGCACTCGCCGATGCCGAGGCGCTCGTGCTCGAACTCCTTGTACGACTCGTAGATCAGCCGGTCGTGAACCTCGAGTTCATCCTCCTGCAGGGCACGGATCTCACAGCTCATGGGCGTGCTCCTTCCACCAGAGGTCAAACGAGTACGAAGGCTCCCAACCCAGGATGTCGCGACTGTTGCTCAGGTCCCAGAACACGGAGATGGGCTGGACGGCCTTGCCCCTGTGGGCGAACCAGTCCGGCACTCCCGGCCAGTATCTCTCCACGACCGCGGCCGGATCGCTGCGCAGCTCGGCGGCGTCGGCCGCGGTGTAGGGGAGGGGGTTGGTGGCCCAGAACGCCTCGTGGGAAGAGGGCATGGGGGCAGCGACCGCCGCCACATGGGCGGACACCACATCGCTCACATCCGCCCACAGCCCGAGCAACCCCAGGCCCCGGTCGATCTCGGGCTTGGGCATGAAGGCCGGCGGGCGCAGACATACTGTCTCCAGGCCGGTATTGCGTGAAACGACCTGACAGAAGACTTCGCCGAACCACTTGGTGGTGCCGTAGAGCTCGCCCGGGCAGGCGGGCTCGGTCTCCTTCAGGGGGAGAGCCGCGAGGGCGGGATGATAGCCGATGGCCGCGATGCTGCTGGTGTACACGACGCGCCGCACGCCCGCCTGAGCCGCGGATTGCAGCACGTAATGGACGGGCTTGACGTTGTTGTCCAGGTACTCGCCGTCGGTGTACTGCTTCCACGGGTGGATCGCGGCGGTATGCACCACCACCTCGATGCCCTTCATCAGGTCCGCCGCGGCGCCCTCCACCGCCAGATCGACGGTCTCGTCCAGTGCCCGATCGGTGGCGAACAGGTCGACGCCAAACACCTGGTGCCCCCGGCACTCCAGAGCCGCGATCAGGCGGCTGCCCAGGTAACCTGCGCAGCCTGTTACGAGGATGTTCACGTTGCAGTGGCCTCCTGTGTCCGGATGCTTGAGGGGTCCGGGCGAAACATCTGTTTCGGTGGCCGGATGGAACCCGCACGTGGGTCCGGTTGTCCAGCACAGACGGAGGAGCGATGCGGCGTCCCGGAGGCAAGTGTAGGTCTCGGCCGGGGAGAGGTCAAGGGGCCGGGGAATCCGGCGGCTGTCGGGCCTCGGTGGGCGAGATGAGGCAGGGCCGAAGTAGCTTGACGGCGCCTCTGGGTCTGTGTATAATGCGATTTGCCGGATGGGAGAGCAGTGCCCCATGGTGGCAGCGCTGGGGAGAGCGCCGCCGCCGGTGTCGCAGAAGCTTCGCTGCCCGTTCGTCCCCACGCTCATCGCGTCACCGACCGAGGTGCACGATCCATATGTTGGCAGTCGACATGCTCGTTGCATGGATATCTGTGGCTGGAGTCTTGGCCTGGCTGTTCAAGGCCGGGGCAAGCCATGGGGCTGGCTTGCCTGCGGTAGTGGGCAGGACCGAGGATCGACACGCCAGGCGCAGTAGCTGTCTGCTTCGTGATCCGACGCGAAGGTGATATCACATGGGAGCCAGGATAGCCTGGCTCCCATGTTTGCTTCTCAGGTCGGGTTACTGGCATGGTCTATGGCATCGCCCGGACCGATACGGTTCGCGAGTAGATGGGCGTGGGCTGTGCGGGATACCGCGGCAAAGGCGGCCAGAGGCCGCCAACGAGTTGGAAAAGCGGATTGTCAGCACACTTCAGGAGGTGAGACGGCTAGTCGCCGGGGGGATCGAGAAGGCGAGGGTCAAGATCGGCGATCAGGCGCTGCAAGTGGTGCCCGGGGCTGTGGCCGGTGTGGGTGCGGTTGTTCCCACTATCGTGGGAGCGCTACTCTCGTTGGTCTCGGTAGAGACCGAGCGCGAGAGCCAGGCGGAAATCAACCAGTCCATTTCGCGATAATGCTAGGCCAGGCTTGAGGTGCGAAATGCCAAACGCCGCTGATCCAACGCGGGCGGTCATCATGCGAGGTCGCTTCGTGGCCGACTCCCGGGGGTCTGACGAGGAGCTGGTGCGGAAGGCACAGGCCGAAGGCGACCACGAGGCGTGCGAGTACCTGCTGCACAAGTACCGCAACTTGGTGCGTGCGAAGGTCAAATCGTACTTTCTCGTGGGCGCGGAACGGGAGGACCTCCTGCAGATCGGGATGATCGGCCTGTGGGAGGCCATCACAGACTTCCGGGCCGATCGACACACCTCCTTCGCGTGCTTCGCCAAGGTCTGTATCCAGCGTCAGATGATCTCGGCAATCAAGGCCGCAACCAGGCAGAAGCAGGCTCCCCTGAACTCCTCGGTATCGCTGGAAGCGCCACCCGGGGACGACGACGACGACCGCGCCCTGTGCGACATGCTCACCTCCAAGCCCGAAGTGGACCCGGAGAACATCGTCCTGGGTCTCGAGGGTGAGCGCATGCTTCAGCAGACGCTGCGCGACGAGCTCTCACCCTTCGAGTGGGAGGTCCTCACCGAGTACCGGACCGGCAAGTCCTACAAGGAGATGGCCTCCGAGTTGGGCTGCAAGATCAAGTCGATTGACAACGCCCTGTCGCGCATCCGCCGCAAGCTGCCGGCCGTCGTGCCGGAGCAGGCCGAGCGCATGAGATCATTGCTGTAGAGCAACAAGCCTCCCACCCATGACCGTCAGCGGCGGCCCCGACTCGGGGCCGCCGTGCTGCTTTGCCCCTGGCCTCGCCGCGTGACAGGGGGCGGACACGCCGGGGGCGCGCGGCGATCTCTGCAGCAACGCACGCCACTTGGGCCGCCACCGTCGTGCTGTCCCGCGGGGCTTGAAAGCTCTCCCGGAGGTGCTCGCCATGCCAGACTTTGCCGCGCTGACCAGTCCGCAGATCGGCCGGTTCGCGGAGGACAACGCCCTCTGTCTGCTGCCGGTGGGGCAGGTCGAGGAACACGGACGCCATCTGCCCACGGGGACGGACACGGTCATCGCCCACAGCGTCGTGCGGGCGGCGGCGGAGGAGCTGCACCCGGAGCCGCCCACGCTGGTCCTGCCGGCCCTGTGGGCGGGGTACTCGGGAAAGGAGCTCACGCGGTGGCCGGGCACCATCCGCGTTCGCACCCGAGTCGTGGCCGACGTGGTCTATGACGTGGTCCACTCGCTGACGGATATGGGCTTTGCCAAGATCATCATCGTCAACGGCCATGGCCACCACCCGGCCATCCTGGAGATGGTCGCCCGGGAGATCGCGGACGACACGGGAGTGTACATCGCCGTGATGGATGCCGCGAAGCTCGCCGCTCAGGCGGTGCAGGCCCATCGACAATCGGCCCCCGGAGGCTGCATTCACGGCGGAGAGTTCGAGACCGCCCTCATGCTCCACCTGGGCCAGCCGGTGGACATGGACCTGGCCACCGATGAGGACACCTTCACGTTCGATTCCCCGGTCTTCCCCAGGGACGGGTTCTCGGGCAGCAAGAAGGCGTTCTGGTCTACCTGGGGCATTCAGGCCAGCAAGACGGGTATCTACGGCACACCGTCCGTGGCCACCGAGGAGTTCGGCCGCATTGTGTTCGAGGCCATGGTCGGGGAGCTGGTAGACTTCTCCCGCGAGTACTGGCGCACCCCGACGGCGAAGTGAGGGAGGGGGGTGGGGGAACGGCCGCGCCTGCCGTTCCCGTCGCCACCACCGCCGTCACCACCGCCGTCACCACCGCCGTCACCACCGCCGTCACCACCGCCGTTACCACCGCCGTCACCACCGCCGTTACCACCGCCGTCACCACGTATACCGGTACAGCGACCCAATCCTGATGTAGTGCACCTCGACCGGACGGAAGGCACGGCGCAGGTAGTCGGCGAGGTTCGCCATGCCCCATTCCTCGGCGACGCAATGGTTCACCCGAATGGCGCACAGGCCGGCGTCCAGGAGCCAACTGGTCTGTGACCAGCCACAGAGCCCGTCATCGGTGGTGAGGCAGCAGTCGGCGCCGAGGTCGACCATCGTGCGGATGTCGGTGATGGCGCCGGTGCCGATGGCCAGGCGGCTCACCGTCTGGTCCGGGTCGCCGGCGTAGGCCACGGCGTTTTGGCCCAGGGGCCGAGTGCGGTGGGCCACCTCATCGGCCAGATCGATCAGCGCCACACCGGGCAGCTCGTACACGGCATAGTACCGGTCGCTGGCCACGGGAGTGCCGGTGAGTCCCAGCCCGCAGGCCCAGCTATCCAGCACGCCGATGTCGGGGAACAGGTCCCAGGCGTCGTGGCAGCGGTAGACGGCCATGCCGGCCTCCGCGAGCAGGGCGGCCTTCTCGCTGCC
>CAZXDD010000456.1:0-6648 GCA_964639415.1 uncultured Armatimonadia bacterium
CTCCATCGACTTGAGGCGCAACACCACTTTGTTCACGGACTCCGCGTCCATTCGGGCCGGGCACCATGGACCGCCCGTGTCGGCGATCACCAGCGACCAGAGGGGTCTCTGCTCGTCGGAGTCGAGGACAGAGGCTCCACGTGCCTTCTTCGCGGTGGGCGCCGCAGCCTGCACTCTTGCCCGCTTCTGCTGCCTCTTACTCGGGCTCACTGGGCGGTAGGCTCCCGAAGTACTCGTTCAGGGCAGCCACAGTGATCTCGCGATGCCCGCGCTCACCGTCCGCCAGCCCCACACGGGCGTCGCGCCACGGTGGCTCGGCATGGGTCAGGTCGCTCAGGCGCTGGGCGCTGCATCCGCCATAGTCCCTGATGACCGCGTCTACCGTCTCGCGGCCGGCATCGTCAACGTTTGCCACTTCGCCCAGGGGCCAGCCCTCAACCCAGAACTCGCCCCTGTGCACGCGGTAGAGGGCCGGCACAACGGGGCCATTGGCCCACGCTTCTATGCGTTCGGGGAACAACACCCGCTCATCCCACACCAGGGACCAGGCCTGACAGTAGTACACCAGCTTTTGCAGCTTCATGGCCGTCATCGGGCCAGTACGCTCCAGTATGTACTTGGCGACATCGTGAGCACTCGCTGCCGCCCTGGCGCTGGATCGGGCGCCGTAGCCCCAGCCGGCCGACCCCTCGGTGTTGACTCCGATCCTGTCCGGGGCGGCTCCCGCCCCGGAGCCCTGCCCGCCAAGAGGGTGCAGTGCGAGTCCGGGCGATCCCACGCCGCTCGCGGGGCCGGCCGGGCTACCGAGAGAATCTGCGGCTCGCCGTGCGTCACTCCTCATCGCGTCCGGCCTCCTCGCCGGTCATGCTCACTCCGGCCTCAGCCTCGCCGGCCCTCTTGAGTAGCCACTCCGCCACGGAGCGTGCGGCTTCAGGGCTCATCAGCACCTCTACCTGCAGGCGCCGCTCAATACGCGGGACCCCGTCGGCTCCGGGTTCGCGCCTGGTCTCCGCCCCCAGCGTTCCGTCCGCATTGAGCGCATGAGCAACGGTATCCGGAGTCAGCGACGTCTCGACGAAGAAGTCCGCACAGACGAACCCTTGGGGAGTGATACCCCCCCATACCCCGGTGGCGAACACCGTGGCGTAGTCTGGCGGCTTGGTGAACACGAACTGCACCTCGCCGGCCTCAGGCCGCTCATCCATGCCGACCATGCCCTCCCGATGGCGTCATTGGCTGCCGCTACACATTGGCCGGGTCGGCTCCTAGCGCCTTCCGATCCCTCGTTCGCCGCAAGCGGTACTGTGCCACCACCTGTTAAGACGTGTTTCCCCCTCCGAGGTTCCCCCTCCTCCTCACCTCTGCACTTCGCGTGCCTTCGGCCCTCCCCTTGCTCACCCGTCACCTCTCTCCGCCGTCCCGGTCGCGATCCTCCCCGACCGCCTTGGCTCCAGCAGACCCAACACCGCATACCTCAGCGCATCCATCGCGTGGTCATTGCCCTTGGCCGGCTCGTCGGCCACGAGCTGCCCGCCTTGCTCCCGCCACTCGTACAGCCCCAGCTCCTGGATCGTGTGCCGGCAGCCCGGGCAGATCCGCAGATCGTCGGCCGAAAGCTTGCTGGCCACCGCCGCGATACCCGGCAGGACCGCGTTGTTCGCCTTCCTCGCCGGCAGCCCACCCTCGCGCAGGGCCGCGATGTTCCCCGGCTCCGCAGGGTCGCAGTACAGGCCACTCGCCTGCCATCGAGCCAGCAGCCTCTTGCCCGCCTCCGCCCACCACTCCATCCCCTGCTCGGTGGCGTATACCTCCTCCAGCGCCCAGATCCGGCCCGAACTGTCCAGCCCCACGGCCAGCATCACCCCCGGGTTCGTCCAGCCCCAGTCTACCCCCACCACCACCTGCACCAGCCGCTCCGTTCTCGGCGCCCGCCGCACGTGCCGGTCGAAATCGAACTGGGGGTAGACCAGCCCCTCGCCCGCCACCACCTCTCCCAGCACCTCCTGGCGGTATGCCAGGGTGCCGGGGGTGTAGCAGGCCGCGAGCAGCGCCTTGGTCACCGGGTCGAGATAGGGGTTGTCCAAAGACCCCCACGAGAACACCGCCGGCTCCTCGCCGGTCGCATTGGCAAGCACATCCCCGATGTACGGGGGAGCGCCCTGTGGACGCTCCCCCTTCTCGAACACCCAGTGGAACCAGTTCTTGCCCCGCGGTGTGCCCGTCAGCATCAGTAGATGCGGATAGCCCTGTTGCCGCAGCCGCCCCGAGAGAATCTGAAAGGCGCCATAGGGCGATTGCCCCGCCTCGTCCATCCAGCCCGCCGCTACCGAGGGACCGCGCAGCCTGTCTTGCTGGTCGCACTGGCGCAGCCAGATCTCCGCACCGTTCCACAGCACGTACTTCTCGTCTTTCTGGCGGTACAAGGCCAGCGGCTCCTCGCCGGCCGCCGCGAACTGCCGGTCGAACTCCGGGCGCAGGATGTCGCGCACCATCGGATACGTCGGCTCCGTGCAGATCACGATCGCGCCCGGGTGCCGCTTGACATACCTGCGGACCTCGAACACCCCCGCCACCGTCTTGCCCCCACCCTGCCCCGCCTGGAACTTCTTCACCAGCGCCCCGCACTTGATGAACTCAAGCTGAGCGCCGACCGGCCGGCTGATCCCCTGCAGCTCCCCTGTCCTTGCGCCTTCCGCGGTTGCCGCCTCCATGGTCATCTTCACCAAACTGCTCCAGCACGATGTGCACGGGTCCGTCGTCACTCTCGGCTTCCCGCTTCTCCCCCGAGTCCAGCAGCCTGGCGATCAGCGAGCCGGCGGCGGTGTCCGAGCCGTGCCGGAGCAGCTCCATCGCCCGCAGCCGCGCCTCCGTCCGCAACTCCTCGTGCCCCACCAGCGACTCGATTTGCACCACCGCCCGCCGCCACTTGGCCGTCTGCCGCCTCTTGTGCGAATAGAAGCTGGTGCTGCTGATACCCGCATGCTCACAGGCCTGCGCCACCGTGATCAGCTTCCCATCATCACCCCGCCGGACCACCTCGTACCAAAACAGCGCCTGCGTCAGCGTCTCCACCGTCGCCCCCGGCTCACTGCTGCCCATCCGCATCGTCCTCCTTCGCGCCGCGGCCCTCCACCACACGCCCGTCTCCTGCCTGCTCCCCCTCCGGCCATGCCGACCCCGCCCTGGCACGCCGCGACCGTCTCAGCTCGCTTACCATCGCCTGCCGCGCCACGAGATACACGCTCGCCCGCGGATTGGCCGAGGCGGCAATCGCCGCCCGCCGCTGCCACACCACGATCCGGGCCTCTTGCAGAAGGTCCTCCGGCCCCAGCGCCGGATCATTGCTGCCGCCGGCCAGCCGCCGCGCAAGTCGCCTCAGCCTCTGCCCATCCGAGCAATCTGTCATCCCTATCGCCTCGCCCCATATACGAATCCGCTCAAACCCGAAGTTTTATACCCCCCCTGCAGAAAAAACTTCTGAGCATCACCCCTCCCTCAGCTATCACCCCACCCCAACCACTTTGCCATGCTCCTCACGGCCTTCTGGATCTCCCTGGACACCACCGCCTGCGATATGCCGTAGCGCCGGGCCAAAGCCACCTGCCCCACGCCACCGCCGAAATGCAGCAGGACCACCTCCCGCCGCCTCCCGGTCAGCCGCCTCACCGCCATGTCCAGATCGCACTTCACGCACAACAGATGCCCGGCCAGGTCTGTGTAGCGATTCGTGCGCTGCCCCCGCATCATCCCCGCGTCCTCTCCCATCGCGTCCACCGCACAGCCATAGCGCACCGCCCGGCGTAGATCCACATAGCGCCGCAGCCAGAACTTCACTCTCCCCGGCGTCCAGTACGGCTCCACCTGCACCTCGCCTCGACCCACTTGCCCCGTCACCTCCGACCCACATCCATTCTGTTCGCGCGAACATCTGATCGACGAGGAGACATTCTAATGCCCCTATCGTGTCCTGTCAAGGACAATTAAAGGGCACTATCGCCCCAACCGGTGGTGTGCTATACTGGCGCCATGGAAGACCTGGGGTCCCGCATCGAGATGGCGCGGAAGATGGCCGGGCTCTCACAAAGGGAGCTGGCCGAGCGTCTGGGGGTGGACGAGAAGACCGTGGGGAGATGGGAGCGGGGGGAGAACGCTCCCCGGGGCACACACCTGCAGCGCCTGTCCGAGGTGACCGGCAGGACGCAGGAGTTTTTCCTCGATCCCGTGCCTCCCGGTGGGGTGACGACGGTAAGTATCGGCGGTGTGCAGTGCACGGGGCCGGTGGAGGTGTTGGCGAGGATCCTGCGCGAGTTGGCTCAGCCCGGCGTTGGTGCCTCCGAATCGCGCACCGACCTTCTGCCCAACCCGCGCCATGCCGGGATCGTCGAGCTGCTCAGGCTGCATGCCGAGGGGAGATTGCAGGCGCTGCACGGCATCGCGCTCGAGCCCGACGAGGAGGTGGGGCTGCGCACCTACGGCCGCTCCGGGCCGCCGGTGGACACCCTCGACAAGGCGATCCAGGTGGTCATGCAGTGGAGGAGTTGGGAGAGCCCGGAGGGGCGCTCCCGGTCGACCACCGGATTGAGTTCCGGCGGGTTGTCATCCTGAGCGTGCATCACGCGCAGCGGGATAGCGAAGGATCTCTTCTGGCCCTACGAGATTCCTCGGGCCGCGCCCCCGGAGCTGAACCCAGGGACCCCCGCCCAGCGGACGGGGTGTCATCCTGAGCGTCACTCGCGCGCAGCGGGATAGCGAAGGATCTCCTCCGCCGCCTGGAGATTCCTCGGGCCCCGCCCCCCGGGCGGCGTGGCCCCAAAAATGGCCGCTGCGACCCAGACGGGCCCTGCTCGACGCTCGCCATATCCCCCGACGCACATCACAGGAGCCGCCATGCCGGCCTGGAGGCGAAAACTCGGGATCGCGCTCATCGTCCTGGGCACCGCATGGACCTCCGCGGCCCTGGCGACCATTGCCCTCCACTTCATCGTCTCCCACCACCGCATCTTCGGCCCCACCTGGCCGATTCCGCTGGGCCTGGACGCCGTACTGGCGGTCCTCTGTCTGCCGGGTGTGGGCGTTCTTGTGCTGGGGCTGAGGGCACGCCGCCTGGCGGCCCGGGGCGTCTCAGGCCAAAGCCGGGGCTTCGCCGCCGCGCTTCCGGCCGCAGTCGCCGGAGCCGTCGCCGGGGTGGTCTGCTTCACCGGCGCCGCTCTCATGCTCATCGCCGCGGCGACCATCGTCCTCGAGGTCAACCCACAGCGATGGGTCGAGCCGGTCTGCTGGGCCGCCGCGATCAGCGGCGCCTGGATCGGTACGCTGGCCTCCACACCATAGCCGCCATGGCGCTCCGCCCTCCGGACGCGCGAAGAACCCGGCCGCCTGCCGATGTGATGGGGAGATGCCTGCGCAGTGAGCGGGTGTTTGCGGCAGGGGAAATAGATGGTGGCACGACCGCCGGGAAACGGTACGTGCCACCAGACAGCGGGGCAGACACAACGGGAGTGTCAAGAGCATCTATACCCGGCGTAACGGTTCCGCAAACGTTAGTCGGCACAATTCTTGAGCGCATTCCCCCGCCCCTATTCCCCCCCAACCCACCCGGTTTCCCCCGTTGTCTGATACCGTCTTCCCCCTGCGCGATTGCCTTGACTCGGGCCCGCCTGTCGCATATTATGCGGACATTGTCCGTATGGTGCAATCTCTCGTCTTCCGCGGAGCTCCCTTCATGGCTCAGAGACGTGGCCGGATCCAGTGCCTGGACCGCGCGCTGGACGTGCTCGAGGCCCTCAGTGCCGAGGGGCCGCTGACGGCGCCCGAGTTGGCGGCGCGGCTGGGGCTGAACGCCTCGACGGTGCACAATATCGTCTCCACGCTGGCCGCCCGGGCGTACCTGGTGAGCCACTCGGGCCGGTACCAGATCGGGCCGGGAGCCGCGGTCCTGGCCGGCTCCTGGGACCCTATGGCGGCCCTGCCACGCCTGGCCGGCGCGCATCTCGACGCGGTCGTGGCGGCCACGGGCGAGTCGGCGGTCCTGACGGTCCTCCTCGGGGAGGTCGCCGTGATGGTCGCCTTCGCCCTGGGGCCCGGTGAGGTGACGGCGCAGTTTCCGCGTCGTGAGTATCTCTTTCCACTCACGATCGCGACGGGCCGCGTCCTGGTTGCTCATGGCGACGAGGGCCAATGGCGAGGGATCATCGAGCGCCATCGCGCGGGCGCCGGCGTGCCGTCGGAGGAGGCGCGGTGGGACGTGGCGCGGTGGGAGAGCGAGCTGCGTGGGATCAGGGAGACGGGTGTGGCCCAGTTCTGTCGGCCGGGGGGCGTCTGCGCCATTGGCGTCCCGGTTCGAGGCCCTGCTGCCGGGCACATCCTGGCCGCGCTTGGGGTGTCCTGCCCGGCCTTCCGGGCGGATGAGGCCCACAGGGCGCTGATGGAGGAGGCGATCGGTCGAGCCGCGCGCAGCCTCTCTGCCTCTTTGGGCGCCGGCCTTTGAGCCCGCGGGAACGGCCGTGGCGCGAAACGACGGTAACGGCCGTGGCGCGTGGCGCGAAACGGCAAACGGCCCCCTGCCGTTGGTGGGGCGGGCTTTCCACTCACACTATGCATGAACGCACTGGGGCCACATTTCGCCATTCCCGCGTCCGGAACGGTCGA
>CAZXDD010000457.1:0-6644 GCA_964639415.1 uncultured Armatimonadia bacterium
ACCGCGCAGCGGGACCACCTAGCGGCGGCCGTAAGCCCGCCGCGCCGTTGCCGCCCGCCCATCGCCGGGCAATGCCGTTGCCGTGCCGTTGGCCGTCCGGCGTCTGACCCGGCTTGCGGCCGGTCCGGGCTATTGGGCCTGCGCGAATGCCCACGGCCCCGCGATTACGGTGAAGGGCACCTCGGCCGCGGCCAACTGCTCCTTGTGGCGCTCCAGGCTGAGGGTCACCCGGTACCGCCCCGGATCCAGCGAACCGGTCCCTACGTTCAGGAACATGCGGTCCCCCGACGGCCTGGACACTCTCTGCTCCAGAAGCGTATCTCGGTCCCGCATCACGCGCGCCACCAGCGTGGCCGCCCGCCCCCAATTGTGGCCCATGTGGAAGCTGCCCTGCAGGTCGAACCCGGGCTGGCCGACCAGAAGCTCCGCTGCGGTCGCCGTGACCTGCATCGGTGGCGGCAAGAGCAGGTTGTACGACAGGCGGATGGGCGCTTCCGACAATGGACGGGTCCGGCCCTGCAACTGCGGCGATGCTCCCTGGAGCTTGCCGCGGCCGTCGCGGCTCGCGGCGGCGGCCGCCTCCGCGTCCACCCAGACACTGACGGGCGCCAGCCCCAGGTGTAGCCGTTGCAGCCCCTCGCGGGCGAAGCTGTAGTCCATCGCGATCTCGTTCTCGCCGGGAGAGAGCAGCAGCCGCGTCGGAGCGGCCCCCCTGCCGTCACCGACGTAGCTCTCCACATCGACCTCCGCCACAAGGCCGGTGTTGAGTACCCGGATGACGGCCTCATTGCGCGTCCAATGGGGGGCCGGGAAATCGACCGAGAGCAGCTCCAGGCTCGTCGGCACCATGGCAAGGCGACCAAAGCGCCCGGGTACGTGGTAGCCGCCGAAGGTCGGTGACCAGCAGGAGTACTGGACACCAGTGGGCACACGGCGGGTGCGGTTGATGTTCAGCCCCAGCACGTCAGACCTCCGGGCGCCGATGGTGTCCAGGGGAATGGCCAGCTCCGCGCACCAGCCGCCCTCGCAGGGCCCGGCCGCCCCCTCCCAGCGCCCGTCCCAGCTCTTGTCCACCTCGGGAGCCGATGGCCGGACGAAGGGCGCGCCGGGCTTGGCGAGTCGGCACAGACTCTCCCCTCTGGTGCCCACGGAGTTCAGCATGAAATGGTAGTAGGTCTGCTGATCCGTGTCGGCATCGACGAACAGCTCCACCGAATCATCGGTCCAGATCTGCCCGTCATGTTCGGTGATCTCCGCGCGGAGCTTAGCCATCTCATTCTCCTCGCACCACACCGCGACGTAGAGGTTGTCATCATCTCTGCAGATCCAGGCCTTGGTCTGCAGTGGGTTGGACCTGCCCTGAGGGTCGGTGAAGCCGGCGGTGAGGTATGCCGGGAGATACGCCCGGTCCAGTTGCCCGTCGATGGCGGGCGCCCTGGGGACGCGGCGGGCGTGGGCCACAGGGATAGGCCCCCCGGGCTGGTCGCTCTCTCCCCTGGCGAAGGTGCATTCCAGCGTGGGCCCGGGGGCCTCAGCGGCCAGCGGGATGGCCGGAGGCACCGGCACTTGGGTGCCGGTGACGGCGGCGGCGCACTCCATCGTCAGAGCCACAACCTTCCACCGCGCAACCTGTGCCCGGGTGCTGCAGAAGCCAACCTCGCCCAGCCAGGGCACGGTGTCCAAAATGGCCTGAAGGTCTCTTTCCACGCGTTCCGAGAGCGTGATGCAGCGCGGATCCCCCGAACCGCGTAGGTCGGAGATCGCGGCCCGCAGGTTCTGCAGGTAACGCATGTCGTCAATGCCCTCGCGAATGCCCTCCCATTGCAGGGTCGGCACCAAAGGCGGCCACCCGTCCGCGGACGGATAGGTGATGCAGGCGTCCTTGGGTTCGCGCTCAGCAGCCCCATCGAAGTCATCGTAGGCGTCGCCCTTGGGGCGCTGGAAGGTCCAGGCCCAGGCCCCGTCGGCCAGAGACTTGTCCAGCAGAAAGCCGCTGAGGTGGCGGTTGACGGCCAACGAGCCCTCCTGTCCCGTGTAGCAGCCGGAGCCGTACCACCAGTAGGTCGCCCCGGAGGTCTCGCACTCGGCGCGACGCGCCAGGGCCTGGTCGGACGAGGTGGCGCAGAACCAGATGCCGTAGCAGCGTGCGGATAGGTACTGGGCGATCGTCTCGTTGGTCCAGTCCACGTCGGAGGTGGTGAAGGTCTTGTAGCCGGCATTGTGGAGGATCGAGAGCGTGGCGACGGCTTCGGCCTGCACCGCTGCGTGGCCGCCGGGCTCGTCAACGGTGTGGTAGATGAACTCCGGCCACAGGTTGCTGACCCGCAGGTCCTCGATCCGCCCCACGATCTGAAGCATCAGGTCGGCGAACCGCGGGCCCCAGTCATCGCCGTCCCGGCCCAGCAGCCGGTGCACCAGCCCCCCGATGCCCTGGCAACTGGCGATCACCGGCCCACCCATACCGCCGCGCACATACAGGTTCATCACCCGCTCGAACTCGCTCAGGTCGGCCTTCAACTCCCCATCCTCCAGCGTGAACTTGCCGTGGGTCAGGGGGTACATCAGCGTGCTTTGGATCCCGTGCTCGCGCCAGTTGGTGATCTCGTCCAGGATCTGTTGCTCACTGTAGTTGGCCCAGCGGGCGGTGTCGGGCCACAGGCCGTACACCTTGCCCTGCGGCGGATGGAGCTTGAAGGGCAACACGCGCAGGTGGATGGGAACCATGTGGTACCGGTCGCCGATGGTGAGACGCACGTAGCCCTTGTAGGCGCCGTCCGTGGCGTCCTCCGGCACGCGGATCGTGACCCAGAACTGCTGGAACGTCCCGGCCCGGATGTCGACCTCGTAGGTCTTCTCCAGCAGCTCGGGAATCGTGTAGAATCTGTCGGAGCGCCAGGATGTACGCTGGTCCCAGAGGCGTACAGTGCGGACATCCACATTCGCCGGCCCGATGCGACTGTTGCGACTGCCGATGAACTGCCCCGCCTCGGCCACCACGCCCTGGAGGTCCCTGTCGGCGTAGAGGCCGAAGGTCACCGGCTCGAGCTCACCGGGCGAGGCGAAGGCCATCACAGTGGCATCGATCTCACTGCGGGTGGGGAAGGCCAGAGGACCAATGCCGTCGGGGTCGCCGGGGACGAAGGTCACCCAGCCGCGCTCCCGCTCTTCCTCGGTGAGCGCGGGTTTCGGGCGCTGGGTGCCCCAGGCCTGACGGGTGAAGGTCACGCCGTCACGCTGGAAGCTGTCGGGCGCACAGGGCGCCGGGTGCGCCAGAATCGTCAGGAGCAAAGCAACGGGGCACAGGTGACGCAGTGCGATCATCGGGAGCCTCCCGGCGTTGTCTGTGGATTGGTGGGTTCAGCGCCGCGGGGTGTGGCGGGTGGCGGACTGCGCAGGTCTCTTCGACAGCGGCCGCCGGCGGTCCTGCAGGAATGAAGGCGGCCCGGAGCCAGGGGCGTGGCCGAAACGCGCACACTCGCATGGGAGTGTCGTACTGAGAGCGTCCGCTCCCGGCAAGAGCAGCTCGAGGAATCTCCCGGCATTCAGCGAGACTCCCGGCTGTCTCGATGGCGCGATATTGACGCTCAGGATGCCGCGAGCCGGGCCGGCCAGGCTTCTCGGACGCACCTCTATGCCAGTGCCTTCGCCGCTCTGGCGACCAGGGCGATCTGCGCCGGGGGCATGCCCGCCGCTCCACCGACAATCCTCGCTCCCGCCGCGATGAGCTCCGCCGCTTCCCTGCCGGTGTGCTCCGCGGCCCCGGGCCCCCACTGGGCGACCAGCGGGAGGTCCATGGCCTGGCTCAGGGCGCGCAGTAGGGGTAGGAGGTGCGACGCCTCGTTCCCGGTGGCTCCCACGGCCACGGGGGAGAGCCCGACGGCGGCCTGCGAGAGCGCCCGGGACAGGCTGTCGGCGTCGGCGCCATCGGGCCCGTGATCGGCGGGAACGGTCACCACGAGCGGGATGCCGCTGGAGCATGAGGCCTGCAGGGCCGCGCGCAACTGCGCCACCTGCCGCAGGCCGCGGAGCAGCAGGATGTCGGGGGCGCAATCGGCGAACACCTCGATCTGGCGCCTGTAGAGCGCCTCCAGGTCGGCCTCCGCCCAGGCGGCGGGGCCGTCCGGCGGCGGCCCGACAGTGGCCGCCACGAAGGCTCCAAAAGCCTCCTGCCGGCAGAGCCGCACCGCACTGCTCCAGATGTCGGCAGGCGCGGGCGCGGATCCCAGCAACTCCAGGTGGGCGGCGGAGGTCGAGGCTGTGGGAGTCTGCAGGACATCGGCACCGGCGGCCCGGTACTCCCGGTACAGCCTGCGCAGGGACTCCGGATCGGTGACACAGGCCTCGGCGACGGCCCTCGCCGAAGCCCCGCGCAGCATGGCGGCGGCGACCACATCGCCGTCACAGACCAGCACTCGGCTCCGCATCGCCTCGCCAAGGTCTCCTGCCATGGGAACCTCCGGATCGGAATCTTCACCGATGACCGCGGGCTTTGGTGGCAATTGTATGGCAGGCCCGATGGGGTGTCAACGTGGCCCGGCGCTCTTGCAGCGTGGTCCGGAGGCGGCCGGGGTGCTCTGAGCCGGGGCACAGGTTGACAGCGAAGGCCTGGAGCCATATCTTGTATTCATCGAGTTTCGTCGGGCCACCATCGGGCCTTTGCTTCCATACAGGACTGCTTTGCTATGAAGGACGTTGCCGCACAGACCGACGACCGCGGGATTACCATCCAGAAAGTGGGCGTTCGCGACCTCCATCTTCCGGTGATGATCCGGGAGGTCGGTGGCCGCAATGCCCGCATGCTGGGGCGCTTCGATGCCAGCGTCGAGCTGCCGAAGACCGAACGCGGAACGCACATGAGCCGTTTCGTGGAACTGCTCTCGCGCTGGAGCAAGAAGAGCATCTCGATGGTGGAGATGGAGCAGATACTGCGCGAGATCCTGAAGGCCTTCGGAGCCCGCGCCGCGACGCTCAGCGTGTCGTTCAAGTACTTCCTGGACAAGCGCGCCCCGGCCTCCGGGATTGCCAGCCCTCTGGACTACGACTGCCGTTTCGAGGGTGAGATCGCCGACGAGCTGTTCCGCTTCGTGCTGGTGGTGAAGGTGCCCGTCCTCACCCTGTGCCCCTGCTCCAGGGAGATCTCCGAGCGTGGGGCGCACAGCCAAAGAGCGCTCCTGACCGCGCGGCTGGAGACCGAACCCGGCGTGGTGGTCTGGCTGGAGGACCTCATCCCCCTCCTGGAGGCCCAGGGTAGCTGCGGCATCTACCCTCTGCTGAAACGCACCGACGAGAAGTGGGTCACGGAGCACAGCTACGACAATCCCAAGTTCGTCGAGGATGTCGTGCGCGACGTGATCCTGGCGCTGCGCGAGGTCCCCGGCGCCCGGCGTTTCTCGGCCCAGTGCGAGTCGATGGAGTCGATCCATAACCACATCGCGTACGCGTACGCCGAGAGTGAGGAGACTTGATGGAAGTCGTTATCGCGGTGTTGCTGTTGGGAGTGGGGGCGACGGTCCTCGTCGGGGGGTACCGATTGCTGCGCAATCTCATGGCCCGGGCGGCGGAGCTGGGCGAGGCCGAGCCGGAGCTGGACCCGGCCAGCATTGAGGTCACCGGCGAGGTGGGGCCGGATGGTCTGGTCTATCTCTTCGCCCACGACTTCGTGCGCGAGAAGCATGCGCCGGCCGGAACACCCAATCGCGACCGGGCCTACGCGCCACTGACCGACGCGGAGTTGGACGCCGAGGACTGGGCCGTGCAGATCCTCTACGCCGCCCTGTGCGAGCTACACTCTCGCGCCTGTGTGCAGTTCCGTGTCGTCGATCGCGCGCCCACACTCATGCCGCCCTTCCCCCACAAGCGCTGGGAGCTGGAGATGATCCAGCGCACTCCCTTCCCCTCCTCGCCGATCGTGGATGCTCTGGATGTGGCCATCGACATCATCCGCCAGCGCAAGCAGCAGCGGGTGGCGCAGGGCAAGGAAGAGCCCGGTGAGCTGTGGTGTCCGCTGGACGAGGTGATTGAGCGCGGCATCAAAGCCATGCGCCAGGAGATCGGCTTCTGGGAGCGCGCCGGAATCTACGGCGACCTGCGCAACTACGTGGCCTCGGCCCTGGTGGCCCAGGGCTACCTGATCCAGCCGGGCCGTGAGACCTGGCTGGACCGCTTCCGGAGCAAGCGCCTGAAGCCCAATACCCCGGCGGTCAACGATGCCGAGGGGGTGCGGGACGCGCTGCGGCGCAGACTGGAGCAGTTCCGGTGCGAGCACGGCTCGCCATATGCCCGGGGGGAGGCGGAGGAGGAACCCGTCCCCGGCCAGCGCCAGCCGGTCAAAGACGTCGATCCGGTGCTGTGCAGCGGTCCCGACTCGCTGGACTGTGAGATGCCCCTGGACGACTGCCTCCGCATCAGTCTCTACGAGGCGCTGGTGAGTCTCAAGCAGCTAGAACCCAGCGGTGATGCGGGAGTGTAGGAGGGGGTGGGGATGGGGGGGGGGGGGGTGGGGAACGGCGGACAGCACGGCCGTCAGCCGTTCCTCCGCGGCGAGGTTCGTCGCGCGGTAGGAAAGCGGAGAGCTGGAGAGTCCTTCGATGCTGCCCCGCAAGACCGCATCGGCCGCTTCCTTCGAGTCCGCCAGCTTGAAACGC
>CAZXDD010000458.1:0-6634 GCA_964639415.1 uncultured Armatimonadia bacterium
CGCGACAGGGCGCCCGGCCAAGGCCACCGGTCCGCCCGCGGCGCGTCGTGGCCCCGGTACGGCCGCAGGCAGGTCCCTCTCCCCCGGCAGCGAACCCTCCGCCTGTTGGCGCACTCTCCCGGCACCGGAGTTGATGGCAAATGCCCCCCCAGAACCGCCTGCTCGCCGGCTCGGCCCAGGTCTGCATCACGCCCCCGCTGGGCACCCAGCTCGCCGGCGACATCGGCCGCCGGCGCCCGGCGGAGATGGTGCTCGACCCCCTCTATGCCCGGGCCCTCTACCTGCGCAGCGGCGAGACACAGGTCTGCGTCCTCGCCCTGGACCTGCTGTCGGTGGGCGATACCTGTGTCCACGAACTGCGACGCCGGGCCGAAGCTCAGGCCGGCATCCCCGCGCCCTGTGTGATGGTCCACAGCTCCCAGACCCACGCGGCGCCCACTCTCGGTCACTTGAACATCACAGAGCCGACACCCCACGTGCCCGAGGGTTGCGACTGGATCCGGGGCGGAGACGACGGCTACATTGAGCTCGCCCTGCGGGGGGCCGTGGAGGCGATCTCACAGGCCAAGGAGCGCCTGACACCGGTGTCCGTGGGCTGGGCCGGCGGGGTGGAGAGCCGGGTGGCCTTCAACCGACGCTTCGTGATGCGCGACGGCACGGCCAAGACCCATCCGGGCGCCGCGGACCTGGCCAATGTGCTGCATGTCGAGGGCCCCACAGACCCTGAGGTGGGGCTCTTGTGCCTCACCCGCGATGACCTCACCCTCGCCGGCGCGCTCCTGCACCACACCTGCCACCCGACCCACGGCTACCCGCACCGCTTCGTCACCGCCGACTGGCCCGGCCTGTGGGCCGAGGCCTTCCGGCGGACCGGAGCCGGCGAGTTCTCGGCCCTCACGCTCAACGGATGCTGCGGCAACATCGCCCACGTCAACCATCTGGACCCCGCGCATCCCATCGGCACCGACGTGATGGTCTCGTGCCTGATGGAGACAACGGAGGGCCTGCGCCGGAACCTCAGACACGACGGCGCGGCCACATTGGCCACGGCCTCGCGCGTGGTTGAGGTACCGCTGCGGCGCCTGGATAGAGAGGACGTCGCCGCTGCCGAGGCGCTCCTGCAGGCCAATCCCGAGCCAATGTGGCTGGATGAGGCCCACACCTCCGTGGCCTGGGACTGGGTCTATGCGCTCTCCAACCTCGATCTGGAGAGGACAGGTCGGTCTCGGCCGACCTATCCGATGGAGGTCCAGGCCATCCGTATCGGCGATGTGGCCCTCGTCGGCGTGCCCGGCGAGCCCTTCGTCGAGGGGCAACTGCAGATCAAGCAGCAATCACCGGCGAAGCGGACCTTCGTGTCTCACATGAGCAATGGGCATGCGGGGTACATCCCCACGCCCGCCGCGCTTGGGAGGGGCGGCTACGAGACCCGCACCTGCAACTGGTCCAGGCTGGCGCCCGAGGCGCTGGAGGCGATGGTCACGGCGGCCCGGGAGGCCCTGGAACAGCTATTCTGAGCCCTCCGTGCCGAATCTCCGAAAACGTGAAGGGCTTCGTCCGCCGAGGGCGAAGCCTTTTTACAGGGCGTGCATCTTTCAGACAGGGGGATGATGTGGAATGCCGACCGCACAGGATGTCATGACGACCGATGTGGTGATGATCGAGGGGGACGCGACGGTGCTTGCGGCGATGCAGAAGATGAGAGATGAGGATGTGCGTTGTCTGGTGGTCAACCGCAGAGACGCTTCCGACGCCTACGGGATGATCACCCAGCGGGACATCTGCTACAAGGTTCTGGCCAAGGGTGAAGACCCGGCGAAGCACAATGTCCACGAGATCATGAGCAAGCCGCTGGTGGTGGTGAACAAGGACTTGGACGTCAAGTACGTCGCGCGCCTGATGGCCAACATGGGTCTGTCGCGGGCCCCGGTCATCTTCGAGGGCGGCGTGCAGGGGATCGTGTCGCTCAGCGACGTCATCGACGCCCATCTGAACGGGTAAGGCGCCGGCCCGACCATCTACCGGCCGGCTCACCGGGCGACGCCCTGGGTCGCAGGCGTGCCCGGCCTCTACACGCTGCCAAAGGTAGCACGCGATCGCCGGCAGACGCGATCCAAGCGCCCCGCGCCGCGGACCTACGGCGCGGGGCCACTCTTCATGCACCGGGGGTGCACGCTGATGGAGTACCGACAGCTCGGACGCAGCGGGGTCCGCGTATCCCAGCTCTGCCTGGGAACCATGAACTTCGGGGTCAGCACCGATGAGGCCGAGGCCCAGCGCATCATCGATGTGGGCATCGAAGGCGGCATCAACTTCATCGATACCGCGGACGTCTACGCCCGTGGCGTGTCCGAGGAGATGACCGGCAAGGCCCTGGCCGCCAACGGCCACCGCGACGACATCGTCCTGGCCACCAAGGGCGTCGCCAACATGGGCAAGGGTCCCAACGACCGGGGTGCCAGCAGGTACCATCTGACCCGCGCGGTCGAAAGCAGCCTCAAACGCCTCCAGACCGACCGCATCGACCTTTACTATCTGCACATCACCGACATCGACACACCGGTGGAGGAGAGCTTCGACACGCTGGATACGCTGGTGAAGCAGGGCAAGATCCTCTATGTGGGCACCTCCAAGTGGCCGGTGCCGCTGGTCATGGAGGCCCTGTGGCTCTCCGACAAGCACGGTTATCCGCGAATCGTCGCCGAGCAGCCGGCATACAACCTCAGCGACCGCCGGGTGGAGCTGGAGCTATCCTGGACGGCCCTGCGCTACGAAATCGGGCTGTGCCCCTTCGGCCCACTGGCCGGCGGCGTGCTCAGTGGCATCTACCGTAAGGGTCAGCCGGCTCCGGAGGGCCACAAGTTCAAGGAGGTCGGCCAGCGCGACGGTCATCGGCGCTACACCGAAGAGAGCCTGGACCTGGTGGAGAAGCTGATCCCCCTGGCCGAGGCCAAGGGCGTCACGCTGGCGGAGTTCTCGCTGGCCTGGCTCATGCAGGCGCCGGCGGTGACTTCACCCATCTGCGGTCCCCGCACCGCCGAACACGTGCAATCGTCTCTGAAGGCCTGCGACGTGGAGATCACCGAGGAGGACAGACAGGCGGTGGACGAGGCCATCGCTCCGGGGACCAATGTCACCAACTACTGCACCCTGTACGAGCGCATGTGCCGCGCGGTGACAAAGCCCGAGCCGCTCGGGCCGTTCTAGCGAACCGACCGGTAGCCGCTGCTGCGCCGGTCCGGCGGAGGCGGCCCTTCGCCCCGCACACGCGGCCCCATGCACGATGCGGATGACCGCCTGCGCCCCGATCACCGGGAGACGCAGGCGGTCTCATGCTGCCGCCCGTTTACCAACGGCGGCGGTGACGTCACTCGGCCTCAGAACCCCTCCGCCCAGAGCGTGTGCTCATCCTCCCGTAGCCCCTCCGGCGGGGCGAAGTCCTCCGTGTAGCGCACGATCGCCGACACGCGCAGGTCGTCGACGCTCATGGGCGCGCCACCGATGGTGATACCCTCCGCGGTCCAGTCGCCCAGGGGCTCTCGGGCCGGGGACAGGATGCCTCCGGTCTCGATCCCGTTGATGAAAAGCCGTGTCTGCGGCTCGCGCCCCTCCCTGCCCCCATCCCACGTAAGGGCCACGTGGTACCACTGTCCCGCGACCGGCACGAACCCCGACTGACGCGTGCCGGCGAGATTGAGATAGAGCCCGATACGGCTGCGCCGGTAGAGCCTGGCGTTTCCACACGATACCAGCGTCCTGTCCGAGATGTCGTCGGGTTCGATGGAGTGACGGAACCAGAACTCAAGAGTCCCCCGCCGCGGATCGAGGTTGGCGTAGCCGCCATCACCCGCCCTCTCTCCGCGTGGGATGACGTGCGTCTCACCCTCCGGCAGCTCGAGGGCCACACCGGCGCCCGAGTAGGGTTCCACCGGGCCGGGCTCCGGCTCGGGTGCCGCGATGGCCCTCTCGTCGGGGACGAAGAACGCGTCGGGTTGCGTCCACAGCAGCGGCGGCACGCCCATGAAACGCACGTAGGTCTGCTCCACGTGGGGGTCCGCCGGGTCGACCACGAATCTCCAGAGCCTGCCGCGGTGCTGCGGCGGGGCCTCGAGGGCCCAGGTGACATAGTCGGCCTGAGGCGTGGCGGCGTAGCCGATCTCCTCCTCTCGAACCGTCTCACCGTCGGGGTCCAGCACGCAGAAGCGCACCGGGCGCCGCAGGGCAAGTGTCTTGAACCCCAGCTCGAAGCGTTCCGTCTCCGGCGGGACGTAGAAGAGATACGCGTCGGCCCCGGCCACGAACTCGCCGTTCTCGGCGTGCATGCTGTAGGCGTACTTGCTCAGACCCATGGCGGCCGGGCGGAGCTTGTAGGGCAGGCCACCGCCGCCCTCCACCGCCAGCCGGTAGGCCCCGGGGGGGCCGGGCGGAGCGTCCAGCAGCACCTTCCCTGCGCGCCCGTCGGGTGGGAAGTGAATGTCCTGGGACGCGACGACATCATCGCTTGGCCCGCGCAGGACCACCCGTGCGCGCTGGGGGTGCCGCGCCACATAACGGCTCAGTTCCGGCGTGGCCACGCCACCGGTGTAGCGCCCATCGAGACACGACCACTCCGCCGCCACGCTGAAGGGCTCCTGCGTGTCGCGCAACAGCACGATGTGGCCGCCTGTGACCGCATCATCCTTGATAGCCGGCGCGATTGGCCCCTCGGCCTGAGCGAGTGCCGCAAGGTAGTAGGGCATGTACAGCAGATGCAGAGTCAGGTAGCAGTAATCCCACTCCCCCCTGGGTTGACCGCGCCACAGCGGGTCCTCGGTGTCCCGCACCCTCTGCACGAACTCCTGCCTCCAGCGCTCCGCCCAGGGCAAGAAGCTCTCGTCGCCGGTCAGGAAGTACGCCACGCTCAGGCCGTAGTGGCTGTACCAGCGCGGGTCGCCTTCCAGCCTGCCGACCTTGGCCGCATAGCGCATGCAGCGCAGCAGGAGCTCCCGCATCCGCTCATCGCCGGTGGCCTGATAGTAGGTGAACATGCCCGGCAGCATGTACACGTCATCATGGCGGATGACGCCCTGCTCGTCCCGGTTCGCGTAGCAAAAGTCCGCCATGCGCCGGGCGAGCCGCAGGTACCGCTCGTCCCAGGTGGCCTGGTAAAGCGCGGTCATGGTGCGCAGAGCCCCACCGGTCATGCGGTGGCCCCAGGCGTGCAGGACGCCCCGCTTCTCGGAGTCCAGCCACAGGTAGAACTCGGCCTCCTCCTGCAACACATCCCACGCCCGCCGGTAGCCGGTGAGGTAGAACTGCAGGAGCAGATGGTCGATGTGGGAGTCGCAGCCGAGGTCGTAGATGTCGGCGGCGTAGTGCAGGATGCCGCCGTTGCCGCCGAAGCGGCCGCCGCGGTGCTTGGGGTACCGGAAGCTCACATCGGTCAGGTGGGCCATGTCGATGTCCATCACATGCCGGGCGTTGTCGACACCCCACTGCAGGTAACGCCGGTCTCCGGTGCGGAGGAGCTGCACCCAGGGCATGACGGGGTGGCCATAGAAGCGCGAGGCCCAGCGGCGCCAGGGCTCCGGCTCCCACCCTTGACCGTCCGCGCGCAACGCGATCTTGTACCCCACATCCCCGTAGTCTAGGAAGCCGTAATCCCCCATCATGCTGCGCAGAAGCTCGAACCGTTCCTGCCCCAGTCTCATCTTGTGCTCGTCCACGGCGAAGCGCCGCTCATCCAGCGGGTGAAGTGGCCCCATCACATCGCTGCCGCACATCCACTCCGGAGAGGCCGAGACGATGGCGGGCTCCTCCATGAGTGCACAGGGCTCCGGATCGGGTGCGGCGCCGCCGTGAAAGGCCAGGACGAGATCGGTGGTCTTGGCCAGACCGTAGGCCTGATCGTACTGGTCCAGGCCGTCCGCGTACCAGTTCACGAAGTAGACCTGGTTCCAGGCATCGTAACGCTCCCGGCCCAACACCGCCTTGGCGTCGAAGTCCAGGAGCCGCTCCTGATGAGGGGCCCACGGGTGAGCGACGATGTCCTCGCCGGTGAACTCAAGCTCTCGCGGGAACTCCTGCCACATGTGGTACAGGCCCACGGTCACCCCCCGCCCGGCTCCGGAGCAGTCCGCCCAGCCCGGCGCACGAAGCCCCTCGGCAATGGTGTTCCCCGCCGCGTCGGCCAGGAGGAAGTGATCTGCCGCCTCCTGCACCAGTCGGGCCGGCGCCCGCTGCGCAGAGACCCCGGGCACCCCAAACAGGCAGGCCGCTTCCGGCCCCAGAGCCTGCACCGACAGAGGAATCCCCACATCCCGCAGCCGCACCTTCTCCGTGTCGAAGGCAACGACGAAGGTGTGCTCCAGGCGCAGATGCGCCTGCCCGGCATAGGCGTGAAGGCGGGCGGTGTGCCGACACAGGCGAGTGCCATCGGCCGAGGTATACCAGCCGTCTGTCTTGATGATCGCGTGCAGCGGTCCGTCCTGCTCGATCTCGAGGGTGTAGTCCGAGGCCGGATCCAGCGGATAGCGGGTACCCAGATCGTCCTCCACGTACAGGGGCCCGCAGGCTCCGGGGGCGATGACAACCTCCTCCGGCGCGAACCGCCCGTCGCCATCCACATCCAGCCAGGCTCCGTGCAGCAGGGCCC
>CAZXDD010000459.1:0-2822 GCA_964639415.1 uncultured Armatimonadia bacterium
CCCGCAGATGACCGCCGTCTTGTCGTGCACCCGGACGGTCATCCGCTTGCGCAGACCCAGCGCCCGCAGAGTGCGGCGCTGCGGCTCCGTGCAGCCCACCTGGCTGCCGGTGAATGTTACCTTGATCTTCTCGTTGGCCATCGCGGGCATCCTCTCGTCCCTTGGTGGATAGTCTGCCTAGAACTCCAGGCCGGCCTCGCGAGCCCCTTCGGCAACCGCGCGCACCCGACCGTGGTACGGCCAACCCGCCCGGTCGAACACCACGCGGCCGATGCCCTTCTCCGCGGCCCTCTTGCCCACCGCCAGGCCCACCAGCTTCGCCGCCGCCACATTCCCCTTGTGCCCCTCAGGCACAAGGCCGCTCTCACGAGTCGAGGCCGCTGCCAGCGTCACCCCGGCCTCATCGTCGATCACCTGCGCGTACATGTGGTTCAGCGTCTTGGTCACACACAGCCGCGGGCGCTCGGGCGTCCCGGAGATCTTCCGGCGACCCCGGAGCTGCCGCCGCCGCCGTGCGGGTGTCTCTTTGTTTGTTGCCTTCACGATGCACACCTCTTGGGGCCGCTCGCCTCGCAGACGTCGCAGCCCGGCTAATCTCAAAGGACCCAATCGCCCCACCGCCCCCACCGGGTCGGGCACCTACGGCCCCAACCGGGCCGACAAGCGTGCCTGCGTCAAAGCCACGTGCCCGATCCGCTCACGACAGGGCCGGCACCCGCCCCAAAACCAACGCCGAGCCTACGGATCGGCCCGGCCGGCCCCGCCCGGCGGGACCCGCTCCACCAAAGACAACTCGTGCCAATCGGGGGCCTACGCTTGGACGACTAGCCCCCCACCTTGGCCGACTTGCCCGCCTTCCGCCGCACGCGCTCGCCCTGATAGCGAATCCCCTTGCCCTTGTACGGCTCCACCGGCCGAATCTTCCGGATGTTCGCGGCCATCTGCCCCACCGCCTGCTTGTCGGCACCCTTCACCACCACCACCTGCCCCTGGTTGCCCTCCACGCCGATCTCCACCCCCGCCAGCGGCTCCACGAACACATCGTGAGAGTAGCCCACCCGCAGACGCAGGCGCTGGCCGTCCAACTCCGCACGATAACCCACGCCCTCAATCTGCAGCCGCCGCGTGAACCCCTCCGACACCCCGGTCACCATATTGGCAACCAAAGCCCGGGACAGCCCGTGCAGCGCACGGACGTCCTTGCTCTCCTTCGCCCGCTGCAGCACGGCCGTGCTGCCGTCCACCTCGAGGCTAATCGAGGCGGGCAGCCGATGCGAAAGCTCTCCCTGAGGGCCCTTGACCTTCACCAGGCCGTCTGGCTCCACGGTCAGCTTCGTGCCCTTCGGTATTTCGATTGGCGCTTGGCCTATTCGCGACATCCGCGGTCTCTCCCAACTCAAGACGCTCTCGCAGCGCCCGTGTTTGAAAGGCTACCACACATACCCCAGCACTTCGCCTCCGACCCCGCGCTTGCGGGCCTCCTTCGCCGTCATCACGCCCTGGCTGGTGGAGACTATCGCGATGCCGAGGCCGCCTACCACCCGCGGCAAGTCGTCCCGACGCGCATACACGCGACGACCCGGCTTGCTCACTCGCTTCAGCCCCGAGATGATCGGCTCACGGTGCTCGTCGTACTTCAGGCGAATGCGAAGATCGCGTCCCTGTCCCACAAGCTGGAAGCCACGGATGTAGCCCTCCTCGTGCAGGATCTTGGCGATCTCCAACTTGATCTTCGAAACCGGAACCCGCACGTTTGTATGCTTCGCCTTCGCCGCGTTGCGGATTCGCGTGAGCATGTCGGCGATCGGATCGGTCACTGCAGCCATGCCTGTTCCTCCCGCTGGGTCCTCCGTCGGGCGAGCGTCCACGACCGCTCTACCGGCCCGAGGATAGGACGACCTGGCCGTACCAGGCCCTGAGATACGACTACCAACTGGACTTCCTGATCCCGGGGATATTGCCCGCCAGGGCATTCTCCCTAAAGCAGATGCGGCAGAGCCCGAATTTGCGCATGTAGCCTCTCGAGCGGCCGCAGAGGGCGCAGCGGGTGTACTCCCTGACCCGGAACTTCTGAGGTCTCTTCTGCTTGGCGATCCACGATTTCTTCGCCACGATATGCTTCCTCCTGTGCCCCTGACATCCGAAAACGTCGGGTCCTACTACTCTCAGCGGCCCTCAGGGCGCTGGAACGGAAGCCCCAGGCCCTCCAGCAGCGCCGTGCCCTCTTCATCGGTCCGAGCACTCGTGACGATCGTGATGTCCATGCCCCGCTGCGTCTTCATGTCGTCGTAGGAAAGCTCGGGGAACACCAGCAAGTCCGTCATGCCCAGGCTGTAGTTGCCGCGACCGTCGAAAGCGTTGCGCTTCAGACCACGGAAGTCCCGGATACGGGGCAGAGCCACCGAGAACAGCCGGTCGATGAACTCCCACGCCCGCGCACCGCGCAAAGTTGCCGCGCAACCCACCGTCATCCCGGTGCGCACCCCGAAAGACGCCACCGACTTCCGAGCTCTGCGGATCGCCGGCCGCTGCCCCACCACGATGGACATGATCCGCACCGCATCATCCATCGCCTGGCCCGCGTCCGGACCGCTACGGGCGTCGGACACGCCCATGTTCACGCATACCTTCTCGATCGTCGGCGCCTGATGCACGTTCTTGTAGCCGAAACGCTCCATCAGGCTCGGTCGAAGCTCCGTCTCGTATCGCTCTTTCAATCGCGGCTTGTCGGCCATTGCTCTTCGCCTTCGCTTTCACTGGCCGCGTCAGGTGCGACGTTCGCGCCGTCACCCGCGGCTCGCCTAGACTCTCACTATCCGCCA
>CAZXDD010000459.1:2922-6634 GCA_964639415.1 uncultured Armatimonadia bacterium
CACTATCCGCCAACGGTGCCAACCTCGAGCCCAAACCCGCGGCTCGCTGCAACTCTCACTAATCGTCGATGGCCTTCCGGCACTTCTTGCAGTAGCGCGCACGCCGCCCGTCCTTGCGCTGGATCGCCACCCGCGTCGGAGCATCACACGACGGACACACCAACATCACGTTGGAGATGTGCAGCGGGCCCGGAGTCTCGATGATCCCGCCCTGCCGCACCTTCTGCGACTGCCGAACGGCCTTCTTGATCATGTTCATGCCGTCCACGATCACCCGGTCATCACCGGTCAGAACCGAGATCACCTTGCCCCGTCGCATGTGACCCTTCGTCGACCGGTCCTTCCCCGCCACCACGATGACCTCATCCCCTGTCTTGATCTTCATCTTGCTCGATGCCATCGCTAACTCTCTCCCGCCGAGGTATTACCGACCTTCCGCCTGCAGGCCCGGGCCCACTTCAGCGCCGACCTACACCACTTCCTCGGCCAGTGAAACGATCTTCATGTACTGTCGCTCGCGCAGCTCCCGGGCCACCGGCCCGAATACCCGCGTGCACCGCGGATTCTGATTGTCATCGATGATGACCACCGCGTTGTCGTCGAACCGGATCTCCGTGCCGTCAACCCGCCGGTACGGCTGCTTGCACCGTACGATTACCGCCTTGAGCACCGAGCCCTTCGCAATCGGGCTCTGCGGGGTGACCTGCTTGGCCGAGCATACAATCTCATCGCCCAGCGTGCCGTATACCGACCGGCCACGACCCGCGATGCGAATGCAGCCCACCTCCTGCACTCCCGAATTGTCAGCGACCTTCAGACGCGTCATATGTTGGATCATGGCACTTGCCTCGCAAATCTGCCTCAAGCTCGGACCGGGCTATTCCTCGTCCTCGGCGTCCGTCTTCCGGCGCGCGATGATCGCATCCTGCAACTGCGCCGGCACCTCTTCGTAGTGCGCCAACTCCATGCTGTAGCTGGCTCGCCCCTGAGACATCGACGTGAGGTCCGATGAATACGTGGCCATCTCGCCCAGAGGCACGAGGGCCCGGACTACCTGCATCCCCCCACCGATCTGCTCCGTCCCCTGCACCCGTCCCCGCCGCCCGCTCAGGTCGCTCATCACGTCACCCATGATGTCGTCCGGGCAGGTCACCTCGCACAGCACCACAGGCTCCAGCAAGGTCGGGCTGGCGTCGGCCATCGCCTTCCGCATCCCGATCTGCGCCGCCAGGCGGAACGCCAGGTCCGACGAGTCCACCGGGTGCGAGCTGCCGTCATCCAGCGTCACCCGCACGTCCACGATCGGGTACCTGGCCAACGGACCCGCCGCCATCGCGTCCATGACCCCCTTCTCCACCGCCGGGATGAAGTTCGTCGGTACCGAACCACCCGTCACCGCGTTCACGAACTCGTGACCCGTCGCCCGCTCCAGCGGCTCCAGACGCAGCCACACATCCCCGAACTGGCCCCGCCCACCGGTCTGCTTCTTGTGCCGCCCCTGCACCCGCACACTCTTGCGCGCCGTCTCGCGGTACGGAATCTCCGGAGCACCCAGCACCACACTCACCTTGAACTTCCGCTGCAACTGGTCCTTGATGATCTGCAGATGCAGCGGCCCCATGCCCCGAGCGATCAGCTCGCCAGTCTCCGCCGTGCGCTCGTACTGGAAGCCCACGTCCTCCTCACCGATCTGAGCCAGTGCCCCCGAAAGCTTGTCCTCGTCCGCCCGCGCCTCGGCCTCCATCGCCGCCGAGTGCATCCCCTGCGGCAAAGCGGGCATCTCAAACGCCACCGGGTGGCGCGCATCGCACAGCGTGTCGCCCGTGATGGTGGCCTCCAGCTTGGCGATGCAGGCCATGTCGCCCGCCACCACACTGTCCACGTCCGAGGTCTCCTTGCCCACGATCAGCGTCAACCCCGACAGGCGCTCCTTCTGACCCGTCCGCGCGTTGATCACCTGAGAATCCCGGGCCAGCGTCCCCGAGATCACCCGCACCAGCGACAGCCGCCCCACGAAGGGGTCGCGCATCGTCTTGAAGGTCACCGCCGTGATCGGACCGTCCGCCGCCGCAGGCAGCTCCACCTCGTCCTCGGTCCCCGGCCGGTGGCCACGCCACGCCGGACGATCCGCCGGAGACGGCACAAGCGCCGTCACCGTGTTCAGAAACGCTACCGCCCCGGTCTGACTGGTGGCCGCGCCGCACAGCACCGGCACGATCGTCCCCGCCGAAAACGCCCCCGCCAGGCCCTGAGCCAGCTCCGCCTCGCTGAGCGTATCGTTCTCGAAGAACTTCTCCATCAACGCCTCGTCCGTCCCCGCGATCTCCTCGATCAGCGCCTCCCGTGCCGCCTGCGCCTCCTCCATCATCTCCGCCGGCACGTCCTGCTCCTTGGCCTCCCGGCCCGAGCCGATGACGGCCTTCATCGACAGCAGGTCCACCACGCCCGTGAAACTCGACTCCGCCCCGATCGGCATCTGCAGCGCCACCGGCGTGCAGCCCGGAAGACTGTCGCTGAGGCTGCCCAGCACCTTCTCGAAGCTCGAGTGTTCCTTGTCCAGCTTGTTGATGAACGCGATCACGGGCACGCCCTGCTCGCCCGCCGCCTGGAACACCTTGCGCGACTGCACCTCCACACCCGCCACACCATCCAGCACCAGGATCGCCGCGTCCGAGACCCACAGACAGGGCACGACCTCCGAGTAGAACTCCGCATAGCCGGGGGTGTCGATGATGTTGATCTTGAAGCCCTTGTGCTCCACGAAGGCCAACGCCGGCGAGATGGATAGCTTGCGCTCCACCTCCTCCTCCACGAAGTCCAGCGTGGCCGTCCCGGCGTCCACCGAACCCAGCCGCCCGATCTTGCCGGTGTAGAACATCAGGCCCTCGGCCAAAGACGTCTTGCCCGAACTTCGATGTCCCACCAGCGCAATATTGCGAATCTTCTCGGTTCCGAAATTGCTCACGCGGCTACCTCCCGCAGACAGGGCTCACAGTCATGTGGCGACCGGCGCTGCTCGGCTCCGGCTACTTGGCCCGGGCCAGAATCTCCACAACGCGCCAGGACTTTTCCTTGCTGATCGGGCGACACGACTGGATCACTACGGTGTCGCCCTCCCGGCACTCATTGGCCTCGTCGTGCGCCTTGTGCCGGGTGGTCCGCCTCATGACCCGACCGTACACCGGATGCCGAGTGAGTGTCTCCACCCCGACCACGATCGTCTTGTCCATCTTGCTGCTCAGCACCACGCCCTCACGGCGCGCAATGACTTTCGCTGCGTTCTCGGTCATCGCTAGCGGGCCCCCTCTTTCTCAATCCCAAGCTCGCGCTGGCGCAGGATCGTGTTGATCCGGGCAATCGCCTTGCGGTACTTGCGCACCCGCTTGGGGTCGTCGATCTGACCGGAGGCCAGTCGGAACCGAAGGTTGAACAGGCTCTCGGTGATGTGCGCCTTGCGCTGCTCGATCTCGGCGTCGCTGGACTCCCGCAACTGAGTGAGAAAATCGGAGGTTGTCTTGGCATTGTCCGGCATCCTAGTCATCCTCCCTCGCTGCGATCTTCGTGGCTACCGGAAGCTTGTGACTGGCCTTGCGCAAAGCCTCGCGGGCCACCTCCGGCGGCACCCCGCCGATCTCGAACATGATCCGACCCGGCTTCACCACCGCCACCCAGAAGGCCGGCGCGCCCTTACCCTTACCCATACGGGTCTCCG
>CAZXDD010000460.1:0-6633 GCA_964639415.1 uncultured Armatimonadia bacterium
GGGCTCAGCGGGCCGAGCACTTCTGCCTCGTCCACCCCTACCAAAACCAGTGGGTGCAGCTCACCTATCCACAGCCCCCCTGCACTGTGGCCTCCTGCTGCGAGCTGCTCTACTCTCGCGAGCTGCCGGACAGTGCCGACCCCAACCGCTTCGTCCTCCGCCGCCTGTGGGCCGAGCGTCGCGAGCTGCTTCCACCGGTGCCCCGCATGAACGACCTGGCCTGGATCCCGCGGTACGACGCCTACGCCCCCTCGGGAAAGATCGAGCCCACGGCGGCGGGCGTCGGACTGGTGCACCCAAGCGGCCGCGCCGGGCTCGAAGGCGCCTTCGTAGAGGAGGGCGCCACCATGCTGGGCAATGACTTCATCTCCGATGGCGTCATGCGCGCGGTGCTCGCCAGAGGCGCCGAGGGCCCGGCACAGCTCCGGGAAGACCTCGAGTTCCTCATGGACAACTGCACCTTCGTGGAGCGCGACGGCGACCGCTGCGCCACCTGGGTGCACCCTATCGCCGGCAGGTTCATGGAACGCTGGGGCGGCGAGCGCTGCGCGACAATCCACCACACCAGCGGCTTCCAGATCGGCGCCGGGATGCTGCTTGCCTACGAGCAGACCAAGGACAAGCGTCTGCTGCCCTTCATCGATGGCGTGTACAACTGGTGCAAACACTATCTCTATACGCGAAACGGCGTCTGTGACCTGCCGTGGGCCATGTTCTGCCGGGCCGGAACCGCCGCCGGAGAGAACTTCCTGCTCAACTATCGCCGCGTCTTCTCCGACGACCCACAGCGCGCCGCCAACTGCGACGAGGCCCTGCAGCTTGCGTTGACGTCCCTTTACAAGGTCCTGTGGTTCTTCACGGCCGACCCCGAGCTTCACGACGACCTCGACCCGACCTTCCTCAACCAGGCCGTCAATGATGCCCGCTGGTGTGGCCGGGTCACGTGGAATGAGTGCGGCTGGGTCCTGCGGACGATGGTGCCCCTGTACTGTGAGACCGGGGACGATTTCCTCAAGTACCTGCTCCGGGGGGCATTGGAGCGCTACTACGCCGGCTTCCGCGAGGACGGCGGGATGGCGGAGAATCTCCAGGTGTTTGGGGAGATCGAGCCCGCGGGCCTGCGCACCGCGGGCTTTCCCGATGCCTGCCACGGCGGCATCGTGCGAAGATGGGCGCGGCCCTCGGGGGATGCCACCCTGCGCGTGGCCATGGGCGAAAGCGCCGCCATCGCCTTCTGTCTGGGCACCGCGGCCTACGACGTCTCGCAGTACGCCTTCTCGCCGGCGCCCGGCTACCGTTTCCGCCTGTCCGCGCTGCACGGCGGCCCCGATCGCATCAACCTCATCGCCACCGCCCCCTTCAGGGACCTGCGGGGCCTTGGCGTGCGCATCGACGGCGAGCCCGTGGCCCCGGAGCGGCTGGAAGTCAACGAGGCCACACGCGGCGAAGACCTCTACATCCGCGCCGTGCCCGTGGGCGCCGTGGTGGAGATCGGCGACACCGCGGGGGCCCGGACCGCGGTGGCCGAGGACATCCCGTACCGCGCCGGTCCGGCGCCCACCGCCGACGGCTGGCGCACCGAGACTCTCCCGAACACCGTCGCCCTCGGCACACGGTGGTGGGAGCCGGAGGACTGGTACGGCCTGACCCCGGGCCAAAGGACCGTCTGGGGCATCCCCCTCGAGCCCGCCGCCATGGACGGAGGCATCGGAGCCCTCGAGCGAGGGCGCGTGTTCCTCAACAGGCCGGCCCGGGCCATCCTGGCCCTCTTCGGCGCCCCGCGAGAGCAGGTACCCCCCGCCGGCGCACTCCGCGTGCAACTGGCCGACGGCACCACTCGACAAGTCACCCTCTCAGAGGGCGTCCCTCTGGACCTGTGCAACGGCTTCCCGCTGCGCCGCTTCGAGACCTATCTGGCCACCATCGACCTCGAGCACGAGGCTCAGGTGGCCTGGGTGGAGGTCGCCGAGGGCACTTTGCTCGCCCTCACCACCGCCTCGGAGCAGGCCGTGGGCCTCAAGGAGGCGCTGGCGAGAGTGGAGCGGGAGCGTGTGGCAATGCTGGGGGTGCGTACGGCACTGCAGGTCCAGACGCCCCACCGGCGCTGCGAGGAGAGGCGTCCCTGGGCCACGACGGCCCTCAGGCGCCGGTTCCGGCTGACGGTGCCTCCCACCGGCCGCGAGATGCACGACGCCATCGTGACGGTCAAGGAGGACTTCGCGCTCCTCATGCGGCAGGTGGGCGCCGGACCCTTCGTGCCCCGCGGTTTTGAGGCTTTCGAGGTCCTCGCCGGTGAGGAGCCCCGCCCGGTCCCCGTGCAGTTCGACCATCTGCCCCCCAGGGGCCTGACCCGGGGCGAGCTATTGGTGAAGATGCCCGGTGCCACCGGGCCGCGGCAGTCCCGGAGCTTTGACATCTACTTCGGCCCGCGCGAGCCGGAGGCCACTTCCGGTGTGCGGTGTCAGATCACCCCGGATGCCGTCACCGTGGAGACCGGCCCGGGCGGCCTGCGATTCGTCTTTGCCCTCGGCGGCGAGGGCCCCGGACCCCGCTGGACGGAGCTGCGCTTCGATCTCGGCGGCGAGGGCCGGTTTGATGAGCGGCCAAATGTGCTGGGCCCCTCGGGGTTCAGCGGAGGCGGCGCAGACTTGACTTGCGTTACAGACCGGGTGACGTGGTATGATTTCGGAGCGCTTCAGACCCGACCGGCCGCGGCCCACGTCCTGCACCAGGGGCCCCTGTCGGCCACGATCATGGTCTCCGGGCTGGAGATGTGGGGACACGGCTCGGCCGGGCAGATGCCCACGAACCTCGGCACCACCTCGGGCACGGGCCTCAAAGGCGAAGCCCGCTGGTACTTCCGGTTTTTCGCCGGCTCTCCCCGGATAGACAGTTGGGTGGACTTCCGCCTCTCGGACGCCGACACGGGCTGGACCCGCCCCCTGCAGGTGCGCTACGGCCTTGGGCGCTGGGAGCAGGCGGCCACGCGCACGCTCGCCGGCGGCACCTATGCCCTGACGGAGGATATCGCCGTCCTGCCGCAGGTGTCCGAAGCCACCCGGATTCCACCCCGGTGCCTGTTCACCCTCGACGGCAATGTGCTGCAGGTGAGCTTCTCACAGCCGGACGCCGAGGGGGAGTATTTCACCGGGCGCTGGACCACGATGCCCGGAGGCCTGGACGAGGGCCGGTACGAGACCGCCCTGACCGGAATCCCGGTCGAGCAGTTCTCCGTGGAGGAGTTGCGCTCCACCGGTCCTGTGGCCGCGGAGCCGGGCCCTCTGGCCCCGGTGCTCCTTGATTCCACCGGCGGCAGGGGCCCCGCGCCCCGCCCCGGCTACCGCCCTGTCGCCGTAGCGACGGACGCGATGAATCGCGACCCCTCGCTGGAGGCCGAAGAGTCCTTCTGGCTGGCCGGTGGCGGCGGCTTTGCCGGCGGGTTCTCCCACAGCCACCCGTACAGCGGCGAGGTTGCCGCCGACCTGTCCTGCGCCGAGGGCGACATCGCCATGCTCCAGACCAACGGACGCGGCTCCGCGCTCATGGGGCTGCAGCCCGAATCGCCGTACGAGGTCGCCTTCGTCGCTAAGTGCTCGGCGGGCGCCGGAAAGCTGCACGTGAACTTCTACGCACCGGGCTACGACTTCCCGCACGCCCGGGCGACGCTCCCGGCCGATGGCCGCTGGCACCAGGTGAAGCTCAAGGTGACCACCGGACGCTTCGTGCCCTCCAGGCCCGATAGCGTCTTCCCGCTGCCGGACGAGACCGCACCGGCCCTGCGCATCTGGACGTACCAGGACGCCCAGACGGTCTACGTCGATGAGGTCACGGTGCGGCCGTGGCCCGAGAACGGAGACTGACGCGCCGGCCGCACACCGACTGAGACGGGCACAACTCTACCGACACGACGCTCCAGGCAAGGACAACCACGATCTCGATGAACCGATCCCTGGCCCCATCCCGCTCCGCTCCCGGCCGCAGCATGTTACTCTTCTGCCTGCTCTGCCTGCCGCTCTTGGCGGCCGGCCCGGCCCGGGGAGCGCAGGTGCTGCGCATTCTCCAGCTCGGCGTGCAGCTTCGCGTGCCCGATACCTGGCGCCTGCTGGAGACACCGACCCAGTCCGGCGCCGTGCTGGGCGGCGGCGAAGACCCCGACGCCCGGATGGAGGTGGTGGTCTGGCAGCCGATTGCCTCCGGACTCTCCGCCGCGGCGGCCGCCGGCGCCCACGAGCAGGTCCTGGGCGCGAGCTTGAGCTACACACACCGATCCGCGCAGCACTTCACCGCCGCCGACGGCTCGGAAGCCGTGCTCACCCACGGGCTCGTGGAGACCGCCGACGGCGCCCGCGCCGCCGCGCTGTTCGCCGCCTATTGCATCGACGGTACTTACTACGTGCTGGGCACCTTCTGTAGTCCGGAGCAGACCGAGCACGTCCTCGCCACCTACCTGACCGAGGCGACGCGGACCTTCTCCAAGACCGGCACCCGGCTGCCGGAGATGCTCGTCGCTCCCGCGCCCGGGACGCACCCCGCCACCCGTCCCACCGGCGACGACCCGCTCCACCCGCAGCCCGCCACCGTCACCACCGACCCGCCACCGACGCCCGACGATCCGCCAGCGCCCGACGCCGACCCCGGGCCGGCTCCGGAGCCGACCGCGACGCGCCCGGACCTGCCCACACCACCCGCCGATCCCCCGCCGGCGGTGGAAGACCCCACCCCGTCGGTGGTTCCGCGCGACTTCTCGATCCACCGTGACCCTCTGGGATTTGCCATGGCGGCCCCGCAGGGCTGGGCTATCGCCACCGAGGACGGCTGCATCACCTGCTGGCCCCCGGAACGTCCCAGAAAAGCGGGGCTGGTGATCTGGCCCGTCCTGTCCGGTCAGGCCCCGGGCGAGCAGCGGGTGCAGTTCCTGGCCCGCAGCCTCGCCATGCGCCTGCGCACCACCTGGCGCACTGTCTCCACTCGCCGGGCAGGCGAGTCCGACCGCGTCTGGGTCTGCCGCGGCGAGATGGTCGTCGATGATGAACCGCTTCAGGCCGTGGCCGTCCTGGCCCGCAGCGAAAACCTCGATGTCCTCACTCTTCTGCTGGCCCGAGACGGCCTCCCCGCCGCCGACCGCCTCACCCTCGCCCGCGCGCTGAGCAGCTTCGAATCGGTGCCTCTGTGGGTGGATGCAAGCCCCGCCACGACGCCCGGCGTCTGGATCGCGCAGGACGGGGCCCTGAGGGCCGACCCGCCCCCCGGCTGGGAGGTCGCCGGTGGCGTGGTGCTGTACAATGAGATGCCGGCCATCGAGGTGCAGGGGGTGCACAGAGGCACCGGCGCCCGCTTCTACTGGCGACAGCCCGAGCTGCCCTGCCTCAAGCACCCCTCCCAGCGACTGCTGGACGCCGGGTGGAAGGAGGGCGCCCACTTCGCTCCCGACCGCGGAGTGGATTCCCTCGTCCTGGCCGCGAGGGTCACTGCGGTCACCGCCTGCCGCGATCGCACCATGGCGGGCAATAAGGTGGGCGTGACCAAGGCCCGCGAGCTGCTCACGGCCGCCGCCATGCTGGAGGGCGGCGAAGGCGCCTATGCCTCCACCGAGACCGCCGAGATGGTCGCCACCTGCATCGGCGCGGTGGGCGCGGCGCCCCAGGAGTTCGGCCGCGACTGCTGGATGGTGGCGACTCTCATGGTCGAGGCCTCCCAGGACACCGTCGCCTCCACCTGCGCGGCGCTCCGCGCCTTCATCGAGAGCGTGAGGCTCCTGGACGGCTGGCCCGCCACCGAGGAGCAGCGCCGGACGCTCAGGGCCCGCGTGGCGGGAGCCAGGGAGGCCGTCCAGGCCCTGCCCCCGGCCCCCGAGTCCGCCGACACGCCGGCGCCCGCCATCCCCGCCCTGGACCATCTCGTCCCCGACGGATCGGCCCGCGCCATCCAGGGCGAGGTGCCTGTGGAGCTCTCAAGGCTCTGGCGTCTGGCTTCCAGCGAGGACACGGCCCTCCAGCAGCTTCCGGAGCTGCTGGAAGGAGTGCAGGGGAAATAGCCGCCCGGCCCAGGCCCGCCGCGCTCTTGCCGGGGAGACCGCCGCCGACACAGCAAGAGGCCGTACCCCAGGCGCAACCCCACAACGACACCGGCCGGCAATGCCGGCCCCAACTACACGCCGGCTCGGCCGGCCCGCGGAGGACGCAATGTCACAGGACGTGCCGATCGATACCGTCATCCACGGGGAGTGCGTAGAGCAGATGAACCGCCTCCCCGAGAAGTGCGTGGACCTGATCTTCGCCGACCCGCCCTACAACCTGCAGCTCTCCAAAGACCTCTGGCGTCCCAACATGACCCGCGTCGACGCCGTCGATGACGAATGGGACCAGTTCGAGAGCTTCGAGGCCTACGATCAGTTCACCACCGCCTGGCTCGGCGCATGCCGCCGCGTGCTCAAGGACACCGGGACCCTCTGGGTCATCGGCTCGTACCACAACATCTACCGGGTCGGCAAGATCCTCATGGACCTGGGCTTTTGGACACTCAATGATGTCATCTGGGTCAAGACCAACCCCACCCCCAACTTCCGCGGAGTGCGGTTCACAAACGCAGATCGGAAGAGCGTCGTGTAGGGAAAGAGTGTAGGATAGGGTGGTG
>CAZXDD010000461.1:0-6625 GCA_964639415.1 uncultured Armatimonadia bacterium
AGATAATGAGCGGTGACTGGAGTTCAGACGTGTGCTCTTCCGATCTCACGCAGCGTCGCCCGCCGGCCCCGGCCGCCCTGCTTCGCCCCACTCGGCGGCCCGTGCCGCCTCTGTCCTACTCCAGTGCGAACATCCTCGTCTCGCCCAGCTCCATCCGCAGCGTCAGCGTACTGGCCCCCTCGGCGATGGGCTCACCATCCGGGATCGAGGTGACGTTGCAGGCCCGTGGCAGGTGGATGGTCTTCTCCCCCGCGGAGGTCGCGACCACCGACAGGAAGTCGGCGTCGGCCAGAATCACATCATCCGAGTCACTGTACAGATGCACTCCGCTTGCCCTCAGCACATTGCGCAGCAGCTTCGCCGGGCAGTGGAGTGCTCCCACGTATACCCGCAGGCCGTCTGAAGTGCTCTTCGCCGCCACCGCCACCGAGCCGTCGGCGTAGCGCCCCAGCACCTCCGCCCCCTCATCGATCACGGCCCACAGCGGGTCCAGTAGCGTGTCTGTCCCGAAGGACTCCTCCACACCCTCGGACAGCCCCGCGGCCGCCGGCGTCACCCTCCCCGCCTGCGGCGTGCCGCGCTCCACGGCCATCCCCAGCACCTGACTCATGTTGCTCTCCGCCGCGTCCGCGTTCAGCAGCCCGCCGCCGTAGAACCACACGGCCGTCTTGCCCTGCGTGGCCTGCCGGACGGCCTGCCTGGCCTCATCGTCGAGATGGAAGCAGTTGGCGAAGAAGTAGGCCTGTGCCGGCGGCACGTTGCCCGCCGTCAGATCGCTGAGCAGATGGATGCGGAAGGGCACGCCCATGCGGAAGAACTGGGTGCGCATCTGGTAGATCAAAGGTGAGTGCAGGTCGCGGCTGCACCTGGTGTAGTAGGGGCTGACCTCGTCGACGATCAGCGCCACCTCCGGCGCCCAACTGGCGGGCCGGTCAATGTTCGCCCCGTAGAAGGCCTGCAGGGGCGCGATGTTCTCCCAGATGTCGGCCCCATTGAGCCAGCCGATGCCGCCCAGGTCCATGTACCAGCAGGCCATTCGACGCGGCCAGATCTGGGCGAAGTTCCGCTGATGCACCTCGAACGTCCCCTCCGGCGTGTCCACCCGCCCATACCCGGAGTCCTCGGGCGTCAGGTAGGTGCGGGTGTCATCCTCATTGAGCCACAGCTTCCCCGCCTGCCGGACGGTGTCGACCGCACTCATGAACATCCCGGCTCCGCCGAGCTGCCGGTCGTTGTACGAGATCGGTGAGCACAGGATGTCCACATCGGGGCACTTGACCATCCGCGCCATGGCCAGATGCCCGCTACCCTGCGGCCCCAGGGGAATGCCGTGCATGTCGAAGATGTAGCCGTAGAACAGGCAGACCAGCTTCTTGCCCCCGGTCTCCCGCTTGATGACCCGGGCCATCATCTCCAGCGGCTCCTCCATGGCCACTTGCTTGTACTCGAAGTGGTCGATCACTTTCCGCTCGACCTGCGGATCGCGGAACATGCCCATGGTGGTGGTCCTCTGCTCCTCGGCCGAAGGCACCCGGACCGTCTCGAAGGTGGCCTGCGCATCGCCCCAGGCCTCTCGAAGCGCCTCCACCGTCCCGTAGCGTTGCTCCGCCCATCCGGAGAAGCCCTTGTCCATCGCCGGGGAGAAGTCAGACAGCACCGGCTCCCAGGAGCGCTCGTAGAACCACTCGCCGGTATGCTGGCCGCAGGGGTGATAACCCAGCATGTGCGCGCCGTACCGCTCCTCGCAGTGGCGAACCAGGGCCGCCAGATGCTCCTGCATCTCCTGCCGCCAGGGCTCCGAGGCCATGCTCACGTACTGGCGCTTGCCGTCATCGAAGAGCATGTTCTCGTCCGGGTGCTCATCCAGCCACCACTGGGGCGGCGTCACGCCGAAGCGGGGAAGCAGGAGGGCTTCGGGGTCCACGGCCAGCGTGGTGTCGAAGGCGGCATCGACGCCGCTGAAGTCCGGCTCCTCGCCGGGCTTGGGCCAGGGCATGCCGATCCCGAAGGAGTAGATATGGACGCCGGCATCCCGCGCCAGCGCCACCTGCTGCTGGTACGAGGAGTTGTCGGCGCTGTAGATGCGCCACGGTGGACCGATGCGCAGGGCCATGAAGTCGGCGCTCCGCGGCTTGTCGGCCTTCATCCAGAGCGAGTAGGTATACCGCTGTCCCTTCTTCAGGTTGTAGCCCACCTGGTGGAAGTGGATGTGCATGCGGTCCTGACCGGGGCTCTTGATATCCACCCGCAGGCTCTGTCGACCGCTGACCTTCGTGCTCTCATCGGTCTGCCACTTTGCCTGAGCATCGGCGTAGTCGGCGGTGAACAGGTTCCACTCCGCGTCGATCTCCTCTCGGGTGCCCTCCCAGTCGCCCTGGCGGACCCAGTTCTCCGTGGGCTCCTCCACGAAGGGCCCCGGGTAGAAGCGGAGGTCGTCCACCCAGACGGTGCCGGGCTCTCCCCCTCCCACACGGAAATGCACGCCCCCGCGCCCCTCATTGTCCTCGGGGCAGGTGAAGGTCAGGTGGTACTGCTTCCACTCGGTGCCCAGCTCGACCACCGTGGCGCCACCGCCCTGAGCCCAACCGAAGAACATGATCGGGCTGCTCGGGCTGCCGTTGACAAACAGCGTCGGCGATCCGGCATGGAGCTTGACCTCGGCCTCGAGGCCGAAAGCGTGGGTTCCCATCGTGAGGCCCCCAGTCACGAGGATGGCGGCGAAGGCAAGGGCGTGACGGCTCGATCGAGGCATGGCGGTCTCCTGTTAGGCCCAACGGTGGGCGGCGAAGCATGGCCTGCGGAGCGGGTCCTGCCGGGCAAGACCCGCTCCATCCAGGGGGCGGCGAAGTCCGGTGGCCCCTACTCCTCGGCGAACCCGTACGGCCTGCTCCGCACGATGAACGGCCGCTTCGTGCCGTCCTCCAGTGTCAGCTCTCCCACGGCCGCCAGGCGAATCGGGTCCTGTGTGCGCTCGATGTCGAAGCTCACCGTCTTCCCCACTCCCGGCAGGGCTCCGAGCTCCGAAAGCGTCTTGCCGCCCATGTCCTGCACGACCACGAGCCCCGAGGCCGCAGTGGCCGCGACGCGGTGGCTACCCAGGGAGGTGAGCGTGACGGTCACCGGCAGGCTCTGGCCCGCCACGGCCTGCACCGAGGCGCCGTCGTCCATGCCGGAGTCGAAGGTCACGATCGGCCCGTTGTGGGGCAGGATGGCCTTTTGTGATGTCACGCCCCGGGCCAGCTTGGGGAAGGTGATGTTGGCAAGCGACTCACCCATGTTGAAGATGATGAACCCGTCGGCGCCCTGCTCCCGCGCGATGCCCACCTGGGCCACCACGCGGTCGTCGGGGATGATGAAGGCACCGATGCCGGAGTACAGGGGCACGGCGCCGCCGACAAAGCCCACCTCGCGGGCAACCGTGGACTCAAAGGCGGTATTGCTCTCCAGGTAGTTCATGGGGCAGACGAAGTCCAGCCAACCTTCCTTGCACCACAGGACCCAGTCCTGGCCGATGTCGTCGCGGCAGCCGGGGTAGCTGAGGAACACTGCGGCGGAGATCTTCACATGGGGCTTGATCTTCCGGGATTCCTCGGCGGTGGCGCGTACCAGGCGAGTGATGTTGTCGCGCCGGAACTCGCGGTACTCATCGCGCAGGTCGCCGGAGTGGCACTCCTGCGGCCAGTTTTCCACCTTGCGGCCGATCCGCTCCTCGAAGCGCTCCCGGCAGCCGTCGCAGTAGCAGTAGCTGCCGTTCTGGTAGCGGATGTAGTCGAAGTGCACGCCGTCCACGTCGTACTTGCGGACCGGCTCGAGCATGGTGTCCAGCTCGAGTTGGTAGTTGTCGGGGTGAGAGGGGCACAGCCAGGCCAGCTCCTCACCGGTGTTGCTCATCTGTAGACGTCCCTCGGCGCGGAGCTGGTCCACGAACTCCTTGGGCACCCCGCTGCCCAGGTTCCAGTTGACCTTCCAGGGGTGGACCTCGATCCCGTGCTCCTTACCGGCGGCCACACACTGGGCAATCTGATCTCCGCGCTCCTCAAAGGTCCTCGAGTGCGGGAGATACTCGCTGTCGTAGTGGGCCACGCCGCCCCACCACATGTTGGGGACCACGGCGTTGAAGTTCGCCGCCGCCAGCCGCCGCATGGCCTCATCCCAGGTGCCGCAGTCACCGGTCCCGGAGTGGTTCCATACCGCCCGGAACTCGCCGTCGCGGCTGCTGTGTGCCACCACATAGGCATCCACCAGCGCCTGGCGAAGCTTGACGGAGGCGGTGATGACCTCCGGATAGCGCTCCGCGGCGAGAAGGCCCTCGGCCTCCCGGCGAGCGGCCTCGGCCTCGGTCAGCCGGGCATCTACCTCGGCCCGAGACTCCGGCTCAAGCTCCTGGGCCCTGAGGAAGGCGACCATGTCGTCGCGCGTCTCGAAGCTCCCGATCTGCATGGCGCTGCCCAGGGCATTGGCCGCCGCCTCCTTCCAGGCCTCGGGAACGAAGTGGCCGACAACGCTCATCACGAACTGTCGCTTGGGCTCCACATCGCTGCCGGTGAGGATGTGGCCCATGTACAGCCCGTTGTCGCTGAGCACCACGGCTGCCCCGGTGTTCTTGCCCTCCCGGTCCTGCCAGTTGCCGATGACCCGCGCCTCCGGCCCCCGCGGGCTGACGAGCTGCGTGTTCCAAGATTCCTGTCCCATCGCCTGCGGCAGGCCCGGAATGGCGTCGGGCTCGAAGGCGACGGAGGCGAACTCCCCGTCGTAGTCCCGGGACTTGTAGGTGACTTCCCCAAGTCCGAGCAGCTCGGCAATCTGGGGCCGGACGCTATAGAAGACAACGATCTTGCCTCCGGTCTCCACATAGCGTTGGACCTGCTCCACGGCCTCGTCGGACATCCCGGGGCTGTAGGCGAAGATCGCCAGCTTGCAGTTGGGCAGGCCGTCCTTGGCCACGCCTTCCTCGGTCAGGACGCCGTGGGGGATACCGTAGTCATTCAGGTAGCCGCTCACATCACGCGCGGCGTTCAGGGCCGTCTGCCTCTCCCCGCTCTCCGCCGCGCCGCGGACCACGGCGATGTCCTCGGTGCGGGCATGGAGGTTGTCCAGGCCGCAGACGGTGTCGGTCTCCAGAGCCTTCCAGGCGCAGATGCGGACCCCATCGATCTTGTCCCAGCCGGCCGGAGTGCCCTCGGTACCGAAGCTCCCGCGGCCGATGACCACGCGCTTCCAGCCCTTGGCCGGGGCAAAGCCCGAGCCGTACCAGCCCTCACCGGAGCGGAAGTAGATGGTCCCACCGCGGATGGGCCTCACATCCTCGGCGTAGAAGTCGAAGGAGATGCTCCCGTACGAAGACAGGTCCAGCTCGATGTCGCGGTCGTAGACCGAGCGGTTCACGTCCTCCCGGCTGAAGAGGCAGGGCATCTTCAGCGCCGTCTTGCCCCCCTCGTCGGTCTCTCGGGCCATGGTATCCGCCGGGTCCGGCGCCTCCGCGGGAACCCACGCGGCCTGAGCCGCCGCGGCATCGGCATACTCGAAGTCGTCGATCACCAGCACCTCGGCGCAGTAGGCCAACTGTAGGGTCAGCAGCGTCGCCACTGCGATGGCAGCATTGCGCATGTGCTCTACCTCCCGACAACGATAGGATGTCTCGTCCCGCCGTACTCAAGCCGTTCTCTGTGTCTCTGTGCTCGGCCCCTGCTTCACAGCCCCTCCCAGTACTCGTACCACTTCCGGAGCCCCGTCTCGATGGGCTCGAGGTCGCAGATCTCGTACTCCAGAGCATAGTCCCCCTCATACCCCGCGCCCTGCAGCGCCTCCACGACCCACCGATAATCGATGACGCCCTCTCCCAGGTGGCGGCGCTCAAAGGTATCGCCCACCCAGGCGCCGTCCTTCACATGAACGTGGGTGATCCACTCGCCGAAGACCGCGAAGGCCTCCTTGTAGTCCACTCCGCCGTGCATCAGGTTGCACGGCTCGTACAGCACCCCGAAATGCTTGCTCCCGACGGCCTCGCACAACCGCAGCGCAATCGGAGGGTTGCCCGCGATGCTGCCGGCGTGGTTCTCCATGCCCAGGTAGACGCCCTTGGTCTCGGCATACGCGGCACTCTCGGCGAACTGCGGCGCAATGAGCGGCACCTGGGCGGGATCGTCGCCGGAGCCCGGCAGGATGCGGATCGAGCGGGCGCCGAAGCGTGCGGCCAGGTCGATGGTGGCGATCATCTCCTCCATCGCCGCCCCGCGCGCCGCCGGGTCGGCTGAGGCGAAGTCCTTCCCTGGATAGCTACCCAGATTGCCGATGCAGATGCCGTGGGCAGTGCAGAGCGCCTCGATCTGAGCCGGGTCGACCTCGGACGGGTCGATCGAGAAATGCGGCGCCCGCCCCCACAGATCGACCTTGCCGAACCCCGCACCGGCCAGTACACCCAGCGTGTAGTCGAGGTCCTTCTCACGCAGTGGGTAGCTGCAGGTGGAAGCCCGGCTCATGTCCATGGCAATCGCCCTCTTTGCGGCCCGCGGGCCGGCTCGATTCGATCTGATGGATAGGTTCGGCGGGTGAGCACATCATACCTCCCTCGGGGCAACGGCAAAGAGACGTCTCGCCACGGAGACCCGGAGCACGCGGAGCGCCA
>CAZXDD010000462.1:0-6612 GCA_964639415.1 uncultured Armatimonadia bacterium
CAGATCGTGGGTGCCGAAGTCGTACACGTGGTATTCGTCGTCGGTCACCGGATCGCCGCCGGCGATGGTCGCGAACCGGATATCGGGATTGCGGTCGATCTCCTCGGCCGTGGGCGGTGGTGCCGGCGCGCCGATGGGGTAGCTCACAGCCCCCAGTCCGGTGCGGTTCCTGTCGTCCCACACTCCCCCGACGAAGGCGGCGCCCTCCTCCGCCTGCACTTCGCAGCGGACGACGGCATAGACTTGGTAGGTACCGAAGCCCCCGAGGTCGCCAAGACCCCGGGTCTTGGCCTGCACCGCCCAGCTCGGCTGCTGGGCCCTGGGCACCTTCATCGCCAGTCCGTTGGCGGCCCTGGGGTCCTCCACTATCGAGGCTCCCGCGTAGGTGAAGACGGTGGCCAGCGATTCGTCCATGTCCACGATCTGCGAGCGGGGGATCTCCGCGAAGATCGGCGGCAGGGGCGCGCTCTTGCCCGCCGCGGCGGCGAGCCTCTGCAGACTGTCGAGATAGGCGGCCATACCTCCCATGCACGAGCTGATGCCGCGGGTCATGAAGTCCGGTGTCCAGGTAGCGGCCTCGGCCCGGACGCGGGCGGAGAGCTCCGCAGCGCTCTCGGCGGGGTCCGCCGGACCCAGGAAGTCCACGCCCTGCTGCGCCGCCTGCTGCCTGTACAGCCCATAGCCGCGGAGCCACTGGTGGTCGATGCTCAGCCGCGAGCGCCGTACTCGCATGAGCAGCTCCGGCTCGGCGGCCACCGCGGCCTCCGCCCGGGAGAGAAGCTCCGTGACGCGGTTCATCGTCGCCAGGTCCAGCCAGTGGGCGTCCGGACCGTCGTGCCAGGTGAGGCGGTGGCCCTTCGCCCGCTCCTGCAGGGCCGCCATGGCCTCGCCCAACGCCGGGGCCGCCGCGCCGTAGTAGCCGCGGAGGAACTCGTCGATGAGGGCCTGCTCGTCTTGCGAGGGGTCCCACAGCAGGTGGGCCATGAGGTTGACTTTGAGCTCCACGAAATGGCTGAAGCCCACGGACTCACTCTCCATGAACACACCCACGGCGTTGTGATCCCTGTAGGTGCGCAGGTCGTCGGCGAACACCTGCCAGTTGGGGTACGGCGCCAGGGGCCCGGGCAGGTTCATGGTGTAGTCCCACATGAACAGCCGCGGCGCCGCCTGTGCCCAGCCCTGAAGGTCTTCCATCAACGTGCGGTTCTCATCGCTGTCGATGGGCTGCGGGGCGGAACGCTCGATGACGCATAGCCAGATCAGCACGTTGTCCCGCGGGCGGATGGTCCTGGGGGGCTTGCGGGCGTAGATATAAGCATGCGTCGCCACCAGCATCTCCGGGAACTCCTGCTCCACGGCCTCGGCGACCTTGTTCACCCCATACAGCAAGGAGCCCATGGGCGAACCCTCGGCCTCATCCAGCGCCCGGCACTCAGAGCATTGGCAGTTACCGTGCCAGTCGTTCATAGTCAGCACGACGATGCCCAGATGCGGCTGCTCGCGGATCGCCGCCAGCACGTTCCTGGAGAGCTCCTCCAGCATCTCGTCATTGGTCATGCAAAGCTGCGCGCCTTGGTGCACACGCTTGCCGTCGATCTCGCTGTACCACTCCGGGTGGTCCTCGAAGTACTTGTCCGGAGGCATGAAGGGGTAGAAGGTGTGGCACCAGCCCAGCGGCATGTAGCAGCCACCGAGGCTTTGCGGCATCGAGGTGCCATGCCCGTTGTTGCGCAGGCGGGCGGCGAAGCGGGCCTTGTCCCAGTTCAGAGCGGCTGCATCCGAGTCGTCATACCCCCACTGCCGCTCCTCCTGCACCATCCCCCAGCCGAAGACCTCGCGGTAGAGGAAGGGCGGCCTGTAGCGGACGTCCAGTGGCTCCACGGTGAGCGTCGGGCGGGCGGGGACGAACTCCTCGGTCGGCGTCCACCAGCGGACACCCACCACGCGCTGCAGGAACTCGTAGACCGCGTACAGCGTGCCACGCCGGGAGCCTTCGGCACCGGTGAGGATGAGGTGGGGACCGGCTGTGCGCAGGACGATGCCGTCTTCGCCCAGCTCGGACCTGTCCAGGTTCAGGTCGGGCTTCAGGGCCCCGGCGGCCCCGGGCCCCACGGCGATCACCGGGGAACCCGCCTCGGTGGGCTCCCCGATGGCGAACTGGGCACCGGTGGTGCGCTGCAGGTAGTCGGCCAGTTCCCGTGCCGCCGTTCTCTCGGGAGCGGAGGCGCCTTCGGCCGACCAGATGCGATAGGATGTCTGACCGTCCGCGGCCAGGACAAGCTCATCGGCCGCCTGGGGCGCGGCGAGGCATGGCCTCGGCAGCAGGAGGCCCGCCGGAAGCAGGCAGAGGGCCAAGAGGGCCCGGGGATCGGCTGTCATCGGTGCGCCTCCGTATTCGGTGAGACCGACGGATGGGGGCTTGCCGCGAGACCGACGGCAGGACGCCGCCGCCGGGCGGATGCGCTACGTATTGTCCACCAGCCACCGCAAGGTCTCCTCGCCCACCTTCTGGCTCGGAGCGTAACAGTCATAAAACAGCTTCGTCGGGTCCAATTCCCTGTGGTAGATCCTGATGTCCTCGGTACTGCACGGGATCCAGAGGCTCTTGCCCTTGGCCTGGATCGTCTTCAGGAGGTCCAGCCACTCGATGAAGGCCGCGTTCCGCGCTCCTGTCGTCCACTGGATGCAGTCAAGACCTCTGATGGAACAGATGTCGTCCAGATGCACCAGGCATTCGGGACCGTCGTAGTGGTAGACGCAGTGCTCCAGGTACGCGGCCTCCGCCTCGAGGCCGGGCAGGACGTACCTGCGAAAGTGCTCGGGGCCGATGAGGGCCGCGAAATCACACTGGATCGTGTTGGTCTTCACCGGGTGGTAGGCACTCACCCAGCCCAGCGTCCCGTGCTTGCCCATCTGCCCGGCCTCGTAGAGGCCCTCGTAGACGGGGATGTACAGGTCGATGGCATTCTGCGTGGCCCGGTCGAGGGTCTCGGGGATGTCGAAGAAGTCCGTGCAGAGCCTCTGAGGGCTGCGCATGGCCGAGAGCAGGTCGGCATTGCTGTGCAGGTCCAGATGGGCCACGAGCATCTTGCCGTCGAACGCGTCGGCCAGGGCGGCGCAGAAGTCCAGCATCCGGCGCCACCAGCGGTTCTGGGGATCGAGGGTCAGAGGGAGTGCGGCGTCCCAGTCGTCGATGCAGGGGACGACCCAATTGGTGCCGTAGTTGTCCTCGTCAAACTCCAGGTCGGCCCCGATCCAGGCGGCCATCATGTCGGGGCCGAAGCTGGGGGTATAGCTGGGGATGGCATCGCCGCCCCACCAGATGGTGGCCGCGCTGTCCAGAGCCTGCTGCACGATGGGGCCAAAGTCCTCGCGGGCCCCGGCGAGGTACGGTGGGCCGCCCACCGGCTCCACGCCGTCCTTGGGCGCCCGCATGTTGCACACGGGCCGGTCGATGATCTCCTGCTCCCAGAAGGCGAGCCAGCGTTCAGTGGCCTGCTGCAGGTCGGGCTTGAACTCCAGGGCGGGGCCGGCTTGCGGTGTGGACATGCGGCGCATCCCTCGATGCAGAGGTGGGGGCGAGCTGTCGCGCCCCCACCGTGATGGATTCCGGGCAGAGCACAGCGGCCCTGTCGTTTGTGGGTGGGCACAGTCGCCCTACCCTGGCGCGGTACGACGTTGTAGGGCGGGGACCTGTGCCCCGCCGGCCTTTGGCGCGGTACAGGCCCGCGCCCTACAGCGCGGCGCTGGCGCGGTACAGGCCCGCGCCCTACAGTGCGGCCTGCCCGTGTGCAAGCGGCCCTGCAGCGCGTCCTACGCCTTCAGATCGATCTTCTTGCCGTCATTGGCCGCCGACTCCATGGCCGCTTCGATGAAGGCCACGATCTCCAAAGTCTCCTGGAGCTCCACCGGCGGCTTACCGGTCTGGAACATCTCCACCATCTTCTTCAGCAGCTCGCGGTAGATGTACCCGGCGTTGATCGAGGTGGTCACCACCTGCTTCTCACAGAAGGCCGTGAAGCCGTAGGCATGGGCACCCGCCCGCGTGCCGCGGAGACTGCCGATGCGGCCGTCATCCCACAGACCGACGGTGACCTCGGCACCCTCCTGGAACACGGTCCAGACGGACTTGCAGCCCGAGCCCATCAGTGTGAACAGCGGCTCGACGCCGTGGATGCCGTAGTTGAACAGCCCGGGATTGCGCTCCTGAAGACTGGCCGGGGTCCAGCAACTGGCGCCGAGGACGTTCCCGTACTTGCCCTCCTCGTCGTTGAGGACTTCCTGCACCTCGAGACCGTAGCGCAGGGACGAGGTCGAGAAGACCGGCACATTGCTCTCCTTGGCGAGGCGCAGGATCTCTTTGGCGTCGGCGCTGGAGCAGGTGAAGGGCTTGTCGATGTAAAGCGGCATGCCGGCTTCCAGAAACGGCTTTGCCCGCTCGAGGTGGACGCTGCCGTCCACGGCCTCGATCAGGACCCCGTCGAGGTTCATGTCCAGCAGGGCCTCGGGCCTGTCGACGATCTCGATGCCCCAACCCTTCAGCTTCTCCACGTACTCGTCGACTTTCTCCTGGGCCAGGATGGCCGAGGGCAGCGGCACTGCGGCCACGATGTTGGCCCCGTCGACCCACTGCTCCTGATCGATCTCCACGTGGTTCAAACGCATGCTGAACTGCACGACGTGTGATGTATCACAATCCACGATTCCGAGCCTAAGCATGTCAGAGTGCCTCCCGACTGCACGGTAGCAGGTTATGGTCTCGGCCATTTCGACACGCAAAGCGGGAGACCTTCCGGTGAGGGGAGAGCGCGGAGGACGGCGAACGACAGACGACTACGTCTCGCCACGGAGACAGGGAGAGCACGGAGTCACACGGAGAAAGGCAACGAAGGATGGGTCAACGGTGAGAGCGGCGGAGAAGGCAGACGACTACGTCTCACCACGGAGACACGGAGAGCACGGAGTCACACGGAGAAAGACAATGAGGGGTGGGGCCGCGGCCGGAGAGGATGGGTCAACCCCGAGAGCGGATGGCTTCCTCCACTCCTTCCCTTCAGCCGTCTCGCCGTTCTCTGTGCATCTCCGTGTTCTCCGTGTTCTCCGTGTCTCCGTGGTGAGGTGTTCGTCGTCCTCCGTTCTCGGCCGTTCTCTCCACCGGCGAAGGTCGACGGCACCTGAGAAAGGAAATCTTGTTGTATATTGCATTGTGCCTCGGTTCCGCACCACCGAAAGGACGGTTCTATGAAACCTGCCTGGCCCTATCTGGCCATTGGAATGGCGTGGCTCTGCATGATCCCGGCGTTCAGCGCCGCTGACTATCAGCCGGTCAAGGTCGAGCTCCAGGGGGAGACGAGCACCTGGGTGGAGACGGACCCGGTCCTTGAGACCACCGATGATGCGGTCTTCCAGTCCGAGCGGTATGGAGAACGCTTCGCCTACCGGCTCTCCGGCCTCCCGCCGGGCCTCGCCCGGCTGAAACTGGGGTTCTGTGAGTTCAAATACACCGAGCCCGGCAAGCGTGTGTTTTCGGTCCTCGCCAATGGCGAGCCGGTCCTTGAAGACTTCGACATCCTGCGCCAGGCCGGTCCCAGGGAGGCGCTGGTGCGTACCGCGATGGTTCGGATCCCGGGAGACGGCGTGATGGCCCTGGAGTTCGTGGGGATCGTCGAGAATGCCAAGGTCAACTTCATCCGGCTGTACACCAATGAATGGAAGGTGGAGGTGAAGGCCGCCGACGGTCCCACCGTGGAGCTGGGCCAGGCGGTCAAGGACGCCCCGTACATGGACGGGGCCTACGAAACCTGCATCGGCAAGTTTGGCTCCCGCCTCTGCATCAACCCCAGGCCCCAGAAGGGCATCTGCCGGCAGACGCCTCTGGGTCATGCCGACTACAATGTGGCGTACTTCGAGAGGAATCACGCGCTTTACGAGGACGAGCCCACGGCGGTGTACTACGCCGTCAGTTGCGGGGGCAAGTGGGCCTCCTTGCCCTTCAACGGCCGCCTGCCGGCTTTCGCACAGATCCGGCAGGAGCAGACGCTGACCTCGCTATCCTACACCTGCCGCGCACCTGAGATCCCCCTGGAGGTGACCTACAGCTTCCACGCCCCCTTCTATCCGGAGGATGTGAAGCTCTCCGTGGCCCCGTACATCCTGCTGGATGTGACGGTACGCAACCTGCAGCCCGTGCCGCAGGAGGGCTCTGTGGTCATCGGCCAGTCCCTGCGGCCGCAGGACGTGTCGCGCCTGGCCGGCGGCGAGGGGCTGCTGGGCGTGGAGATGGACGCTCCCGTGTTCGGCAAGCCGACGACGCAGGCCTGGCTGGTGGAGCAGCGGGACGCCGGCGACGTCACGGCCCACGCGGCCTCGCTGACAATACCCGCCACCGAAGGCGGCAAGACGACCGCCGCGGCGAGCACCGATCCCGACGGCCGCACAGTCCTGGCCACCACCTGGGCCGACGCGGCCTGCGGCCTGAGCTGGAGCTTCGCCCTCGAGCCCAGAGCCGCGGCGACCAAGACCTTCGCCTACGTGGGTTGGGCGCCGGAGCCCATCATCGAGGTGCAGATCGGAAGAGCACACGTCTGAACTCCAGTCACGAGATTCCATCTC
>CAZXDD010000463.1:0-6584 GCA_964639415.1 uncultured Armatimonadia bacterium
TTCACCGAGGCCAATGATGCCTCGGATCCCACCTGGAGGTCAAATGCCCCAACCGTAGGGGCGACACACAAGTAGCGGGGGGCGCGAGCCCCCCGGATGGCGCGACCACGACGCCGAGCCCCGGAGGGGCGCGACCGCCGGCCTCCTGCATCCCTCCTGAGCCCCCCTGCGGGGCCGCAAACGATCGAGGGCCGGTGACCGCCCTTACCGCCCTTGCTCGAATGCCACGCTCCACCCGCGGTCCGGCCTCTCAAAGCGCAATGGCACCCGCAGCAGTCTGCCCTGCAGCTCACCGTTCCTGGGCCTGTAGCCCTCCGGGACGTAGATGACCACACTGCCCTCCATTCCGGGCGCGCGCGTGGCCGTGCCGCTCAGGGTCAGGGCCGCCTCGTCCCAGGCCACCTGCGGCAGCTCCACCGCGCCCTGGGTCAGGTGCATGTCCGTGGAGACCACGAAGGGATGGGGCCGCTTGCGGGCGATGCGGATGACGCGCACATCGGTGGCCGGCATCGGGAAGCGCAGCACCACCTGCATCTGCTCTCCGCACACCGCCTCCCCCAGGAGCTTGTCGGCGAAGAAGTCGTAGACCAGGTAGGTCTCCCCGGTCCGCAGTTCCAGGCGGCCTAGATCCAGGTCGATCTGCCCCGGACGCTCGTCGAGATTGAAGAGACCGACCACGTGCCACTCGTCCCAGTCGGTCTTGACGGGCAGGTCCCAGATCTGTGGGTACTCGTCGCGGTCGAACAGGTCCAGCGGCGTGGCCGCCGGCCCGTAGCCGGGCAGGCACCGGGGGATCAGCGCCAGGCGCTCCTCGGGCAGCTCGGGGAGCCGGTCGCAGATGAAGGCCGGGCCGCCTCCCAGCACCATCATCGCCATCCGCACTCGCGTCTCCTCCATCGTGCCCTGACCCACCTGCAGATAGTCCGGGTCAGACCAGTAGAACTTGCCCGACACGTGGGCCCGGCAGCACAGGTCCCTGGCGAACTGCCGCAGCCAGTCCCAGCGCCCGCCGGGATTGCCCAGATCCCCGTGTACCCAGGCCACATCGCACATCCCGGCGGCCACGTTCAGCGGCGCATTGCACGCGTGGTACGCCATCTCCGGCCCCATGCCGTCGCGGAAGGCCTCCATCGCCCGGCGGTACACCGGGGCCCCCCGGGTCAGCGTGCTATCGGCCGGCACGGCCGAGGCGTTCAGCAGGTTGCCCTGGAAGTCGTTCTTGACGTACACACAGCCGTAGCCGCGCAGGAGCTCGCCCAGCTTCCGGTACTCCGCCTCACCCTCCGGGCCGGTGGGATCGAGCGTGAAGGTCTTCCCGTGCGGCTCCCAGTACCAGTTGGCGTCGGCCACGAACGGACCGCCGTCCGGGCTTCTGAACAGCAGCTCCGGGCGCTCCTGATACAGCGGCGAGAACTCCGACACCTGCGACACCGCCACCCACAGCCCCAGACTCAGGCCCATCTCGGTAAGCTCATCGCTGAGCCAGTTCATTCCGTGGGGGAAGCGCTCGTTGGGCACCCAGTGGCCCACAATGTCCTTGAACTGCCAGCCGTGGTCGATCTGCACGTTCGTGGCACCCAGCGGGGCGAAGCGGTCCCGGATGATGCGGGCGTTTTCAAGCAGGATGTCCTCGGTGATCGTGAGCCGGTACGCGTACCAGGAGTTCCAGCCCGAGGGGCAATGGCGCGGCGGATCGATTTCATTGACCGCCATCACCGTGTCGGCCCAGGCCGAAAGCGCCTGGTGGCCGCCGCCGTACACGCCGACGGCGAACACCTCGGAGCGCAGACTCTCACCCGGAGCCAACACGTAGCCATTGGGATAGTCGCAGACGGCCGCGAACTGCTGCGGCTCGCCGTCCTCTCCCACTGTCAGCGCACTGGTCACCGCCGCGGTCTCGAAACTCGCGAAAGACAGCGAGGCGGCCCAGGGCCTCTCCGGTTTGGCCAGCACGAAGGCGCCGTGGGCGGCGTGGTTGGTACTCGGAACGCGTACGTCGTGAGTGCCCGAGCCCATCAAGCCCCCGGTATCGGTGAATACCCGCAGCCGCGTGGTGCTGTCCCCCAGGGCCACACCGCTGTCCGGCTCGCTGAGGAGAACCTGGATGCGGCTCACCGTTGCCGGCGCCTGCCCGGCGTTTTGCACCTCAGCCCAGAGACAGGCCACAGGCAGGCTGTCCTGCAGTTGAACGTGATAGCGCAGGCTGAGCGAAGACGCCTCGTCGGTGGCGGAAAAGACGCGGTGCGTCCCGGCGCCGAGGCGCCTGAAGGCCGGATCTGCCGGCTGCTCGTGCAAGTGCGACCAGCTCACCAAGCGCTCGCCCAAGTACACGTGGGGCGTGCAGGGCCCGACGACGAGCTGCTCGCCGGTGGCCGGTGTGGCGCCGAGGGTGAGCCGCCCGCTGTGGCGGTCCATCACGGCCACCAGCGCGGCGTTCTCGAAGACCGTCGTGGCATCATCGCGCCGGATGCCTTCCATGATGCTTCGCACCTCCTCGGGTGTGGCGGCGTGGTCCAGGATGGCGAGATCGTCAATGAGGCCGGTCACGGCCCGTTGCAGCCGGCCCCAGCCGCAGCCTACCAGCAGGGAGGCCGGGTCCTTCGGGAACGGGCCGGGGCCCTCGATGGAGGCCACCGGCTCGCCGTCGATGAACAGGCGGGCCACGGCGGCCGCGGCATCCACCGACACGGCGATGTGCACCCACTTCCCGTTCTCCAGGGGCTCGGGAGAAAACATGGATCGTGTCTGGGCGCCGCCGGTGCTCTCCGGCCCGCCCATCACGATCCGAAGCTCCCCGCCGGGATGGGAGCGCTCGAATTCCAGAGCATTGCGGTCGCTATCGCTGAACCCGAAGAGGTTGTCATAGGTCCTGGCGCCCCAGTCGTCGGGGCGGAACCACAGGCACACGGTGAGTGGTCCGGCGGGGACATTGGCTCCGGCGGGGAACTCCAGGTAGGACCTGCCGTCCAGGGCCAGCGCGTTGCCGTGCTTGCCTTCGGCCAGCGTGCCGCCGATCTGTTTGATCGGCATTCGGCCGCCGGCCGCGGTGTCGGCCACCAGCCAGCGGTCCAAAGAAGCGTGGAACACGACGCCCTCCGCCGCCGGGCAGTTGGTAGTCAGAAGCAATGGCAGTATCAGAGCGCCAAGGTGCATGAGTGTCCTCCGGGATGCAGGTTCTCGCGCGGCACGCCGTCTGCCGTCTTGCCTCTCCCGGACCCCGCCGATCCTGCGGACCGGTTGGGGCTGGGAGGGATTGGGGTGGCGGCCCCCACCGGGGCCGCCATGCCGAGAGCCACCGTCCGCCTTGTCGCTCTCCAACCTCCTGCGGCCCGTGCCGATGCCACACCGGGAGGTGCCATGGCCTGCAGACCTATGGCGGTGCTCTGCACCGGCGGTGGTTCGCCCCAGGTTAGGCCCTCACCCACAAGCGGTCCGGAGGACCGCCTGACTCTCCCGGACGCCCGCTGCGCGGGCTGGGTGAGATGGCAACGACGCCCTCACCTCACCTCACCTCACCTCACCCCACCCTCACCGTCGCGATCCCATACGCCGGCACCGTCACCAGCAGCGTCTCGCCCTCCATGCGTGCCGTGGAAGTCTCCAGCGGCCGCTCCAGCAGGTCCACCTCCTGCGCCTCCGCCTCGCCCTCCACCAGGCCACTCAACCGCACGCGGGCCTCCGTCGCCCTGCCCTCCACCTCGCACAGGCGCACGATCGGGGCCGCGCTGTCCTCGGCACGCTTGAGACAGGCCAGGATGACGTTGTCCGTCAGCACCTCGGCGTAGCTATCTGTCGGCGGCAGGCCGCCTCCGCGCAGATCTGTGCCCACAACGCTCAGGGGCACGTTGAACACCTCGGCCTGCCTCATGGCCTCGGCCACGGGGCAGGCGCCCTCGTGGGGGAGCAGGCTCAGGCGGATGGTGTGGAAGCCCACCTCGGGGAAGGGGTCCGGGTCGTAGGTGGAGCGCAGGAGCGTCACCCGCAGTGTGCTGCCCTCGGCGCTGTGACCGTGCTTGTGGTCATTCAGCAGCGTTAGGCCGACCCGCCCGCCCTCGGGGCGCTCGCCGGACAGATCGGCCCAGCGCAGGGCGGGGACTTCCTGTCCGTTGCAGGGCCGGCACATGCTGCCGAAGGGGATCTCGTACGTGGCAACCGGATCTGCCACGTTCACCCCGAAGGCCATGCGCAGCATCGGCACTCCCGTCTCCGGAGACCCGATCTCTCGCCACCAGGCCTGGAGGGTGATCTCCACCGACCGGCTCCCCGCGTCCAGGGCCACCTCGAGACAGACCCGAGACTGCCCGAGGTCATGCAGCGTGCGGATCGCGGCGCGCTGCGGACCGGTGTAGTCATCGCGCTGGGCCTGCACCATCCCCAGGCCGTCGCCGGAGCGAGAGAAGCGCAGGTCCGAGCCGTCGTCGGGGATACCGCCCTCAGCGAGAATCTGGTGTTGGGTGATCTCGCCGATCTCCCACGCGGTCATGGCGTGCGGGGCCTCCCGGAGCATCTCCAGCACCCCCAGGAGGCCGCCCTGCGGGACGTAGTCGAAGCCCGAGGCCACGTCCACGAGGCTCCTGATCGCGCCCGAGGCCGGATCCACCTCGACCCGCAGGTGCTCGTTCTGGAGCACACGCTCGGAGGGCCTCGATACGCCACCTGCCAAAGGCGCCTCGGCCTCGTGGAGGACGTAGGCCCGGTACCCCAGCGGCGGCACGTCGCAGACGGGGAACAGGACATCCACGCCGCTATGGGTGTTGTACCAACTGCGGCCGATCACCTGCCCGGCAACGCGCCTTCCCTCGCAGCCGGTGATGGCGATCCGCTCCGGCGCGTACTCCCGGTTCCACAGCTTGGTCGCCACCATCGCACTGCGGGGGAATAAGGAGGGGTTGAAGATCACCAGCGGCTCGCCGGAGGGCTCGCCGTGGCTCCAGGTGGAAACCGAGCCGGGGACCCGGATGTTGCCGGCCCCGAAGCCGATGGTCGCACCCGCCCCCATGGCCTCGATGGAGCTCAGCGGATCGTCGCGGGCAGGGAGCTCGCGAGCACCGGGCTCCGCTCCGAGGAGTTCGGCGATGTCTCCCATGTCGACACGGTCGGCGAGGTCGCGCAGAGTCCGGAACTTGATGGTCCCGGCGAGGCCCTCCAGCTCCCCAAACCGCGCCGCTGCCTCCTCCATGGCCATGTGGCCGCTGGAGCCGGCAAGGATGTCGTGGAACTGGTTGAGCATCGCCATCCGCCAGGCGCGGCGGAAGTTGCCGACCGGGTACTCCCGGCAGATAGCTACCTCGGCAAGCAGCGCGAAGGCCTCGGCCTCGGGCAGCAGGCTCTCGGCGCGCCGGTTGACCAGCTTGGCCTTACTCTGCGAGGTGTAGCAGCCCTCGAAGACCGTGTTCAGCTCATCTGTCACCACCGGCAGTTGGATGCCGGACTGCTCCACCGCGGTGAAGAACTCATCCGTCGTGGAGTGCCGCAGTGTGGGGAAGATGGGCCAATCCTGCATCTCGCGGGCCGCCAGCAAGTCCGCCCGCGTCGGTCCGCCACCGTGGTCGACGACACCGTAGACGTACAGGAAGTCCCGCAGGCCTGTGTCGGCGGCGCAGTCGACCAGGAGATCGCCGATCTGCGGGCCGATGGGGCCGCCGTAGCCGGACTTGTCGAAGTACGAGAGCACTCGCGAGCCGTCGGGCGCCTGCCACCACACGCACCAGTGCTTCGTACCCGCCCGCTGGTGATAGTGCCTGCTCACCCCGCCGCGGCTGAGGATGGCCGGCACCGTCACCGGGTGGCCGAAGGTGTCGCCCTCCCAGTCGATCTTGATATCATCATACGGAATGCCGAACCGCTCGTGCATATAGCGCTTGGCATACAACAAGTGGCGGCACTGGCTCTCGCCGGAGGTCATGTTCTTGTCCAGCTCCAGCCACTGGCTGACCACAGGATCCCACCGGCGGTCGAAGATGCGGTCGTCGATGAGGTCGAAGACCTCAGGGCAGTGGTTCTCCATGGCCTCGTAGACGAAGGCCTGGGGCTGGGCGAAGATGAACTCCGGGAAGAGCCGCATGAGGCGGTCCACGGTGACGAAGGTGTCGTGGCAGATGGCGATGGTCTCCAGCCACGGCCAGGTCCAGTTCATGTCGATGTGCGCATGGCCGCACAGGTGGATCGTGTACTGCTTGGCCTCTCGGCCCAGGGGCAGGAGGAGGCTTTCCGCCTGAGCCACGAGCTCGGCCACGGCCGCCCCGGTCTCCAGGCCGGAGATGAGCCGGTCCGCGGCGGCGGCGATCGGCCCCTCCCACCGGGCACGGTCTGCCGCATTGAGCTCCGAGAACCGCGTTGCGAACCCCAGCTCCGCTTGGATACGCAGAAGACCCGGCCTGCTATCCTCCGCGCACTGAGCGATGTGCCGGGCGATGGCCTCGAGTCGTGCCTGCAGGTCCATGGTGCTGTCTCCTCTTCTGGCACTCAGTGGGGCGGGCTTGCGACTCACATTATGCACGAACGCATTGATGCCACATCCCGCCGCAGTAAAGCCTCTATCGCTCGCAATAGTACCGTTCTCCCCCCTCCTCCCGTCTCGCCGG
>CAZXDD010000464.1:0-6536 GCA_964639415.1 uncultured Armatimonadia bacterium
ACGCCCTGTACTGCGCCTCCAAGGCCGCGCTGGAGGCCTTCATCCGCTGCATGGCCACGGACTACGCGGGGGTCATCCGCACCGTCGGGGTCTGCCCGGGGACCATCGACACCCCCATGCTGGCGGCGACCTGCGCCGGCTGGGATACGCCCAAAGAGGAGCTATACGCCGAGGTGGCCAAGAAGATCCCGGTGCGCCGCCTGGGTGTGCCGGAGGATATCGCCAAGGCGGCGGCGTTTCTCATGAGCGATGAAGCCGAGTACATCAACGGCGTCTCCCTGCCGCTGGAAGGCGGGACGATGGCTCTGCCACCGTGGTAGTCGAAAGGCGCGCTCCTACGACCGCTGCAAAGAGACGGGGCCCACATGGGCCCCGTCTTTGCTCTACACAGCGCCGGCGCCGGTTGCGCCCTTGACGGCGCATGGCCCGGTGCCGGGCGCGGCGGACCCCACCCGCACGACGGCCGCGCCGCCTCACCTACCCCGGTACATCCATCCCGCTCAGGAACTCGTCGCTGATCCTCTTCCCCACCAGAAAGAACTTCCGATCTGGGTGCCACAGCACCCGGTTGCCCTTCCTCGCCGTGAAGCTCGGGTAGACGCCGCAGTCCAGCCTCTTCAGCGGCCCGATCCCGCTGCCGTCGTTGTCCATGAACTGCTTCGAGTCGCTGAACCAGATAGGCTGCTGCGCCCGGGGGCGGTACTCGCCCCGGGCGATGAAGGCCGGACGGCGATGCCTGTGGGTGTCCTCGGGCGAGCAGCCCTCAAACCGGCCGTCGTTGTTGTGGTGCAGCAGAATGTACTGTCCCGTGGCGATCTCGTAGATCGGGCAGCAGCAGAGGGGCTCGAGAATCGGCAGGCCGTGATCCCTGCGCAAGAGCGGCGCCGGATTGGTCCACGTCACCCCGTCATCTGATGACAGGGCATACCAGATGGCTCCGGCCATGGTGCGCATCACGCAGAACAGTCTCTGGTCCGGCAGCCTGACCAGACTGGGCTCCTGAGCCAGACTCAGCAGCGGATTGGAGTAATGAGGTACCCGCAGGGAGCCATCGCCCCATGCCGAGGGGGTGATCCGGATGTCCCGCGGTTCCGGGTCGTCGTCGATGTTCTCAAACCGGAGAAACTCGACTGTGGTCTCCCAGGCCGTCCAGGAGTCATTGTGGGGCGGGGTGCGGACGGCCTTGCTCACCCAGCGGCTCAGGCCCGTGAACCAGCGTCCCCGCAGGTCGCGGATCGGCAGTTGCCAGATCACCCAGTTGGGTGGGATCGAGAGGTCCGGGTGGTCCAGCGGGCTGCGGGGCATAGGCGCGGTGCCGGGGGTCGACCAGGTCTTGCCCAGGTCATCGCTGTAGCAGCAGTCCATGGTCCCGGTGTGCTGGTGGACCACATCGTCGATGCCGTGGTACTGGTTGTACAGCACGTAGATGCGGCCGGACCCAGACAGCAACGGGAAGCCCCAACTGGCCATGAAGCCGTCTCCGGGCCGCGCGGGCCCCACCACTCTGGTGGGCGCCGCCCATGTGACGCCCTCATCCTCCGAGCGCGAGAAGACGATGCGGTGGTCGCCGGCGCCCTCGTAGCTGCTCTGGGTCCAGACGCACATCAGCGAGCCATCGGGACCCTCGAACACCAGGAAGTGCTCGTTACCGGTGTCGAAGGTGGAGCCATCCAGGCTCCCGGGCCTGTAGACCACGTAGTCGGGCCTGGTGCGCAGCAGCTCACGGTCGAACGTCTCCTGGACGGATGCCATGGCTCAGGGACCTTTCATCGAGATGCAGGTTGCCCGCTCTGTCGCGCCTTGAGCTCCGCAGGCAAAGACGGGCTCAGGCCGGGCGGCACGTGCTGAGTGTGCCTGGGTAACGACAACGGCCCCGCCACCGCATCGGAAGCCTTCCACATGCAGGACGGGGCCGTCTATATCCGGGCAGCAACGCCGGTCCGGCGGACCGACGGCTTCGGTCATGTACCTGCCGGGGCCCACCGGCGTAGCGACGGAGCTCTAGAAGCGCGGCCGAGAAGCCCGGCTGGTCCGTTTCATGTCATTCTGAGCGTCCATCTCGCGCAGCGAGATAGCGAAGAATCTCGCTGAACGCCAGGAGATTCTTCGAGCTGCCCCCTCCGGGAGCGGACGCTCTCAGAATGACACTCCCGGCGAGGGTGGGGTTTCCGGCCGGACTTCTAGGCCAGGTTGTACCAGGCCGCGAGACCGGGGTACTCGGCCACGTCGGCGAGACGCTCCTCGATGCGCAGCAGCTCATTGTACTTGGCCACGCGGTCCATGCGCGAGGGCGCGCCGGTCTTGATCTGCCCCGCATTGGTCCCGACCACGATGTGCGAGATGGTGGTATCGTCCGTCTCGCCACTGCGGTGAGAGACAACCGCCGTCATCTGCGCCCGCTTGGCCATCTCAATGGCATCCAGCGTCTCCGACAGCGAGCCGATCTGGTTGACCTTGATGAGAATGGAGTTGATGGCCTTCTCATCGATGGCCCGCTTGAGGTACTTGGTGTTGGTGACGGTCAAGTCGTCGCCGACGATCTGCACATTGGAGCCGATCTTGTCCCGCAGCTTCGGCCAGTTGTCCCAGTCGTTCTCGTCCAGACCGTCCTCGATGGAGATGATCGGGTAGCTGCCGCACAGCGCGGCGTAGTAGTCGATCATCTCGAGGGAGGACAGCTCCTTGCCCTCTCCGGCCAGGATGTACTTGCCCTTTGCCTTGTCGAAGAAGGAGCTGGCGGCCGGGTCGAGCGCGATGCGCACCTGTTCGCCCGGGGTGTAGCCGGCCTTCTCAATGGCCTCCACGATGACCTTGAGGGCGTCCTCGTTGGAGTCCAGATTGGGCGCGAAGCCGCCCTCGTCGCCGACGCCGCAGGCCAGTCCGCGGTCGCCCAGGACCTTCTTCAGCGCATGGAAGACCTCGGCGCCGCAGCGCAGGCACTCCCGGAAGCAGCAGGCGCCGACGGGCATGACCATGAACTCCTGCAGGTCGACGTTGTTGTCCGCGTGGGAGCCGCCGTTGAGGATGTTCATCATCGGCACAGGCAGCACGCGGGCGCCGACGCCGCCGATGTACTGGTAAAGCGGCAGTCCCACCGCATCGGCGGCGGCCTTGGCCACTGCCAGAGATACGCCCAGGATGGCGTTGGCGCCGAGCTTGGACTTGTTCTCCGTGCCGTCCAGATCGATCATGGCCTTGTCGATGCCGAGTTGGTCGGTGGCATCCCAGCCCACAATCTCGGGGGCGATGATGTCATTTACGTTGTCCACGGCTTTGAGCCGGCCCTTGCCCAGGTAACGGGCCTTGTCGCCGTCTACCAGCTCGAGCGCCTCGCGCTCGCCTGTGGAGGCGCCGGAGGGAACCGCCGCGCGGCCGGAGGCGCCGCCGGACAGCTCAACATCCACCTCGACTGTCGGATTGCCGCGGGAATCCATGATCTCGCGGGCTTGGATGGCCTCGATATAGGTCATATTTCCCACCCTCTCTCCCTCACATCGAGGGCTTGGTCACAAGAAAACGGACGGCCCTGCACACGCAGGGCCGTCCGTTTTGCTGCCGTGCTATTCGCCGCGGGTGCCGCTGTGGCCGCCGGCGGACTCGATCTGCGCCTGGGCGGCCGCGAGGCGCGCGATGGGCACGCGCAGCGGCGAGCAGGACACGTAGTTGAGCCCGACCTGGTGGCAGAACTTGACGGAATTGGGGTCTCCGCCGTGCTCGCCGCAGATGCCCAGTTCCAGCTCGGGGTTGGTCTCACGGCCGGCCTTGCAGGCCATGTCCACGAGCTTACCAACACCGGCGACGTCCAGGGTCTCGAAGGGGCTGACCTGGAAGATACGCTTCTCCACATAATCGCCGAAGAACTTGCCCTCCACGTCATCGCGGGAGAAGCCGAAGGCGGTCTGGGTCAGGTCGTTGGTGCCGAAGCTGAAGAACTGGGCGGTGGCCGCGATCTTGTCGGCCACGAGGCAGGCCCGCGGCAGCTCGATCATGGTACCGATCATGTACTCGACCTCGACACCCTCGGCGGCCATGACCTCCTTGGCCACGCGGTTGGTGTACTCGAAGCAGATGTCCAGCTCACCCTCGAGGCTGACAAGCGGGATCATGACCTCGGGGATTGGGTTGAGGCCCTGCTTCTTGAGCTCACAGGCGGCCTGGAAGATGGCGCGCACCTGCATCTCGTAGATCTCGGGGAAGGTAACACCCAGGCGGCAGCCACGGTGGCCCAGCATCGGGTTGCTCTCGTGCAGCGCCTCGGTGGCCTCCACGATCTCCTCGGCGGTCTTGCCGGTGGCGGCGGCCACCTCGGCCACCGCCGCGGTCTCGCGGGGCAGGAACTCATGCAGAGGCGGGTCCAGCAGACGGATGATGACGGGCTTGCCGTCCATGGCCTTCAGGATCCCGGTGAAGTCCTCGCGCTGGTGTCCCAGCAGTTCCTCATTGGCGATCTTGGAGCGCAGCTCGGCGCTCTCGGCCAGGATCATCTTCCGGAAGCTCAGGATGCGATCCTCACCGAAGAACATGTGCTCGGTGCGGGTCAGACCGATACCCTCGGCGCCCAGGGCGATGGCCAGCTCGCTGTCCTCCGGGGTGTCGGCATTGGTGCGCACACCCAGCCTTCGGATGTTGTCGGCCCACTGCATGAGGCGCTTGAAGTAGGTGTACAGCGGGTCGGCCTGAGACTCGGCGTCGCCGCGCAGGCCGCGGATGACCACGGACTCGCCGCTGGGCACATCGCCGAGCATGACCTCACCGGTGCCACCGTCGATGGAGATGAAGTCGCCCTCCTTGACGACGGTGTCGTCTACGGAGAACTGCTTCTTCTCGTAGCTGATGTCGATGGTCCCGCAGCCGACGACGCAGGGCTTGCCCATCTGGCGGCCAACAACGGCGGCGTGGGAGGTCTTCCCGCCGAAGGAGGTGAGAATGCCCTGGGCCGCGGCCATGCCGCGGATGTCCTCGGGGGAGGTCTCGTGGCGCACCAGCACCACGCGCTCGCCGCGCTTGGCCCATTCCTCGGCGTCGGAAGCGAGGAAAACAACCTTACCCGCGGCCGCGCCCGGAGAGGCATCGACGCCCTTGGTGATCGCGGCCGGCTTCTGCTTGGCGTCGAACTGCGGGTGCAGCACCTGGTCGAGCTGCTCAGGCGGGACGAGCATGACGGCCTCTTCCTCGCTGATGACGCCCTCGTCGTGGAGGTCCACGGCGATCTTCAGAGCGGCCTGCGCGGTGCGCTTGCCGTTGCGCGTCTGCAGCATGAACAGACGGCCCTTCTCGATGGTGAACTCCATGTCCTGCACGTCGCGGTAGAACTTCTCCAGCCGTTCGCAGATCTCGACAAACTGATCGTAGCAGGCCTTGTCGATGGTCTCCAGATCGGAGATGGGCACGGGCGTGCGGATGCCGGCGACGACGTCCTCGCCCTGGGCGTTCTGGAGGTACTCGCCGTACATGACCTTCTCGCCGGTCGCCGGGTCGCGGGTGAAGGCCACACCGGTGCCGGAGTCATCGCCCATGTTGCCGAAGACCATGGTCTGCACGTTGACCGCGGTGCCCCAGTCGTGGGGGATCTTGTTCATGTTGCGGTAGGCGATGGCGCGGTCATTCTCCCACGAGCCGAACACCGCGCGGACACCGGCCAGCAACTGGGCCATGGGGTCGGAGGGGAAGTCCTCGCCCAGTGCCTTCTTGTAGACTTCCTTCTCCATGGCCACGGTCTTCTTGAGGCCGTCCACAGAGACCTCGGTGTCCTCGGAGACGCCCTCTTCGGCCTTGACCTTCTTGAAGCACTCCTCGAACTCCTCGCGGTGCACGCCCATCACGACGTCGCCGAACATCATGATGAGGCGGCGATAGGCGTCCCAGACGAAACGCTCGTTGCCGGTGAGCTTGATCAGGCCCTGGGCCACGGCGTCGTTGAGGCCGATGTTGAGCACCGTGTCCATCATGCCCGGCATGCTGCTGCGGGCGCCGGAGCGCACGGAGACCAGCAGGGGGTTGTCCGGATTGCCGAACTGCTTGCCGGTCTCCTTCTCGACCTTGGCAACCGACTCGCGGATGGCATCCTCGAGGCCGGCGGGGAAGGCGTCCAGCTTGGTGTACTCGATGCACATCTCGGTAGTCACGGTGAACCCGGGCGGCACGGGAAGCCCGGCGCGGGTCATGATGTTGAGATTGGACCCCTTGCCCCCCAGCAGATTCTTGAGGGCCTCGCCCTCGGCCTTGAGCTGCTCTTCCAGTGCCGTGGTGTCATCGCTGAACATGTAGATCGGTTCGTACTTCGCCATCTGTGCTCCTCCCTGACGGTTAGGTTGACTTAGTTCAATCAGCCGACTGGCCGCCCGGCCTGCGGGCCGCGGCGACGGTAGGTCGTCACAGCTCCAGCTCGACTTTGTCACTGGAGATCAGCCTGCAGTAGGCATCACGATCGGCCTTGGGGACCGCTCTTAGCGGAATCTGCAGGACTTCGTGCCTGGTGACCCTCATCCCGATGCGTGTGGTGATCGTGCTCCCCACGCGTACCTCGGCTGAGGCCT
>CAZXDD010000465.1:0-6533 GCA_964639415.1 uncultured Armatimonadia bacterium
CCGGGCCCCAGCTCCGGCACGCCGAGAGCGACGGTGGCCCCCAGGCACGCTGCGTCCTGCGCCCTGGCGTCGCGGGCGTCGGCCACGACGGGGGGGCGCGGCCGCGCCTTCAGCGGAATCGGCATGACGCTGGAGATCGCCGGATCGCGGTAGATGAGTTCCTTGCCGCCATACACGTCCACCAGGTACAGCCCGTAGCCGGTCTCGTCCTGCATGGAGCCGTCGCAGTAGGACGCAAGGAACGTCGTCTCCGAGAGCGGGTAGGGGTCCATGTACCAGCCCTCACCGGGCGGCAGGCGCCGGCCGGGGACGCCGGAGGCGGGGGCCGCTCCGCCCAGCTCCGGCCACACACCCGGTCCCGTGACCCGCGTCAGGCAGCTCTCGTTGTTGATGCCCATCGGCCTGTCCACGATGACGAGCGGCCCCGCGGCCAGTGTGTGGTGGCCGGTGGCCACCGCCAGCACCTTGTGACTGCCGGGGATTGGGCGCGGCGCAGTCAGCGCGACCGGATAGTTGAAATGCTGCTTGACGTACGGGTCCTCCCCGGTCCCGTCCGGCCGGATGGTCCACAGCGGGTGCAGGTACATCAGGCTCCGCTCGTGGTACTCCCAGTGCGAGTAGATCAGCGAGCCGTCGTGGTTCACCCGCGGGTACCAGTCGCCGTCCTTGGTCACCGCCAGCCGCCGCACCCCGCTGCCGTCGGGGCGCATGGTGTAGAGGTTGGTTGTGGCCTCGTCCTTGTCGTACTCATTGCACTGCAGGGAGAAGCCGCAGCGCTCAGACTCGAAGACGATGTCACCGCTGGGTAGATAGCACGGGTTCAGGTCGCTCCACTCCCCGTCGGTGAGCTGACGGAGGTTGTTGCCGTCGATGTCCATCTCGTACAGGTGCAGAAGATCGACGGAACGGTGGAGGTCGTAGCTGGCCGGCCGGCTCAGCCAGCCCTCGGGCGGCACTCCCGACGGATTGCGGCTGTAGGCAAACAGCACCCGGCCGGCGTCCCAGCTAAGGTCGATGCCGTGCACGTTGCCCGGCCCCAGGCGGCCCGCGATCAGGTCCGTCACCGCGGGCCACTTCCCCATGCCCGCGGCCGTTGCCAGGCAGCGGAGGCTGCCCAGGATGCAGATGTCGCCTCCGGGCCGCGAGCCCCAGGCGTGGTGGTTGACGTTGATGTCGGCATAGGACTGCTGAGTGAACCGTTTCACCAACAGCAGCCGGTCGAAGTCCAGCAGGGGGCTTGCGAAGGCGATTTCGCGCAGCAGCACGCGTTGATCGTGGCGCAGCCTGCGCCAGCCGGCGGTGTCCGTCGAGGCCTTCGTCAGCTCCTCCGAGCGGCGCTCCAGCTCTCGCAGTCGCGAGCCCAGCTCCTGGATCTCGCGCCGCGAGCCACCGGCCTCCCGATAGTCGCGGAGCAACTGCCGCCCGCGGGACAAGCCGCCTTCGATGATGCGGCAAAGCCGCGCCATCAGGTACGGGGCCGCCTTGTCATTGCTCTCCCACAGCGCCCAGCGTACGCCGCTCCCGGCGTCCTCGGCCTCCCACTCGGCCTCGACGACCTCCCACAGGCTCGCGGCGGCCGGTCTGCTGCCACCCACCGGCGTCCCCCGCGGCTGGCTCTCCTCGCGCCACCCCTCGATCGCCGCCGGGTCTTCAAAGCTCGCCACCCTTCCCCCTCCCAGCGGGACCTTGTCACAGCCGATCCACGCCCAGCCGCCGGCATCGTTGCCGTCCACCGCCCGGAACAGCACCCGCCGGCCCACCAGGTCCGCCGTGTCCCAGGTGATGGGCACCAGCCTATTGCCCACCGGCGGCTCGGCGGTGCGCAGGATCCTCGAGGTCTCGGCATCGATGAGCTGGAAGGCATTGAGGCCGGCGTCGCCCGTGGGGCTATCGGCGCCCATGGCGACGAAGGTGTAGGTGGCGGCGTCAAGGGTGAAGGCCGGGGAGCGCACCGCTCCCATGCCCTGCTCGCCACCGCGCAACGAAGACAGGTATGGCTCACACGTGCGGCGCTCGCCGTTGACGGTCAGCACGCCCCAGGTAGGAGGCCGGTCCTGGACTTCCACGGCAAACTCCGCAGCGGCGGTGGAGCAGCGCAGCCACTCGTCCACCGATGTCCCCTCGGGCTGTGTCTCCTCGGTCCAGCCCTGCGGCCACACACCCGGCGTCAGGCTGCCCAGAAGGGTGCGGTCACCGACCGTGACGTTCTGCCAGCCCATCCACGAGAACCCGCTGCCGCTCAGGGCATCCACCGCGCGGAAGTACACTCTCCTCCCGATGAGTTCCAGCACGTCCCAGCGGACCGGGGCCATGCTGTCCTGGTTGGGAGGTGGAACGGAGAGTAGCGCCAGTCCGGTCTCGGCGTCGCACAGACAGAACCAATTCTTGTTGGCGCGCTGCTCGGGCCTGCCGTCCCAGCCGCAGATCTCGAGGCCGACCATGTCCGCATCCAGCGTGAATGTGTCCGAGCGGACGGCACCGACGCCCGGCTCGCCCCGCCCCAGAGACGACAGGTACGGAGCCATCGTGCGCCCGACGCTGTCGCGGGTCATCACCTCCCACGTGGCCCCGGCCGCCGGGGACAGCTCCACCGCGCATAGGAGCGCCATCGCTCCCAGACTCACAAGCCCTCGTGGTGCCTGGCGGGTCCTCAATGCCATCGCCCTCCCTTGGGTCACGGAGGATGCAGCGCAGTGGCCACGCAATATACCGGTGCACGATGGAGGGCACAGCCACCACCTGGCGCAGACGCGGGCATCGTGCCGCGCGTGTCCGTCCAACCTCTTGACAGGTTCCCTGTCGGGGCCTGCCGCTCCTTGTCTGGCAGAAGGGGGAGGGGGTCAAGCGCCGTTGGCGAAGCACTGTTCTGCCCGTGGGCACAAGCCGTTTGGGGCCACCGTCCCGGCGGGGCTCCTGTCCCGCCTGCCGTTGTCGTCGCCGTTGCCGTGCTCCCTCTCCCGGTCCCGCCCGGCGGGAGAGATGGCCGGGGGTGAGGCAGCCGTCAGCGCCGTTGCAGTGACCTTTCACAGGAGGACACCCGCGATGGGACCTTTCGGCCGACCACTGCCACGCCTTCTCCTGCTTCTGTTTCTCTGTGGTGTCAGCCACGCTCAGTCCGCGGCTCAGGCGGTTCGGGCCGCCGAGCCCGTCACCCTCGATGGTGTCCTTGACGAGACCGCCTGGGACGCCGCACAGTGGCAGGGCGACTTCGTCAGCGCCAGCGCCGCCTCCGAGAACGCCGGCGAGCCGCGCCCCGCTGAGGTCCAGACCCGCTTCAAGGTGCTCTACGACGACTGGGGCCTGTGGGTGGCCGTGGAGTGTGACGAGCCCAGCCCCGACGCCATCAAGGCCGACACCCTCGAGCACGACGGCACCGTCTGGGCCGATGACTGCATCGAGCTGTTCTTCGACCCCGCCGGCGAGGGCCGCTATTACCACCACTTCCTGATCAACACCCGCGGCGTATGGTACGACGACTACGGCGCCGACTACGGTCTGGTGCATGGCAAGCTCTGGGACTGCGCCATCGAGACGGCGGCGAGTGTGGATGCCGCCGCCGCGAAGTGGACCGTGGAGGTACGCATCCCCTTCGGTGGCCTGATCCTCAACGAGGACGCGGGCTCCGACTGGCTGTGGAACGTGACCCGCGAGCGCCACGCGGGCGGCGAACTGCAGCTTTCCACCTGGACGCCGCTGAAGGGCAATTTCCACCAGCCGCGGCTGTTTGGGAAGCTCTCCGGCGTCGACGTGGACTTCCGCCGCTTCGCCTTCGACCTCGGCGAGCCGAAGGTCGCCATCTCTCGTGACGCCGGTGGTGCCACGAAGCTGGGGATCACCACGCGGGTCAAGAACCACTCCGGCACTTCGCGCCGCCTGCTCGGGACACTGGAGCTCTTCCCCGAGGGTGCCGGGCCGGTATCCACCGAGCCGGTCGCCTTGCCCGTCGGGGCCGAGGCCGACCTTGCTTTCCCGGACCTCACGCTCACCGGCAGCCTGGCCCAGGCAAGGTGCCTGATCGCGCTCTCGGATGCCGCCACGGGGATGCTGTACAAGTCCGCCATCCGCAGAGTATCGGCTCAGTACAAGCCGCTTTCCATCACCGTCCTGCGTCCCTGCTATCGCAACTGCATCTACGCCACCGAGAAGCTATCTCAGATTGTGTTTCGCGCCCACATGGCCCCGGACGTGGCGGCGGCCGCCAAATCCTTGCGCTGCCACCTGGAAGACAGTGCCGGGCGGTTCGATGTGGGCAGTACGGTGCTTGGAGGCCTGCAGGGGGAGCACACCGTACGCGCCCCCGAAGCCGTGGGTACGTACCGGCTCGTGGTGGAGGCCTACGATGCCGAGGGCAAGGTCCTCGCCACCGAGACGCAGACCATCCGCAAGCTCCCGCCGCCAACCGCGGGTAATGAGGTGAGAATCGACGAGCACGGCAACATACTGCTCAATGGCACGCCCTTCGTGGGCATCGGTTGGTACGGGTCGGTTCCCACCGACGACCCACGGGCCGATGTGGTGGCCCTGCAGAACCTCCAGACGCCGGTAGTGCCGATCGCTCCGGACGTCTCCGGCATCACGAAGGCCTTTGACGAGCATGGGATCCGCTCCGTGGTCTCCATCGAGAATGGACGGCTGACGTATGTCTTCGGCCTCTGGCGCGAGCCCGGCCACACAGTTCCCGAGGAGCACAGGACCCTCTCCTCGCCCAGCGGGGAGGCCCGGGAGTTCTTCCGCAGGCTGATTGAGATGGTCCGTGCCCAACCCGGTCTGGTGAGCTACTACATCGCTGACGAGCCGGAGATCAGCAATACCCGCTCCGACTATCTCGAGAGCCTCTACGAGTTCTTCCGCCAGGAAGACCCGTACCATCCGGTGATCGTGACCAACGACACCCTGGACGGCATCGTCACCCACGGGTACAAGTGTGCCGACATCCTGGCCCCGGACCCGTACTCACCCAACTACGACTATGTCCCCAACTTCCTCAAGCGCTGCCACGAGGTGCTGCGGCCGGGGCAGACCATCATGCTCACCCCCTGGCACGCCTCCTCCCAGGCCCACACCACCGCCGACTACGGCAGCGCCCCGCCGTACCCCTACAGGGTGTTCCGCAACCAGTATCTGGTCTCCCTGGCCTACGGCTGCCGGGCGTGGATTGGCTACACAGACCCCTTCTTCATGCCTGAGATCGAGTACCGCTATGGCCTGCCCTACGTCTGGCGAGAGGTGAAGTTCCTGGAGCAGGCCATGGCTCAGCCGGCGCCCCGAGACCGCCCGGCCGTGGAGGCCGATGCCGAGATGGCCGCCTGGCTCCGCTCCTGCGGGGGGCACGTGTACCTGGTGGTGGTCAATCACAAACCCGGAGTGCGGGAGGCCACGATCGCCCACCCGCTGCTTGAGGGGCTGTCCGAGCTCATCGTCATGTCCGAGGGACGCAGGGTCAACCTGGCCGAGGGCGGCTTCTCCGACCACTTCGAGGAGGGCGATGCCCGCATCTACACCACCGACCCGGCGGCCGCGGACTTCCCGACGACGGCCGAGGTTGAGGCCGAGCTCGCGCGCAGACAGGCCGAGACCGCGAAGCCCGGCAACCTGCTCCACGTGAGCCGCGGCACCCGCGCCTCGGCCTCGGACGGCCATTACGCCCCGTGGTTCGATCAGTTCTACTACTACGCCATCAACGGCATCACCGATGACATGGGTTGGGCCGTCACCCACGCCGGCGACAGGCCGGCCTCCCTGGAGCTCACCATGCAGCAGGCCCATCCCATCGGCCGGGTGGTGATCCACACCCCCAACCTCAGGGACTACGACCTACAGCTCCAGGGGCCCGATGGGGAGGTGCACCGGGCCGAGATCCGCGGCAACGAGCAGACCGTGGTCGAGCACAACTTGTCCCCGGCGGTGCCCTGCCTGAAGGTGCGCGTCACGGCCCTGTCCTCGCGGCAGGGCGCCCGACAGGTGTCGGAGATCGAGGCTTACGAGCGGCCCGGCGACGGGCCTGTGACGCCGCTCACGTTGGAGAGCGCGGCTCCGGAGGCGCCACAGGCGCTGACATTCCCCGCCGATGAGGGCGAAAACGCCCTGTGGCAGGATGACTTCACTCAGTTCACGCCCGCCGAGACGTACAACTGGGACGGCAAGGACACCAACTGGGTCCTGCAGGCGGAGCGCTTCTCCGCCGAGCCCGTCGCCGGTGGCGGAGTGGTCTGCGCCTCCAGGGCGCTGAAGGGCTCCAACATGACCCACATCTTCCCCTACTCCCGGGATTACCGCTACTTTCAGGTCAACCTCAGCGATATCGAGGGGGAGGGCTATCAATTCACGAATGTGGGCTTCACTTCCAGCTCCGGCAAGCCGGGCTACCGCGGCGCGGTCAACACCTCGCGTCCGGGGATCTACACGGTGGACACCCACTACATCCACGAGAGCTACCGTGACGGGTCGGCCGCCAACTGCTTCGTGAACGCCTTCATGGCGGGAGCCTCAGAGCTGCCGGACGGTACCGTGCAGCCCGGACCGCGGTTCACCTT
>CAZXDD010000466.1:0-6503 GCA_964639415.1 uncultured Armatimonadia bacterium
TCTCCAGAGCGTCGATCTCGTCCGTCAATGTCTGGATGGTCCTGTCCGGGTCGGGAGTCTCTGTGGGCCTTGTCGGTGGCGTCACCGCTGTGGGCCCCGACGGCGCCGTGGACGGCCGCTGGCAGCCGACGAAGGCGGCCGTGGCGCAGGTCAGGGCGAGGATCACTGCGACGCGCGCAAGTCCGGTGGCGGCAGTATCGGTCCGTCTCATCACGATCACCTGAGTACGCCGAGATAGCACCCTCGAAAACCACAGTGTTCCCGTTGCGCCGCCGCAAACCCTCCTGCCCACAAACACGATCCTCACCGGGGCACCGCAAGACACTCTTGCGCCTCGCCCCGGCGGCCGGAATCACCACGCCCCGGCGGTCGCGGCCACCGGGGCGTGAGCGTTCCATCGGGCGCGGTGCCCCACTAGCGGCGCCGAAACGACGTCTCGGCCATGGCCAGGAACTCCTGGTTGGTCTTGGTTCGGCGCAGGCCCTGCAGCAGGGTCTCCGTTGCGTCCAGACTGTCCATGGCGGTGAAGGCCTTGCGAAGCTGCCAGACGCTTTGCATCTCGTCGTCGCTGAACAGCAACTCCTGATGCCGGGTCATGGACTTGGCGATGTCGACGGCCGGGAAGGTGCCGCGGTTGGCCAGGTCGCGCGAAAGCACTAGGTCGAGATTGCCGGTGGCCTTGAACTCCTCGAAGATCATGTCATCCATCCGGCTGCCCGTGTCGATGAGGATCGTGGCCAGGATGGTGAGGCTGCCGCCGTCCTCGATATTCCGGGCGGCGCCGAAGAACCGCTTCGGCCGGTACAGGGCGCTGGGGTCCAGGCCACCCGACAGCGTGCGGCCACTGGGCTCGACCACCAGGTTGCTGGCCCGGGCCAGACGCGTGATGCTGTCCAGCAGGATCACCACGTCCTCCCCCTGCTCCACCATGCGCTTGGCACGCGCCAAAACCAACTCCGCCACCCGCAGGTGATTCTCGGGAAGCTCGTCGAAGGTCGAGCTGACCACCTCACCGTCCACCGAGCGCGCGATGTCGGTGACCTCTTCAGGACGCTCGTCGATCAGCAGCACGATCAGGCGGACGTCATTGTACCGCGCGGTGATGCAGTTGGCCACCTGCTTGATGATGGTCGTCTTGCCCGCCTTCGGCGGCGCGACGATCAGACCGCGCTGCCCACGGCCCACCGGGGTCACGATGTCCAGCATGCGACCCGTCAGATTCGTGGGGTTTCCCGTCTCGAGCTGGATCCGCTCGTTGGGGTAGATCGGGGTCAAATCCTCGAAGTGCGGACGGTTGCGCACCTGCTCGGGGGGCGAGCCGTTGATGGTCTGCACCCGCAGCAGCGACCAGTAACGCTCGGTGTCCTTCGGCGGGCGCACCGGTCCCCCGACCAGGTCGCCCACGCGCAGGTCGAAGCGCTTGATCTGCGTGTCGGCGACGTACACGTCCATCTCGGCATCGGGAGTGTAGCCGTCGACGCGGAGGATCCCACGGCCGTCGGAAAGGGTCTCCAGAACGCCATAGCGGTAGCTGTGGCCGTTCTTCTCCGACTGGCCGACGAGAATCTTCATGCACAGGTCGTGCTTGCGGGCCGTGGAGTAGCCCGGCACCTGCATCTCGGCGGCGATGTGGCGCAACTCATCAACTGTCTTATTCTGTAGATCCGCTAGTTCCAACATGGTGTCACATCTCGACTCCATTGCTGTGGCCGGTCATTCCCGGACCCGTGTTGCGCCGTCGCCCAACGGCTGGGCTTGGCCGGGGTCGCTTGCGTCTCGCGGCACCGCGGGCCCTCGAGGCCTGTGGTCTCACGGACGCTCTCGTCCCCGCGGCGGCATGTCTGTGGGAGTGACGGATGGCCGTTTTGTGGTATGGTCCGCCTGATGGCTATCGCGCCGGGCAGTAGTTGACGTAGGTGTGGAGCCACACATGGCGTGTGGGGGAACCGCGAACCCGGCCCCGCGGCCTGCCGAGGCGCGTGCCGCTGCCTCAACCGGCTGCATCTGGGTCCAAAACGGCAACGTAGGGCAGGTTGCGGTGTTGTTCGGCGAAGTCCAGGCCATAGCCGACCACGAAGTCGTCCGCGATCTCGAAGCCCACATAGTCGGGGCAGAGGTCGACCACGCGGCGGGCAGGCTTGTCCAGCAAGCAGCAAACCTTGACGGAAGCAGCCCCCCGACTGCGTACCGCCGCCACCAGACGCTGAAGCGTGCGCCCGGTGTCGATGATATCCTCCACCACAAGCACATCGGCGCCCGAGAGGTCGCCGCACATGTCCATCTGCAATTCCGGGACCCCCGAGGACTCCGTGGAGTTCCCGTAGCTGGAGGCCTGCACGAAACTGACCCCCACCGGCCTGTCCAGCCGGCGCATCAAATCCGCCAAGAACACCACCGCACCCTTCAGCGGCGCCAGCAAGACCAGCCGGCAATCGCCGTTGTAGTCCGCGCAGATCTCCTGTGCCAAAGCCTCCACTCGGCGCCGAATCTGCTCCTCGTCAAGCAGCACGCGCTGGACGCCCGCAGGCAATTCGGCCATCGGCGAGGGCATCGCTACTCCCATTCGATGGTGCCGGGCGGCTTGGAGGTGATGTCGTACACCACCCTCGTCACCCCACGCACTTCGTTGGTGATGCGGTTGGAGATCCGGGCCAGGACCTCGTAGGGCAGGCGTGCCCAATCGGCGGTCATGAAGTCGTCGGTCTCCACCGCCCGCACCACGATGGGGTGCCCGTAGCTGCGACCGTCGCCCATGACCCCCACGCTGTGGATGCCGGTGAACACGGCGAAGAACTGGGAGACCTGCCTCTCTAGGCCGGCCGCCCTCAGCTCCTCCCGAACGATGGCGTCCGCCTCCCGGGTGATCTCCAGACGCTCCGGAGTGATCTCCCCCACAACCCGCACCGCCAATCCGGGGCCGGGGAAGGGCTGACGCCAGACCAGCTCATCCGGAAGCCCCAGCTCAAGACCCAACTGCCGCACCTCATCCTTAAACAGCCAGCGCAAAGGCTCCAGATTCTCGTACTTCATGTCCTCCGGAAGGCCGCCCACATTGTGGTGCGTCTTGATGGTCGCCGTCTTCCCGCCGCCGCTCTCGATCACATCGGGATACAGCGTCCCGTGAGCGATGTACCGGAACTCCGCCAGCTTCGCGCTCTCCTCCTCGAAGGTGCGGATGAAGCACTCCCCGATGATCTTCCGCTTCTGCTCCGGATCGGTGACCCCCTGCAGGCGGCCCAGGAAGCGCTCCTTGGCATCGACCGCCACGAACCGCTCGCCCAGGCGCTTGCCGAACACCTCCCCCAGCTCCTCGGGCTCGCCCTTGCGCATCAGGCCGTGGTCGATGAACATGCACAGCAACTGATCGCCGATGGCCCTGTCCAGCAGCGCGGCGCACACGGAGGAGTCGACCCCTCCCGAGAGTGCACAAAGAACCCTCGCATCCCCGATATGCTCCCGGAGCCCGGCCACCGATTGGGCGATGAACGACTCCGGACGCCAGTCGCCGCTGCAGCCGCAGACGCCGGTCAGGAAGTTGCTCAGCACCTTCTGCCCCAGCGGGGTGTGCTGCACCTCGGGGTGGAACTGCACGCCGTACAGACCTCGCGCCGCGTCGCCCATGGCGGCGCACGGCGAATGCTCGGTGCGGGCCAGAACCTCAAAACCGGACGGGGCCTGCGTCACCCGGTCGCCGTGGCTCATCCACACCTGCATCTCGGAGCCACACCCCTCGAGGAGCTTCCCGGCGGTGAGAATGCGGGCCGTCTGCTGCCCGTACTCGCGCTCGTTGCCGCCCGGCGAGACCACGCCGTCCAGGTGATGCGCCAGTAGCTGCTGGCCGTAGCAGATCCCCAGAATCGGCACTCCCGCCTCGAACAGCTCCCGCCCAGGATGCGGCGCCCCCTCCTCGTACACGCTCGAAGGGCCGCCGGAGAGGATGATCCCCTTGGGCCGCTGGGCCAGCAAATCCTGTACCGGCGTGTCGTAGGGACGGATCTCGGCGTAGACGTTGAGGGCGCGCACCTTGCGCACGATGAGCTGTACGTATTGCGCACCGAAATCCAGCACGAACACGCGCTCGCCACTGTGGCCTTGGCGGTTATTCACTGCGGTCTTTCCCTGCTTCAGTGAGGTTCATTGAACGTGGCAAGTGGGAATTGACAGGCCCTGCTCGACGCCTTACGAGGCGTGGCCGGGTTCAATGGCGACGATGTGTGCGGTATGCGTGCTCCCGGTCGACATGAGCGATGCTTACGGGGAGTGGGCGCTCGCGCCATACGCCGGACAGTCACTATCGCGCCCGGATGCGCGAGAGGTCACGCGGCGCCTTGGTTCCGACAATCAGGAGCAATGGTTCAAGCCGGGAATTCCGACGAAACGGTGGGGGAACTCACATCCTATTGAGGCGAGTATAGCAACGCCGCAGGGGCTTGTCAACCGCAAATGCGAACAAATGCCCGCCCCGCCCCGGCATGCCTCGCCACGCGTTGAGGCCGCCCGGAAGCGCCGGCATGGCGGCACTCTCCCGACCCGGCGATATGCAGGCAGGACATGCCCCCACCGATGGCGAAGCTACCCGCCTCGGTTTCCCACAGCGCGACCACCGCACTATGCCCCGGAGATCCCATGGCATGCAACACGTAGCGGCTGAGCAAGGCTCGACACCGGGCCGGGCGCTGCGCTCCGCCTTCTCGGCGCGAGCGATCATCTCCGGCCTGCTGGCCTCCCTGCTCATCGGCTGGGGATGCCCGTACGCCACCTTCGTCATCCAGGGCTCCTACGTCGACCTGGATTTCTCTACCCCCGGAGCCATCTTCCTGCTCTTCTTGCTCACCGCCGTGGTCAATAACGCACTGGGGCGGATCAACCCCCGCTGGGCTCTGAACCCCGGCGAATGCCTGACCGTGTACATCATGATGGTGGTGGCCTCGGCCGTCCAGACAATGGGGCTGAGCGGACAGCTCATGTCCATCATCACCGCTCCGTACTACTACGCCACACCGGAGAACGACTGGGACAAGCTGCTACAGCCCCATCTGAACCCCCTGCTGGCGCCTCAGAATGAGCTCGCCGTCCGTTACTTCTATGAGGGCCTGCCGCCGGGCCGCCTGATCCCATGGCGCGAATGGCTGGGGCCGCTGTCGGCCTGGGCGCCCTTCTTGCTCTGCCTGTACTTCGTCATGATCTGCATCATGGTCATCCTGCGCCGCCAATGGGTGGACAACGAGCGCCTCATCTACCCACTCACCCAGCTCCCCATGGAGATGGTGGCTCAGCCCCAGGCCGGAAGGCCGTCGGGGCTGTACCGCAGCGGCGTCATGTGGCTGGGCTTCGGGGTACCGCTGGTCTTTGGTACCCTCACAGGCCTGCATCACTACTATCCCACCATCCCCGCCCCCTCCATGAGCTGGTCGATCTCGACCTTCCGCCACACCCAGTCCATGCACTTCCGCGTCAGCTTCCCGATGGTGGGCTTCTTCTTCCTGGTCGAGCAGCAGACCGCATTCTCACTGTGGTTCTTCAACGTCCTGTTCTTCGGCATCCGCGGCATCCTCAATGTACTGAAGATCGGGATGACCGAGAACCTCGGGGTGTACGGCGCGCCCTCGCCCATCTTCGCCCACATCGGAATGGGCGCGTTTCTGGTGCTGGTGTTCGGCGGCCTGTACACCGCCCGCGGGCACCTGCGCCGGGTGGTGGCGCGCGCCTTCGGCGAGCGCGCCGGTGCCGACGACAGCGGCGAGATACTGTCCTATCCGGTGGCCTTCTGGGGGACGGTGATCGGACTGGCCTTCATGGCCGGATGGCTTGTGTGGAGTGGCATGTCGCTGTGGGTGGCCGTCGCCTTCCTGCTCGTGGCCATGGTGCTGTTCATCGGCCTGACGCGAATCGTGGCCGAAAGCGGTATGGCCGAGGCCGTGGCTCCCACCATCGCCCCCGGAGTCATCGTCTCGGCGGTGGGAGCCCCCGCCATCGGCGCCCGCGGCCTCGCCGCCATCGCCATGAGTTACGTCTGGTGCTCGGATATCCGGACATTCGTCATGGCCTCGGCCGCCAACGGGCTGAAGCTGGCCGAGAGCACTCAGGACCGCAAGCGTCCCCTCTTCTGGCTCATGGCGGCGGCCGTCCTCGTCAGCGCGCCCCTGAGTATCTACCTCACCACGCGCTGGGCCTATCGCGTGGGCGGGGTGACGATGAATAGCTGGTTCTTCGTGGGCGGCCCCCTGGCGCCCCTCAAGTGGGTGCAGGTTCACTTCCTCAACCCCGAAGGACCCAATGTCGCCGGCTGGCTCCTGACCGCCCTCGGCGCCGGGCTGATGGCCCTGCTGTCCGCGATGCGTCAGCGCTTCCTCTGGTGGCCGTTCCACCCCATCGGATTCGCCCTGGCCCCGGTGTGGATCATGGATCAGCAGTGGATGACCATCCTGCTCAGTTGGCTGGCCAAGGTGGCGATTTTGAGATCGGAAGAGCACACGTCTGAACTCCAGTCACCGCTCATTATC
>CAZXDD010000467.1:0-6498 GCA_964639415.1 uncultured Armatimonadia bacterium
GCAGCGCTATTGACAGAATGATTGGGGGGGGGTAGATTGATGTCTGAATCGAGTTTGGCGTTGTGCGAGACCATTACCAGGATCAGGATAAGCGCCGGCGGCGCGATATAACCTTGGGCAGAGGGGGAGGAGACGTGCTCAGAGCAGCGGCCGTCCTTGCCATCGGCCTGCTTACGGCCTCAACGGCGTTCGCACAGGAGGCGCGGCCCGGACCTGTGGAACCGGCGCAGCCCCTGGACGCGGTAGAGAAACTGCTGGTCGAGCAGGACTTCGAGAAGGCGATCCGCGCGTGTGAGGAACTCCTGGACCGCGACCCCGAGGCGTCTCCGGCGGTCCTGCCGCTCCTCGCACGCGCCCACGAGGGATCCGGAGCCCCCGGTAAGGCAGCGGCAACGGTCCGCAGGCTCATCGCGGAACATGGTCCCACAGTGCCGCGCATCGAAGACCTCGCGCGCCTTGCGGCGGCCTGCGCCGAGGGGCAGGACCCCGAAGCCGCGCTGGAAGCCTACGAGTTCGTCCTCGACTCCTACCCCTCCGCGATGGACCACTACCTGGACCAGAACCCCACAGGCTACGCGGCCAACCGCAGCGTGCTGGATCAGGGAAGCGAGTATGACAGGCTGGCCCGCGAGATGGCCCACGCGGCGGGCGACGACGCCGACCGGTCCTATGCGGCGCTCCTGCGCGTCTTCAGAGCCTACCCGGGGATTCCCCAGATGCGGGAGACGGCGCTGCGGCTCGCCTCGCGGTGTGCCCGGTCTGAAGACTGGGCCGGCACGTTGGCCTTCTGCCGGCGGGTCGTCGACTACGGCGGCGACCGCACACGGAACACCACCACCAGGCTCACAGACAATCAGGCGTACCTGAACGCGATCTCGACCCCGAACAGCGAAGCGACGCTGCGCGAGGTACTGGGGCTCATGGACCGGGCCTGTGCAGCGCTGGGCACTGCGGACCCCGCCGGGGCGGAACGCATCGCCGAACTGGCGGCGCAGTGGGCCGAGGCCGAGAGTGCCGCCTATGGCGTCTTGTGGGTCGAGGAATGGGCGGCGAGAGACGAGGCCGAAGCGCGGGCCCTGGCGGCCGCGAGGTACCCGGCTCCCGGCGATGGTTGGGTGCCCAATTCGCGGCCCCCTCTACCGAGATGGCAGGCACTGATACAGAGTTGCCACGGCAGCGCTCTCGAGCCTCAGGCGCAGTTTGCGCTGGGGCAATGGCTCCACTATCGCGGGCTATATGCCGAGGCTCAGGAGCTGTACGGCAAGGCCAGAGAGACTGAGCACGTGCTTCCGGGGCTCAGCGATTGGCTCTCCTTCGAAATGGGCGAACTGGCGGCGGCTCAGGGGCGCTTTGCCGATGCGTGTACGCTCTTTGCGCAGTGCCAACCGGAAGTGGACAAGCCGCTTGCGGCCGAGGCCGGGCTGCGTCGGGCCGAGTGCCTGGAGTTCCGGGGGCTCGTGGCTGAGGCACTGGCGGCCAACGAGGCGCTTGATGCCGACAACGAGGCGCCGGTCCCGGCACGCCGGACCGCACGATACGCGGCCCGGCGGTTGTCCCAGTCCCGGGGCGCTCTGGCGCCTCTGCGGGGTTCGGCGAACGAGACAGGGGCTGTGTATCTGGGGCAGGACCGAATCACCCAGGGCGACTGGCTCCTGAAGGGGCGCGACCTGTTCGTGCTCTGCGCCTGCCACGGTTCCAGCGACATCTCGGGCGGCTCTCTGGCGCCCGTGAGCTACGGGGTGGGCACCACGGACCCCGAGCGGCGGGCACACTGGTGGCACGGCGGGCAGGACGCCGACCCCAGCATGATCTATGACCCTCAGCACACCCCCCGGGGGCCGCGGAACTGGGACGACGGAGGCGAGAAGTACACTCCGGCCACGGGCCCGGACCTGCTCGTTACCATCCCCGTGCCTCAGGGGGCGTCTAGACTGAGCCTCTACTTCGTCAACGACCGCAACTACTACGAGCCCAGCCGCCGCTACACCATCTATGTGACCGATGCGGAGTCGGGCGCCGTCCTCGCCGCCGCGCCTCTGCGCGACTTCGTCTCGGGGGTCTACGCCCACTTCAGGGTTAGCGGCCCCCGAAACCTGTGCGTCCGCATCTGGCGCAACCTCAGCCTCAACACGCTGCTTGCCGGCGTCTTCCTGGACGACCTGTCCAAGATGCCGAACTGGTCCGGGCTTCGTGCAGGGCCGTTGTCCGATGGAGCCGTCGGGGGCGCCGCGGTAGAGCACTGGTCGGACCCGGAGGCCGCGTGGTCCGCGTATCGAGAGCTCTGGGCTGAAGGTGGAGGGGCGCTGGAGGAACGTCGCGCTCTGGAGGGCTTCGCCGCGACCCTGACTCCTGTGCTGGGCGGGTACCGGGCAGGCAGGGCAATCGAGGCCGTCGCAGGACACCTGCTTGACCTGGGGTTCGTAGGGAAGTCGTGCGTCCTGCAGGACCGCGCACTCGCCCTCATGGCCGGTCAGAGCCCACGCCGGTACGCCGACGCCCTCCTGCGGTCGGTGGAGGCCTACGGCCGCAGGATTCCCTACTACGATGGCGCCCCGACCTTCCAGGAGGGCGCCGCGCAGCAGCCTGAGGTACGCCTCCTGCCGGTGTGGCAGGCAGTCGCGCTGCCCCGGCTCGAGCAGTACGCCGAGCTGGTCGGGACGCCCCGCTCTCTGGTTGCCCCCGAGGACCTCATTGCGCTCGGACGTAGGTACTGGAGACAGGATCAGCACGCCCTGGCGCGCCGCTGTTTCGAGCTTGCGGCCCCCGACGGCGATGTGCAGAGACTCGAGGCAGGCGATACCTATCAGTACGCCAAGTGCCTCTCGGACGCGCCCCTGCGGGCGCTACGCATCCAGGTGCTGCGCGGGCTGTTGGGGCGAGACGAACCCCTGCCCGTGCCCCGAGCCCACCTTCAGAGCGATCTGGTGCTACTATCCACTGCAGAGGGCAGGCTTGATGAGGCCGAGACGGAGATGCAGGTTCTGGCCGCGATGGAGGCGGCGGCGCACATCAAGCATGAAGCCGCCCTTTCGCTGGCATTGGCGTTCTGGCGGGAGAAGGAGGTGACGCGCGCGAGGAAGTGGGCCGAGTATGCGCTCTCCCAGTTGCCTGAAGGACGATCGGGGGCGGCGGCCGAAACCATCTTGCGATCGACACAGGGGGAGAACGCACCGCAGCCGTGACTACAGCGAGGAGGGATGAAACCGTGAGAGCCACGACGTGGTTTGTGCCCTTGGTGTCTGCGTGCGGACTGGCGCTGGCGTCGGCTTCCTGGGCGGTGAACGTCAGCATCAGCCAACCCGACCCGCTGCCGGGCAAGTACCCCAAAGGTGCTGAGGTGACCTTCAAGTGCACTATCACCGACGGCGGCGATGATGACTACTTCGTCGTGTGGAGGTTCTGGGATGACGGGCCTGACTGGCACTACGAAGGGAAGAACCTAACGACAGTGACCCGAGCCTGTCAGATGCCGGGCGCCCATGAGTTCTGGGTCATAGTGTTTGACATGACGCGAGAGAACCAGGTCGCCATGGCTTCAGGGTGTTTCTGGGTCCTCTGGGTCCAACTGAGCGTGGGGTCCGCCGGTACGGAGGTCGCCCTGGACAACCAGGGAGGGGTCACCTGGTACCAAGCAACGCGCAACCCCCAGACCAGGGCACTCGGACTGCAGACGACGTTCAAGGGCGTGCAGACGGGCATGCAGTACAGCGGGGTCTGTACCCCGCGGCAGTGGGATCGAACTGTGAGCATGAAGCGAGACGTCTCCGGGCATCACTATGGAGGCCCCGGTGGAGACATCGTGCGTGACTCCGCCGTGGGCGACGACACCAGCGATCCGATCTGGCTGGATGAGGACCCGCAGTCCGCCACGTACTACTGGGGAGGAGAGAACAAGTCCGACGGAGTTGTCTACGATGTCGATCCTCCCGGCTACTCGGTGAAGACCGATGGGGTTTGTCGCGTCCGCGCAAACTTCCGCGAATGGGCTCAGTACGATGCCAGCGTCGTGTCCGATCATCTCGACACGCACTGCGCGTCATCTGTTACGTGGGACGGGACTTCGTGGCAGGTTGTGCACACCTATGATGGCTTGGGCGACAACTCTGCCGGCACGGGATGGGTCAACCTCAACTGGAATATGCAGTGACCAGGGATCCGCGGCGAAGGGGGCCGAGCCAGATGATGAACCGGAGATGGGCCATAGTGGTCGGGGTCACACTGCTGACCGGCCCTCTGGCGGGCACCTGCCCGGCGGCCACCGCGGAGGAGGCCATCGCTGAGGCGGAGACGGCGGTGCGGGCACGCGCCGAGGCCATCGCGGCGGTGGTGGCGCTCGTCGACAACGAAGAACTCTTCGCGGTGAACCCGGAACAGGCCGCTCACGCCGTGGAGCTTCTGGGTAGACTTCGGGCCGAGGAGGCGGTGCCGATCCTGCTCGAGCACGTCTACTTCGAGTGGCCCCGCTCGATGCGCGACCCCGCTCTTCGAGACTTCCCGTGCGCGGTGGCTCTTGCCAGAATCGGCGGCGCGGCGGCGCCGGCCCTTGTCAAGCTCATGGCCGGAGACGAAGACGCCGCCTGGCTGGGAACGCAGGTGCTGGTGGGCATCGATGGCGCAGCCGCAGCCGCGGCGCGCCTTCGCGCGGCGGCGGCAGAGGAAGTCCACGAGGAGCGCAGGAAACGGCTTCTGAGGGCGGCGGAGTTCGCCGCCGGTCTTCACCCTCAGGAACTGGACAGCCCCGGGCACGCCGCACCGGGAACGGGCTTCCCGGATTAGCGAGGAGCCCCGGCGGCGGCAGTCGGAGCGCCCGGAGGGCCGCAGCCGGCCCCACTCACTCCCCTCAGGCCTGCCGCCTCCGCTGGGGCGGCAGGCCCCATATGCTGTGCGGCTATGGGCGCCTTGGAGGGGCGCCCGCGGGCACAACTGGCTCTACTCCCCCGCCCACGCCTCCTTGCTCAGCCGGTTGAGGACCTCCTGCGCCCTGGCCACCGTCTCCGCCGCAGGGGTTCTGAGCGCATCCTCGTACGAGAACCCCGCCAACGCCGCGTCCAGCTCCCCCAGCCTCTCCGCCCCCACGCGCTCCCGCAACAGGCGCACCTTCTCGTAGGCCTGGATGCCCTCTTTCAGACGCTCGAAGCGTATCGAGCTGCGGGGGCCCGGATAGGTGAGGAAGCAGTCGCCGGCAGGCCAGGTGACGAAGCTCGTGTCCCACAGCGGGTCCTGTACCCAGCTATCGTGGGCCCAGCGCAGGAAGCCCGAGTAGCCCTGGGCCGCGGCGTACCAGCCCATCCAGGCGGCCTCCGCGGGCGGAGAGAAGGTGAAGGTGTTCGGCCTGCCGGGCCCGCAGCAGACGTAGAAGGTCGTCGGCCGGCCGTCTTCCGCGCGTTCCTGAGCGATGGCCGGGTCCAGCGGCGGGGCGATGAACACGCACCAGTCGTCGATCTCGTCCTTCAGCTCGGGCTCATTGGCGCCGGCCAGCGCGATCTTCAGCTCCGGCGCGACCTCCTTCAGCAACGCAAACAGGCCCCGCAGCAGCTCCGGGGGCCGCTCGTCCATGGCGATGGCGGTGCGCCCCAGCCAGCCTCGCTCCCGCAGATGGGCGACGAAGCTGCGCAAGAAGGGCTTCCAGTGCTCGGCATATCCCTCGGTTCCCGGCGGCGCCGAGACCGAGACGTAGTCTCCCGTCTCCTCGTCCCGCATCCGGATGGCATTGGTCCACGAGACCATGGAGTAGCAGTTGATATTGGGGCCTATTCCACACTCATCGCAGAGGCGAACGTAAGTGTCGAAGTCGGTGTAGTCGAAGGCCAGGCCGCCGTCGGCGCGACGGGTCCACTGCACCATCGAATCGTACGGGTCATAGGTCTGGGTGCCCCAGGGCCGGTGCACGAGGGTGGTGGTGATGCACTTTTGCCCCGCCGAGGCCAGCAACTTGAGGTGGGGTCGCAGGAGCGCCAGATGCTCTTCCGACCACGGCTTCACCCGATGGTACCGAGCCAGGGCATAGGGGTTCTGCCACAGGTCCAGATGGAACGACCATTCGGCGGGCGGGGGCAGCGTGGCGGCGAGCACTTCGACCTCCAGCGGCAACGTGGCCTGTAGCCCGCCGGCGGCGGTGAAGCTCAGACTCCCCGAGTACACGCCCGGCGCCGCGTCGGCGGGCACGTCCACCGACACCCACACGGGGCGCACCGTGCGCGGCTGCAGGTTCAGCCGCTCGGCGTCGTCCAGGATATCGGGCACCAGGTTCCCGTCGGCCAGCACGTAGCGGACGAAGCGCACCTGCACCGCCTCGGCCGGGAGGGCCCTCTCCCCCATCGTGAGCGGCGAGGCCTGCACCCGCAGTTGCTCCGCACCCTCGGACGACCACGCCAGCGCCTGGCAATGCACCCTCTCGCCGCGCCAGGCCGTCGCGGACCAGTTGTCCGCAGTGTCGGTGGGCACCTGGGCCTTCGGATACCGCACGTCCACGGAGCCGAAGGCCGCCTGCAGGCCGGC
>CAZXDD010000468.1:0-6483 GCA_964639415.1 uncultured Armatimonadia bacterium
CTCGTGGACCCGCTCTTCAACGAGTGGACCTCCCAGTTCGATCTCCTGGGCAACCCCACCGCCTCCAGCAACCCGCTGGGAGACACGACGTATCACCACTACGACATCGCTCACCAGAGGATCGCAACTCAGAACCCCGTCGGAGCGTCTACATACTACCAGTACGATGCCAATGGCCGCGTGGACACCACCATCGACCCCTGCGGCCGCGTCACCTACTTCCATTTCGATGCCCTCGGCCGTCGCGACCGCGTCACCGATGCTCTGGCCGGCGACTACACCACCTTCTTCGATGCCGTCAGCCGGCCCTACTGTGTGGCCGATCCCTTAGGCCGCAAGACCTACTTCCAGTACGATGCCGCGGGGCAGCTTCTGGCTACCGTGTCCCCGCTGGGCAATGCGGCCTACTATGCCTACGACGGTGCCGGGCGACTGTCGGCCATCACCAACTCACTGGGCGAGACGGTGTCGTATGACTATGACGCCGTGGGGCGGCAGACCGTGATGCTCGACCCGCTCAGCAACCCCACGTACTACACCTACGACGCCGTGGGCCGCCAGACCGCCGAGATCGACGCAGTCGGCGAGGAGCAGGCCGTGGCCTACGACGCCGCCGGCCGCATCGTGCGGCTGGACAAGGCCTCCGGGGTCGGGGCGTACTACGAGTACGATGCCGTCGGCCGCGTGCTGTCTGAGCTGCGGTACCCCTCGGGCGAGGAGATCACCTACGACTACGACGCCCGGGGTGCGGTGACCGGGGTGCAGAAGACCGGCGTCGAGGACCAAAGCTGGGAGTACGACGCCGCCGGCCGGGTGCTGCACTTCGCCCAGGGCGGCAACAACCTGTACTACCAGTACGACGCCGCCGGCCGTCGCACCGCCATGACGCAGGTCGTGGACGAGGACCTGCTGACCACCTACTACACCTACCGCGGCTGCGGGAACCTGGGCTCGATCACCGACCCCTGGGGACAGACTGTCTCATACGACTACGACGCCCTGGGCCGCGAGATCGCGAAGGTGCTGCCCAATGGCGTCACCACCTACCACAACTACGATGCCGCCTCACAGGTCACGCAGGTTGCCCACCTGGGTCCCAGCGGCGTCCTGCTGAGCTTCGACTACACCTACGACACCGACGGCCGCCGGACGAAGATCGTCCGCGAGGACGGCACCAGCATCTATTACGGCTACGACACCGTCGGCCGCCTTACCTCCGAGGAGTGGCTGAGCGACAGTGATGTCGGCATCTACTCCTTCGCCTACGAGTTCGATGCAGCAGGAAATCGCTCACTGTTGACGAAAGATGGAGTGACGACGTACTACTCCTATAACACTCTCAATCAGCTCACCCTCACCGAGAGCACCGAGGGGGCGCTGACCTACTACACCTACCAGGCCGACGGCGCGCTGGAGACCAAGCACGACGCCGACGGCTGGGCGACCTACGACTGGGACGTTGACGAGGCCCTGCTCCGCGTCACCAGAGACGGCACCGTCACCGGCCAGGCCAACGAGCTCTACGACACGCAGATGAAGCGCGTGGCCCGCGACCTCGACGGTACGGCCACGTACTACGTGTTCGATGGCGAGAAGATCGCCCGGGTGGAGCAGCCCGAGGCGGGCACCCGCGACTTCTACGTCCAGGAAGGTCAGAGCATCTACTCGCCGCTGGTGTCGGTGCACGATGAAGCGGCCGATGCCCAGTACTGGTACCTCTTCGACGCCCTGGGTAGCACCATGGGGCTCGTCGACGCGAACGGCAACCTCTCCGGCAAGCTGCATTACGACGCCTTCGGGAACGTGCTGGCAGAAGAGAACGTCCCGAGGAGCGCCTTCTTCAGGTACGTCGGCGCCTACCAGTACATGCCCGAGGAGTTCGAGAACATGATGCTGCTATGGCACAGGTGGTACGACCCGACGGTGGGGAGGTTTGTGGGGAGGGATAGGAGCCCGCAGGTACTTCTCGGCACACGCTACCAGTATGCCTTGCAGCGGCCAACGGGCCTGGTCGACGCGCGTGGCCATCAGGCCGAGCCGCCAGCGATTGACGGCTGGGATGTACTGACGGAACTCGTCGGGGGCGCGATCGAGTACGCGATGACCCCAGAGCCTTGGCTGGAGCAACTCCAGGCTCTGTGGGAAGCAATCAAGTCAGGTACACTGGCACTCGTGACGTGGTGGATCGATATCCCGTGGTTCCTGCCAAACGGCATGAACATCAAGGTGTCTATGCTCATAACATGCACCGCGGCTGGCGGCGAAACGGACAGCATATGCGGCCTCGCTCGGTCATTGCCGCGCGACAATCCTATGTGGCTTCCGACGTGCATGGAGGCCTGCGGGGTGGTGTGGGGCCCACAGGACACGATGGCGCTGAGACGCTGCAGGGCCGACTGTGAGAGGGGGATACTCCCACCACGATGCTAGCCGCACGCGGCACTCCTGCGAGTATGGGTGGGCGCGCTCCGTCAGGGACGCCGACGCGCTGCCCACACCGTGGCGGCACAGACGCGGTCGCGGGCCGCCGCAGATCGTGGCTGGCCCTATGGGTCTGCGTGGTGAGTTCCGCTCTGGCGGGCTGTCCGCGGCCAAGCCCAGCTCCGACGGGGGCCTCCGCTGCGCCTGCGAGGGTCATCTGGTGCAGTAGCGACGGTCGGGGTCGTGCCTACATCGACGTCGCACAGAGGCGCGATTCGCGGGGCTCATTGTATGTGTATGAGGTGGGTGGGGCGCTGACCGCCGTCAGCGGGCGGCCAGCATTCTGGTCATACGCGGGCGCCGATCTGGGCACCGGCTATCCCATGGTCACAGCTAGCCGGGCGGGCCTCTCGCGGGATGTGTTTCTGCTTCGGCCCGATGGCACCACAGACCTCATCGCCCATGGCCCGTTCCAGACTGTTGTCGCGAGCCCGGGGGGGGCAGAGGCAGCCCTGATTGCCCGGGCTTCCGGGACCCAGGGAGTGGCCGGCATCATGCGCCCAGACGGCCGTGGGAAGCGTTGGCAGCCAACCATGTGGCAGTGGCCTGACGTGCGTCCGCTGGAGCTGCATTGGACGCAGGCAGGGGACCTGTTAGTGACAACCGTACCGGCATCGGGACCCCCGGGACCATGCACTCTCTCCCTGGTCGACAGCCAGACGGGAAGCCGCGAGGACTTGCTGACATACGACGGCGCCGTGCCGTACGTCTGCTCACCGAGTGCAGGGGACCCCCACTGCGTGTTCGTTCTCACCTCACCAGAGGGCAGAACTGGCAGCACGCAGGAGGTGCAGAGGCTCTACGTCGTCGATGCCCAAGCCGCCGGTGCTGAGCATCTGGCTTCCGGCAGGTTCAGTACGTGCTTGCCGTCTCCAGACGGAGGGTCGGTGGTCCTCGCCCGGTACGCGGAGGTGCCGGACCACCTCGTCGTCCCAGACCGCCGCGGAGGCACAGGGTCTCGCCTGCGGTCACGCATATGCGTGCTGGACGTTGGCGAGCGTAACGTCTCTGATCTGACGACAGGCGAGTACGTTGACATGCCGTTCGGCTTCCTGGATGCACACGACTTCACATACACCCGGGCTGATGGGGGACGCGTGTCGGTTCGGGCATGCGGGATCGACGGTGCCCGAGACCGACAACTGGCGCCGCCCGAATCCGGAGAGATCCGGGGGGCGGAGATGATAGGAGGGGAGATAGTCTACGTCCTGGAGACCGACGCAGGGGTCTGCCTGTATGCCCTGTCGGCAGTGGAGGGACGACCTCGGCTGATCAAGCAGTGGCGGTAGTCAGTTCAGCGCTCATGGACCCGACGCAGGGCCCGGCTGCCGAGGCCGCCTGCGAGGGCCGAGACATGGTGCCTATGCCGGGTACTGGCTAGGCGGCGCGACAAGGGCGCGAGGCGGGCGGAGGTCGCCGCCAAACGAAAAGAAGGAGCGCGCGGCGCTACCATCGGGAGGACCCCGATATGACTCAGACAACTGAAAACGCAATGCCGGTGTCCCCACAGCAAGACGCTGTGCGGCTCTGGCTGTACGTCGGTCGGCTGTATGCCGAACTGCAGCAACTGAAGACGGAGCCGGAGAAGAAGAAGGCCCGCGAGCGAGCGCGTGAGCTGGTGCGCGATGTGGGGAAGGTGAAGGACGCCGACCCCATCATCCGCGGGAAGATCCTCCAGGCTCTGGAAGCCGTAGAACGTGACCCCTCCTCCGCCCCGGACCTGCTCAAGGCCGTGGCGGGGGCCTCCTGCAACTGCCTGAACCTGGTGCCGATGCCCGATGTCGGTGCGAAGGTGGGGTAGGGCAAGCCGGCGGGGCTGTAGGGCGCGGGCCTGTACCGCGCCAAGGAGGAACCCCGGCCGTCCGGGCTGGTGCGTATGGCTCGGCCGGCCGGGGGCTGCAATCAAGCGTCGCGGCGGCGACACTAGCGGGGTCTGGGGCCACGGGCCCCAGCGGGTGTGGGCAGAGCCCACGGTGTTGAGCCGTTGGACCGCTGCTCTACTCCCATAGCACTCTCAACCAGCTCACCATCAATGAGAGCACCGAGGGGGCGCTGACCTACTACACCTACCAGGCCGACGGCGCGCTGGAGAGCAAGCACGATGCCGACGGCTGGGCGACCTATGACTGGGACGTGGACGAGGCCCTGCTCCGCGTCACCAGAGACGGCACCGTCACCGGCCAGGCCAATGAACTCTACGACGCGCAGATGAAGCGCGTGGCTCGCGAGCTCGACGGTACGGCCACGTACTACGTGTTCGATGGCGAGAAGATCGCGCGGGTCGAGCAGCCCGAGGCTGGCACTCGGGACTTCTACGTCCAGGAAGGCCAGAGCATCTACTCGTCATTGGTGTCGGTGCATGACGAAGCCCCCGATGCCCAATACTGGTACCTGTTCGACGCCCTCGGCAGCACCATGGGCCTCGTCGATGCGAACGGCAACCTCTCCGGCAAGCTGCAATACGACGCCTTCGGGAACGTGCTGGCAGAAGAGGACGTGCCGAGGAGCGCCTTCTTCAAGTACGTCGGCGCCTACCAGTACATGCCCGAGGAGTTCGAGGACATGATGCTCCTGTGGCATCGGTGGTACGACCCGACGGTGGGGAGGTTCGTGGGGAGGGATCGAGTCCTGCCGAAGTGGGGCCCCACACGGTACGCCTATGCGCTCCAACAGCCGACCGGCCTGGTCGACGTCAACGGGAAGACCCCGGTCACGCCCGGGACGTGGGTAGATCAGCCAACGGGACGGACCGACTGGCTGACCTGCGAGTACCTCTACAATCTGTGCACGAGCGCGATGTACACGAAGTTCGCCGCCTGCATGGTCCCGGTCGCCTACTCGCTCGTCGGCGACGTCGCCCTGTGCGCCGGTCTCGGCATCATTGTCGTGGTCGCGACGGCGGAGGCCGGTCCCGGAGCTGTAGCCGGAGGAGTGTTTGTAGCCCAGATCTGCTTATTGGCCCTCGGAGCGGCAACGGCTGCCGCCGCTACCGCGTGTGCCGTCAATGTGTGCCGTGACTACAAATGGTGCCTGGAGCAGTACGAGGCCTGCGAGCTGCGCCATCCACCTGCGGGCAACTGAGGGGGGCAATGAGATGCAGGCGTCGAACGGGCCAAAGCCAGCGATGGTGGCCGAACTGCTCGGACTTGTGGCCCTGTCACTTGGGGGCGCACTCGTCGTCCTCGCCGGTGGCGCAGGCGTTGAGTGGCTGGGGCCTTCACTCGTCGCTGGTGCCGCACCAGCAATGGCGATTGTGCCCTTCGTCGTTGTGCGCAGGCTCCGCGACATGCGAGGTGTCGCAGAGGCACGAAGGCGGTCTGTATGGCTGCTCGCGACGTGGATCTCTGCCGTCGCCTATGAGATGGCATTGCTCTCCCTCGTGCCGTTCGCGATTGCCGGGGTCGGCTGGATCGCGCTGCAAGTGCCCGTGCTAGCACTGTTCCTGTACTCGGCTTTGGAGTGGAGAGAGTGGGCAACAGGGGCGACGTTCGCGCGCCTGGAGGAGTGCCTGGGCCGCGCGCCGCACTCGGTTGCGCTGCGTCGAGCGGGTCTGCGCTGGCAGCAATGGCTCGCCGTCTCGCTGATCTGGGTGGTCTGCTTTGCTCTGCTGCCTGGTCTCGACCTCGCTGCCAGAGCAGGTGTGAGCGGCCCCACGGGATGAGGCTGTCCGGCTGTGCTTTCGGCAGGCGGTGCTCGGAGCCAGCCACGGCCGGGAGACAGCACCAGTCGTCCGCCGCAGCCGATAGCGGCCGGGCGCTCTCATCGGGAGGAACCCGACATGACTCAGACAACTGAAAACGCAATGCCGGTGTCCCCACAGCAAGATGCTGTGCGGCTCTGGCTGTACGTCGGTCGGCTGTATGCCGAACTGCAGCAGTTGAAGACGGAGCCTGAGAAGAAGAAGGCCCGCGAGCGAGCGCGTGAGCTGGTGCGCGATGTGGGGAAGGTGAAGGACGCCGACCCCATCATCCGCGGGAAGATCCTCCAGGCTCTGGAAGCCGT
>CAZXDD010000469.1:0-6469 GCA_964639415.1 uncultured Armatimonadia bacterium
GAAGGCCGCTGAGCGGTGGCGAGGCGGCTGTGGTCGCGGGGACGGCAACGGCCGACGGCAACGGCTGCGGGCGAGACGCCCGCGGCCCCAGGAACGGCCGACGGCAACGGCCAAGGGCAACGGCAGACGCCGACGGCAGATGGCAACGGCCCGACGGCCGACGGCAACGCCGGAAAGCTACTGCGCCAGCGCCTTCTCCAAGAGCTCGTTCACAAGCTGCGGGTTGGCCTGGCCCCGGGTGGCCTTCATCACAAACCCTACCATCGCGCCCAGCGCCTTGCCCTTCCCCGCCCTGTAGTCCTCCACCGCCTTCGGGTTGGCCTCGATGGCCTGCTGGATGATGCCCTCCAGCTCCCCGGTGTCGCTGATCTGCTTGAGCCCCTCGCGCTCGATGATGGCGCCGGGCGCCTCATGACTCTCCACCATCCTGACATACACGTCCTTGGCGATGGTGTTGGAGATGCCGCCGTCCTTGACCGCGGCGATCAGCTCGGCGATGTGCGCGGCGGGAATGCCGAGGGCCTCGATGTCGATACCCCGCTCGTTCACCGTGGCCATGACGCTCCCCATCACCCAGTGGCTTGCCACCTTCGGATCGCCGCAGGCCTCGGCGACCTGCTCGAAGTAGTCCGCCACCGCCCGCGACTCGGTGAGCACCCCGGCGTCGTACTCCGGCAGCCCCAGCTCGTCGACGAACCTTTGCACCCGCACCGCCGGCAGCTCGGGCATCGTCTCACGGATGCCGTCGACCCACTCACGGCTGGGAGCCATGGGGACCAGATCGGGCTCGGGGAAGTACATGTAGTCATCCGCAGATTCCTTGCGGCGCATCACCGCCGTGATCCCCCGGGTGTCGTCCCAGCGCCGGGTCTCGCGATGCCGGGCCAAGGTGCCCTCGGCAAGCTCCCGGGACTGCCTCCCGATCTCGTACTGGATGGCGTTGTAGCAGTTGGTGATGGATGCCACGTTCTTGACCTCGATCACCGGAGTCTTCTCGCCGGTCTCGAAGTCGATGAGATTGACATTGGCCTCCGCCCGCATGGCCCCCTCTTCCATGTTGGCCGTGGAGACGCCCAGATAGCGCAGGAGTCGGCGCAACTGCAGGAGGTACTCGCGCACCTGCTCGGCGGTGCGGAAGTCGGGCTCGGTGACGATCTCCATCAGCGGCACACCGCAGCGGTTGTAGTCCACCAGGGTGCGCCCGTCCGGGAGATGGATGTTCTTACCCGTGTCCTCCTCAAGATGCGCCCGGGCAATCCCGACGCGCACCGGCTCCCCCTCGACGCACAACTCCATGTACCCATCGGCGGTGAGCGGCTCGTCGTACTGGCTGATCTGGTAGTTCTTGGCCAGGTCGGGGTAGAAGTAGTTCTTGCGGTAGAACCGGGCGTGCTCCCAGATGTCGCAGTGCAGCGCCAGGCCGGTGCGGATGGTGAGCTCCACGGCCTGCCGGTTCGCCACCGGCAGCGAGCCCGGTAGCCCGACGCACACCGGACAGCAGCGGCTGTTCGCCTCGCCGCCGAACTCATTTCGGCAGCCACAGAACATCTTCGAGGCGGTAAGGAGCTCGACGTGCACTTCCACGCCGATGACTGGGGTGAAGGCCATGGGATCACTTCCGGTTGCCTGTTGTGGTTACACACGCGCCACAGCATGGCGCGATGGCCCGCGAGGGCCGGGGGGACGACGCCTGTGAATTGTAGCAAGACAGCCCGGAGGACGCAACCCGAGGAGCCAGCGGGACGGCCACGGGAGCGGCGACAACGACACAGAAACAGGATGGACAGGATAGACGACGGATGAAAGCAGCGGCAGACAGGATGGACAGGATAGACGGCGGATAACAGCGGATGAAGGCAACCGCAGACAGGGTGGGCAGGATAGACGGCGGATGAAGGCAGAGGTGGGAGACGGCCTGCCGACCGGGTGAGGGCCGACGGCAGGGCAAAGAGGGTGCCCAGGTGTTACTTGACCGGGCGATGGGTAACCTCTACTCGCGTTCCACGACGGATACGGAGGGCAGAGCTGGGGGATCCGATGGAAGGGAGAGACCATCGTGAACCCGTTTCTCGAGAGAGCGCGCAGCCTGAAGGACGCTACGGACGAGATCAGGCGGATGGTCCATCAGTTCGCGACCGTCGACGAGATCGCCCAGGTGAAGGCCGCGGCTGCGGCCAGTGCCGGTGTCGGACTGGTCAGCGCGATCTTCCTGCATGGTGTGTGGCCCAAGCTTCTGGTGGCCGGCCCCCTGGTGGGTATCGGGGTGGCGCTAGTGGTGACACTGGTGCACACCGCGGCCTTTCGGCAGATGCGGCTGCGAGCGGGGCGCTGTGCCTATCCCCTGTGCCACGGCGTGGTCCAGCGCAGTCCGCGGCTACCCGAAGGCCGGGTGATCTGCCCGACCTGCCGCCGAGAGTGGCCGGAGGCGGAGGGCATGGCCTTCCTGCTCACTCAGCGTGACGCCGAAGTGGGCGAAAGCGGCGCCCACTCCCAACACTGACCAAGCCTCCAAGTGGGCGCGTCTTCTCAGGTCTGCGCCGGGTTCCAGGGCCCATCCCCGTCGTTGGCAGCCTCCCGTCCTCCGCGACCCGCCGCCGGGTCGTTGGGGCGCGGTGGGTCAGTCCCCCATGCCTGTTGGTCTGAGCTTGGCTCCCCACATAGCGCGTCCCGCAAAGGCGCCGACCTCGCGGTGGGTGACTACGTGGTGGGCGTCACCGTCTCGGCGCCCAGCAGCGGCACGGACCCCTCCTTGCTCTCGATGGACGGCAAGCGGCTTGCGGACGTCTTCTCGCTGCCGGTCAATGAGTCCGAGTTCTCTCCCGGAGAGCGCCGGCAAGTGCTGGCCATGAGCGGCTACGCCGTCTGCATGGAGAGCCGTACCGTGGCCTTCCGCCAAAGGGAGGGCGAGATGACGGTGGAGACGCCGTGGGGCCAGAGCATCAGAACGAGGGCTGAGGCGGTGGTGATCGGGCAGACAGATCGGGCAGGCCGAAGGTAAACCCGATGTGGTGGAACTGGGGGAGTGATGGCCGCAGGTCCATGCGGCACTTCTGGCGAACATCATGTACCTAACAGGATCACCTGCTCAAGGTATTCCGTTGTCAGGCTGCACTGCGGGCGCACCACACATGTCGCTGTCTCATCAAGCTGGGGGCGATGGTGCATTGCGTGGTTCGGGTGTGTTCTCGACATTCGACGCGGAGTTCGCAGGGTTCCTGTCTACTGAGGGCGAGGGTCCGGGGACGCAGGCCTTCGTGGCGCGCAACTTCCTGATCGATGAGGGAGTGCTGCTCGAGCGCGCCCAGAGCTATCGCGATAGTGGCGTGGTTGCCGGGCATGGGTCGCACGGCGACTGGCAGCGGAAGCACGGACTCTACCTGTCGAAGCGCGTTCAGCTACCCTACCCGGACACTCAGCCCCTGGCCTCCCTCGATCCTGCCGACATCGACGGCTGCCCCGAGACCTTCCGCTACATCCCGGCCGACTCGCCGTTCCTGTCAAGCGAACTGGGACTCGAGTTGGTCCGCGTGGAGGAGGTCAGCTTCATCAGCCGGACGACCGGCGCGGCCGCGGAACGCGTGAAGTCCCTGGCCCTGCGCGTCACACAAGGTGTTGACGGGGGCCCCGATGCAGCGCGCGACCTCGACGCGATCCTGGTGCGGTGGCTGAAGGAGTGCGACAAGCGCCCGGTCTTCGCTGGGTTCTGGCAGGACCTGCACGACGTGTTCGGCGCAACTCCCCTCGAGGACAACCCGGGCTGGCCAGATGGCTTACGCGACAGGCTCGGGCTGGTGCATCTGCAGCCGGACGAGGGCGGACTGCCCCGAGACATCATCGTCTTCCGGTATCCCGTCAGCGAGCTTGCGCACATTGTGGGGCACCAAGACGTGAGGCCCCTGGTGCCGCCCACGGTGCTGGACGGCCGAGGCTCCCATGCCTTCTGCCCCGCGCCCCGGAACACGATGACCGGCCATACTGTTGATCTAGGTCAACTGGACAGCCCGGTCTGGCGGGGAGTCTGCCGCGAGGTCCTACACCCGGCCTTCCACTACCGCGCGCGCCATGTGTGGCGGGTGGGAGCGGTCACCTCCGCGGTGCCCGAGGAGGCGCTGTCCAGAGCGCGCCAACTACATCTGATGTGGCTGCGTGAGGAGTCGGGGCGCGATGACTACGCCGGCGAGACCGACCCATAGAGACGAGGTCGCGATGGACGTCGACGAGCTATTCGATGGCAGACGGGTACCCGCGTGGTTCCGGTCCTTTTCTGAGGACCCCCAGACGGCGGTGGGCGATCTCCTGGTGGGTTGCGCCGATCTGGGCGTACTCTCGGCGGGGGAGCCGACGCAGGTGCTCCTCGACTGGCTGGAGACCTACGGCGACCGGGAGGGCTTCGCCGAGGCGGCAGACAAGGCGCTGGCCGACTGGGTCAGCACGTCCTGGGGCATCCTCGAGTTGCCCGCGGCCGCTGGGTCTGCCGTTCTCACGGCAGTGGCCTGGTGCCGTTGCGCCAACGTCATCGCAGTCGACAGACGGCTGAGCCAGGCTGCCGCGGAGCTGCGGGAGCGCGTGATGGCCGAGCGTCGCTTTCTCGATGCGCTCAGCTTCGGCCGCGCCCGAGACCCGCTGGGCCGCGCCTGGTTCGCTCTTGCCTGGCATCAGCAGGACCGCGGCCTGTTGGCCGAGTGGTGGCGCCTGTGCTCCTTGCCTCTGGATGAGCCCTGGCACCGCGGGCAGTACGGCATCTACGGCTTGCGGGGCCTACCTGCGGCAACTGGTTACGACGGGGGGATGTGGTGTGGCGAAGTCGCGGCGGGCCTGGTGAAGCTCGGACGCGCATTGGTCGCCAGAGCGCGGAATGGGTGGCTGGACGAGGGCGCGGCAAAGCAGGAGTTCCAGAGCGTCGCGCGGCTGACGATGGGTGCCTATCCCTTCCCCGATGTGTGGCAGGACTTCTGGGCGCCGCTGAGAGACGACCGCGACGAGGTCTTCGCCGGTTGGGTGGCTCCGTTCGTCGGTGGTGCGCCGCGGGCCCGCAGAGGGCCAGGGCCGCGGAGGCCGGACCCCCGGTGGGCTGATGTGGCGGAAGGCATTGCCGGCCGGCTGGCAGAGCGTGATGAAACCGCAGTTGCGGAAGCAGAGGGTCTCCTCGACGCGCAGGCGCGGTACGCCGACGCAACGGGAGACACCATGTTCGTAGTCAAGTCGGCCTGCTACTTCGCGAGTACTGCTGCCGAGTGGTTGCCGGTGGAGGCACTCGCGTGGGCCCAGGAGGCGCGTCAGTACGAGCCGTGGAACGCCCATGGGTGGACGACTGAACTCAAAGTCCTTGCCGCACTGGGACGCCTGTCACTGGCAAGGTCGGTGGGTCTGCAAGCGATCGCGCGGTTCCCCGACGACGTCGTGGTCCGAACCAGTCTGGCCAAGGCACTGCGTCTGGTTGGCCGACTGCAAGAGGCTGAACGCCTCTATGCCGAGACCCTTGAGCTGTTCCCAGGCAATGAGTACGCCCGCAACGGTCTCGATCTCGTCCGCCGCGAGATCGAGACCGGTGTGCGCGATATGGCCGACCACGCTCTCTCTGCCGACGAGACGGGCCGCGAGCGACACGAGGTCCAGCAGCGGCCGGCCGAACCCGACCTCCGCTCGGACGACATCGAGGTCCTACTGGCCGACGCTCACCTGCTGCGGCGCTGGGGGCGCGGCACCGGTCATGTCGGCCCCACGGACGAGATGCGCGTGGAGGCCAGGCGTGTGCTCGAAGGCCTGCGGGCCTTCACCGGCAGCGACCCGCGGGCCATCGCCGAGAGCGGGCTGCTCATGCTCGCGACTGACGAGCTTGAGGATGCCGTCGCCCTTCTCCGCGACGCCCATGCGGGCCCGTACCAGCAAAGCGTGCGCGTGAGCTATGCCCTCGCCCGCGCGGAGCGCGAGCTTCGCAGGCGCGGCGTCCAGTCAGACGCCGGCAGCGCCGATGAACTCTCGCTATGGCGCGCGATGGAGCGCAGCAGCCTGCCACTGCGCCCCCTGGCCCTGCTTGGCGAGGCCCGAGCTCACCACGCACGCAATGGTACGGGCGACGACGGCGCCCTGCAGGATGCCCTCGGCCGCCTGGGAAGGTGGGCCTCGCACACCCTGGAGCGTGCTGAGGCGCAGAGCGGGACCGACGACGAGTTCCCGTCCTGGTGGGCCGGCCATGTGTTGCGGGTCATCTATGGCGGCACGCGCATCAGCGGCGCCGACGACCTCGGCGCCCTCGCCCCGTACCGCAAGCGGCTCGACGAGCACGCCATCGAGCTGGACGCCCGCGAGGATGAGTACCTCTACCGGCACGCCCGGACGTAGGCCTACCCCCTCACCCCTCCCATCCAGCCGTCGTGTCGCCCAGCTCCCGCCTCAGCCGCCCCAGCTCGCCCCTGAGGTCCTCTACCACCTCGGCGTAAGCCGGGTCGGCGTAGACGTTGCACAGCTC
>CAZXDD010000470.1:0-6467 GCA_964639415.1 uncultured Armatimonadia bacterium
AGTTGCGGCGCATGTTCCTGCAGCATGACCTCCCCCTGCCCCGCATGCGGGCGCTCACCCGCAGTGGTGACACTCCCTCCGAGGATCGGCGCCGCATGCTGCGGCACCCGCCGGAGATCCTCATCACCACCCCGGAGAGCCTGAACCTCCTGCTCTCCTCCCGGGGCGGGATGTCGATCCTGGGCTCGGTGCGGGCGGTGATCCTCGACGAGATCCACGCAGTTATCGACTCCAAGCGCGGGACGCATCTGATCACGGCGGTGGAGCGCCTGGTGGACCTCAGCGGCGAGTTCCAGCGTGTGGCGCTTTCGGCCACTGTGCGACCTTTGGAGCTGGTGGCTCAGTTCGTCGGGGGCTATCGGCTCTTGGATGACGGCTCATACTCGGCGCGCCGGGTGTCCATCATTCGCGGACGCAGTCAGAAGCGGTACGACGTGCGTGTCCGGATGAGCGAGCGAGAAGAGGGTGCCGTGGGGACGGACCCGGCGTGGTTCCCGATTGTGCGCGACTGCCGCGAGATCCTGGAGCGCAACCGCAGCACTCTGATCTTCACCAATTCGCGGCGGCTGGCCGAGAGCATCACCTGGAAGATCAACGACCGCCACGAAGACCTGCTGGCCTACGCCCACCACGGCTCGCTTTCCCGGGAGGTGCGTACGGAGGTGGAGGCCAGGCTCAAGGCCGGTGAGCTGCGGGCCATCGTCGCCACGAACTCGCTGGAGATGGGTATCGACATCGGGAGTCTGGACGAGGTAGTCCTGGTACAGTCACCGCCCAGGATCTCGTCGGCCATTCAGCGCGTGGGGCGGGCGGGGCATCGGGTCGGGGAAGTGAGCCGGGCTACGGTCTTCCCCACACACTCCCACGACCTGCTGGAGGCCGCCGTGCTGGCCCGCAGCGTGCTGGCCCATGACATCGAGGCCGCGCGCTGTGTGATGGCTCCGCTGGACGTATTGGCTCAGGTGCTGGTCTCCATGGCCGGCATCGCCACCCAGGATCTTGACGAGCTGTATGCGCGGGTGCGCTGCAGCTACCCGTATCAGGGGCTGAGCCGCACGCAGTTCGATCTCGTGGTGGACATGCTCTCCGGGCGCTACGCGGAGGCCCGGGTTCGCGGACTGACGCCGCGGCTGTCGGTGGACCACCTGGACAACACCGTGGCCGCGCGTCCCGGCGCCCTCCAGGACCTGTACATCTCCGGGGGCACCATCCCCGACCGCGGCTATCTGCACCTGAGAGACCAAAACACCAACGCCCTCATCGGCGAGTTGGACGAGGAGTTCGTCTGGGAGGCCGCTCCGGGGCAGGCCATGGCCTTCGCGACCCAGAGTTGGCGCATCGAGCGCATCACGCACAACGATGTCTATGTGGTCCCCATCGGGCGCAATGCGCAGGATGCACCCTTCTGGAAGGGCGAGGAGTGGGGGCGCGACGGCCACTTCTCGGAGCTGATCGGGAGCTTTCTGGAGGAGGCCGACGGCCGTCTGGAGAGCCCGGAGCTCCTGACGCAACTGAGAGCCGAGCACTGCCTGAACGATGTGGCCGCGAAGGACCTGGTGGCGTACCTCAAGAGCCAGCGGGCCCATTGCGGCGGCGAGCTACCGCACAGGCATCACCTGGTCGTCGAGCACGTGGCCGCCGGCCCCGGCGGCGTCCCGGGCAGCCAGGTAGTGATCCACACCTTCTGGGGCGGCACGCTGAACCGGCCCTTTGCTCTGGCGCTTTCCGCCGCGTGGCAGGATCGCTTCGGTGCCCGGCCCGAGGTGTACCCGGCCAATGATGCCATCTACCTGGTGATGACGGACGAGATCGGCACGGATGAGCTGATGTCGCTGGTGACCAATGAGAACCTGGACGGGCTCTTGCGCCGCTCCCTGGAGGGCTCGGGGTTCTTCGGCGCCCGGTTCCGCGAGTGCGCGGGGCGCGCCCTGCTGGTCACCCGTCAGCGCCTGAACCAGCGCATGCCGCTCTGGGTTACGCGTCTGAAGGCCAAGGCGCTCCTCGAGGCGGTGCTGGACTTCGAGGACTTCCCGATCCTTCTGGAGACCTGGCGCACCTGCCTGCAGGATGAGTTCGACATGGCGGCCCTGCACCAACGCCTGACGGAGTTGCAGGACGGCAAGACGCGCTACAGCGAGGTACGGGCCAGCGAGCTGAGCCCCTTCGCGCGCGTGATGAGTTGGCGGCAGACCAACAAGTACATGTACGCCGATGACACACCCACGGGCAAGACCGAGTCGCGCCTGCGCCCGGACCTGCTGCGCGAGGTGGTCTTCTCACCCGCGCTGCGCCCCGCTGTAGGGCGTCACATCGTGGCGCGCTTCGAGTCCAAGCGCCGGCGGCTTGAGCCCGGCTACTCGCCGCAGTCCGGCAGAGACCTGGTGGACTGGGTCAAGGAGCGCCTCTTGATCCCGATGGCCGAGTGGGAGGAGCTTCTGGCGGCCATCGCTCGGGACCACGGAGATGCGTCGGCGGGTCTGATGGAGAAGGTGGGCGGCAAGCTGGTCTGGCTGCAGCCTCCGGGGAGCTCGGTTCGTCTCCTGGCGGCGGCCGAGGATGTGCGGCGCCTGCTGCCGGTGTGGGGCGACGGTGTCGCGGTAGCCCCGCTGGACGGGACGGCCTGGAATCGCCCACCGCGGGGCCCCGGGCAATCTGACGACCAGCGCCTGACGGCCGTGCTCGCCGAGTGGCTCCGTTTCTACGGTCCCGTCTCGCCTGCCTTCGTGGGCGAGACGCTGGGACTGGCCCCGGAGCGTCTGCTCCCCTGCATCGAGGGTCTGGTGGACAGCGAAACGCTGATCCAGGGGCTCCTGGTCCAGGACGGTGCCGCGAACGACCTGTGCGACGGTGAGAACTTCGAGACTCTGCTGCGCATGGTGCGGAGTGCCGCGGCGCCGAGCTTCGAGCCGCTGCCCGGCGCCGACGTGGCGTTGCTGGTGGCCCACCAGCAGGGCCTGTGCTCCCACGGCGAGCCTCATGACGACCTCTGGGCCGCTCTGGAGTGCCTCAGCGGCCATCCCGCCCGCCCCGAGCTGTGGGAGGAGGCGATCTTCCCCGCCCGCGTCACGGGTTACCACCCCTCACTGCTTGATGCCGCCATGGCCGAGGGACAACTGCTCTGGCTGGGGGCGTCGGGACAGCGCATCACGTTCGCTCTGGAGGAGGACCTGGACTTGCTCCGGGCCGACGGTGGGCGCGAGCTCCCCGACGCGCTGAAGGAGGCTCTCGCCGACCCGGAAGCCCGCTACACGGTGAAGGCTTTGCTGTCGCGCTCGGGGGCCGGCCTGGAGAGCCTGCTGAACATGCTGTGGGAAGCCGTCTGGCTCGGGGCCGTCACCAACGACAGCATGGCGGTGCTGCGCCGCGGCATCGACAACGAGTTCAAGCGCCTGGCGCTGCCCGAGCCCGCGGACACCGGGGGCCGCAGCCGGCGGCGCGGACCTCATAGGAGCAGGGGCGCGGTGCCGATCCCCACCTCGGTGGGAAGCTGGTACCGGGTGCCCGAGGGCGCCCCGGCCGACGGCCTGCTCGAGGAGGAGGAGCGAGCCAAGGACCGGGCGCGCCTCCTACTGCAGCGCCACGGTGTCTTGTTCCGCGAGCTGGTACAGCAGGAGCCGCCGCAGTTCCGCTGGGGCGCGGTGTTCCGGGCGCTGCGGCTGATGGAGCTCTCCGGTGAGGTGGTGGGCGGGTGCTTCTTCCGCGACATTTCGGGGCTGCAGTTCATCCTTCCCGCGGTTCTGCGCAATCTCCAGCGCGGGTTACCCCGGGAGGCCGCCTGGTGGATCAACGCCTGCGACCCCGCCTCGCTGTGCGGCATCGGCGCCAGGCCCCTCAAGCAGGGCCTCCCCAGGCGCGTGGCGGGCAACTACGTGGCCTACATCGGTGCTGAGATCGCCCTGGTTGTCCAGCGCGCGGGACGGGACCTGCGCTTCGAGCTGCCGGCGGAAGACCCGCGGCTGGCGGACTGCTTCGGCCCTCTGCACAACCTGCTGCAAAGGGACCGCCGGCCTCTCAGTCGCCTGGTGGTGGGAACCATCAACGGCGAGGCCGCGGCGCAGAGCGCCTACTGCACCCCGCTTGCCGAGGCCTTCGAGGCCATCCGGGACATGGAGAGCCTGGTGCTGCTGGCCAGGTAGGAGCCACGGCGGCGCCGAGCTGCGGAGACACGGAGAGCACAGAGGCTCACCAGAGGCCGGCCAGGGCGGAGGAAGGCGGGGAACTCGCAAGTCCGGCCGGAGACTCCACGTCTGCATGGGGGAGCAGTCCCGGAGCGTCCGCTCCCGGTGAGAGCAGCTCGACGGACCTCCCGGGGCACAGCGAGGTTTGGCGCTCCCTTGCTGCGCGAGGCTGACGCCCAGGACGACATCTTCACGGCAGAACCCGCTCTTCGGCCGGGCCTGCATGGCGCGGATGGGCAGGAGCGACGCGCCGATCGGCAGCGCGGTCAGCGCGCTTGGGTCACGCGCTCGATCAGCCCGTCGCTGTGGACCGCCCATAGACCGTCGCTTCCGGGGATGAACTCAACGACCGGGGATTCGGTGGCGGCAGTCGCCGCACGTAGCTGGCCGGTCTGAGCATCCAGGATCGTCACCGCGCCGAAACGGCCGCCTGCGACGACCTCCTCGGTACCGTCCGCGTCCAGATCACCCGTCCACAGGCAGCGCACCTTCTCGCCCGTGTCCGCGCTCCACAGGTCGCCAAGAGCGATGGTGGCGTCGCCGCGTCTTCCCGCAGCGCGATAGGCCAGCACCGCGCCCATGTCCGTAGCCACAAACAGCGTGGGCATCCCGCCGTTGGGAGCTCCGAGGCCCAGGGCAGTGGGACAAGCGGCCTTGCGCCCCGCCATGTGTCCGGCGAAGGGCCCTGCGCCCCAGTAGCACAGGGCATACTTGGTCCCACCGACCACGAAGTTCAGCGGCGCCTGCTGCCCCAGAAGCGCGCCCGAGAGCACACAGCGGGGAGTGTCGATGTTGATGCCCGGGTTCTTGTCGTTGTCGTAGTCGGCGGGCAGCACGATGTTCCCCGCCGCGTCGAGGACAAGGGCCTTGGGATAGCTCCAGTCGAACAGCGCCAGCAGCTCATCGTGCCCGTCGCCGTCGAAGTCGGCGACCGCTCCGTGGCTGAAGTTGCCCGATACGCCACCGCGCATGGTACACAGGTACCGCTCCCACCGTACCTGCCCTCTCGAGTCGAGGCAGTGGACCCAGGTGGCGCCGATCAGCGCCTCGAGGTGGCCGTCGCGGTCCATGTCCGTGACACGGATGAAGTCCACGCCGACCGGCGCCGCCTTCCCGGGCTTGGTCTGGAACTGCCAAAGGCGTTCGCCGTTATCTGCGCGCAGCGCCACGACGGCCCCGTCCTGCAGGCCGGCATAGACCTCGGGCACCCCGTCTCCATCGGCGTCGGCCACCTCAATCACCTGAACCGGCATCTGGGGCGAGGCCCAAAGAGGGCGCCCGGCGGCGTGAAAGGCCGCCACGCCCTGCGGGCCGCCGGCGAACCAGCGCGTCTCGTGGCCCACCTGCGCCTGCGCGGCATCACTCACCGGCATCTTGAGATCCACCGTGGCGTCGGCGGCACGTCCGGGCGCGGCGGGAGTGGCCTCGGAAGTGCTGCTCCGCTCCGTGACAAGCCGCTCCGCCTGAGTCAGTGTGCCGTCGCACAGACTTTCCAGAGGCTCTGAGAGCCGGCGGAGCTCGTGATGTCCGGCCGCCAACTCCAGGAAGGTGCCGTCGGCGAAGGTGACGCGACCGGGCGCAGAAGCATGCAGCACCGCCGGCTGTGCGACCGTCCAGACCAAGTCCGCCGGGACACCGGCGGTAAGCAGAGGGGCTGCGGCTTCGCCCAGGCGCTTCACGCCCGCCAGCCACATGGCGTCGCGCGACACCCGGTAGGCCGTGGCGAGCCCGAGGCCTGCAGGGAGCTCTCCGCAGCCGCAAAGGATGCTTTCGTCGCCCTCGGTGAGCAGCCAACTCGCCGGTCCGACCGGCCTGACGGTGGTCTCCCTGCACTCTTCCTGCGCCATGGCCGGCCGCAGGACCGTGGCGAAGCCCAGGCTCTCGCCGGTCTGCAGTCGGGCACGCTTGTCCTGCTGGATCACCTGCACCACCGGCTCGGCGTGGGGATAGTACGGCCGCCATTCCTCGGGCGAGGGCAAAGCCTCGGCCTCCAGATCCATCCGGGCGGTACCATCGCCGATCACGGCGCACCAGCGCCCCGCCTGCTCCAGCGTGACCCCGGTGGAGGCCGGGTGGGGCACGCCCAGGCCGCGGTAGGAGCAGCGCACCACGTAGTCTCCGGGCTCCCGGGCGATGGCTCGATCCAGGACCACGAAGCGTTGCCCTCTGTCCCAGATGATGGTCCGCTCCCAGTCCGCCCCGGAGAAGCCCTCGAAGACCGTGGTCGTCAGCGCCCCCTGCGGGCACTCCAGGGCCAGATCGGAAGAGCGTCGTGTAGGAAAGAGTGTA
>CAZXDD010000471.1:0-6464 GCA_964639415.1 uncultured Armatimonadia bacterium
GGTCCCCCGAACGATCCGCAGGATCGTCAGGGTGTGGGCGAAGCCCACGGTGTTGAGCCGTCAGCCGTGGCATGCGCCGCCGCCGGCCGCGTCGCAGCCTGGGTGTGTGCCCCGCGAACGGCGGCCTCCGAGAGGGCCGCCGAGCTTCTCTGTGGAAGCTACCCCCGATAGGAAAGCGGAGACGCCGGCTCGGCGTTCGCGCCATGGCCGGCCTTCGCCCATGGATTGCTCTCCACCGGAGAGGTGACGCGATGGAACGCATCAAGATCGGGCAGATCGGTATCGGTCACGCCCACGCCTCGGGGATCATCGAGGCGCTGCGCAATCTGCCCGAGGTCTACGAGCTGGTAGGCGTGGCCGAGGAGGAAGGCCCCGAATGGCCGCATCCGGCGGCCTACGAGGGCCTAGAGCGGCTGACGGAAGACGAACTGCTCGCCACCCCCGGCCTGCAGGCCGTCGCGGTGGAGACCAATAACGGTGAGCTTATCCCCACCGCCATGCGCTGCATGGCGCGCGGGTTGCACCTGCACATGGACAAGCCCGGTGGCGAGACGATGGCGCCCTTCGAGGAGCTAATCGCCGGGTGCAGGGCAAAGGGGCTCGCGCTGCAGCTCGGGTACATGTACCGCACCAATCCGGCGATCGGGCTCTGCTTCCGGGCCGTGCGTGAGGGCTGGCTGGGTGAGGTGTTCGAGGTCCATGCGGTCATGAGCCGCTACGACGGCGACCGCTATCGCCGCTTCCTCGCCGACTATCCCGGAGGGGCGATGTACACGCTGGGCAGCCACCTTGTGGACCTCGTCGTCGCCATGCTGGGCCGGCCGCAGAACGTCCTGCCATTCCAGAAGGCCACCCGTGACGACGGCGTCCGCGACAACAGCCTCGCCGTGCTGGAATACCCCCGGGCGACGGCCACCGTCCGCACCTGCATCTGCGAGGTGGACGGCATGAAGCATCGGCGCCTCGTCGTCTGCGGGACGAAGGGCACCGCGGAGGTCTGTCCGCTGGAGCAGCCGGCGGGCCGCTACCGAGAGGACCCCCTGCACGTACGCCTGACGCTCCTGGAGGACAACGCCGAGTACGCGGCGGGCACGCACCTTGTCGATGTGGGCGCCATGAACGGCCGTTACGAGGACCAACTGATCGAGTTGGCCCGCGTCATCCACGGGGAGATCGACAACCCCTACCCGCACGAGCACGAACTGCTCACCCAGGAGGCGCTGCTGGCGGCCGCGGGCTATACGCGCTGGGGAGAGTAGCCGGTCACGGCGCCACCGGGTCCACGGCATGCGGGGTCTGGGGTCCGCGGCCCCAGCAGGGGCGGGGCAGAGCCCCGCGACATTGCACGTCTGCCTGAGCCGTGAGATGTTCGCAATGAACGGCCCGGCGGGGAGAGAGCTCTGCGAGGGCGACCACTCGCCGCATGGCGGCACGAAGCCGGAATCACTACAGTGCCGCAGAGAGGACAAGCAGCATGGGACTTGAGGGCAAGGTGGCCATCGTGACCGGGGGCGCCGGATACATCGGCTCGACAACAGCCAAGAGGCTGGCCTCCGACGGCGCAACGGTGGTGGTCTGCGACATCGGTCGGCAGGCGGCCGGGGCGGTGGCCGATGGGATCGTCGCCGCCGGCTGCCGGGCCGTGGCCGTCGAGACCGACGTGCGCAGCACCGCAAGCATCGAGGCCATGGTTCAGCAAGTCATGCAGCAGCAGGGCCACATCGACATCCTCGTCAACGTTGCCGGAGGCAGCGCCAGAGAGCGGGCCTCCACGGTTCATGGGTCCAAAGAGGAGGTGATCCGGGAGATCATCGACATCAACCTGCTGGGCGTCATCTTCTGCTGCCGTGCCGTGATCGGGCACATGATCGCGCAGCAGAGCGGCAAGATCGTGAGTGTGGCCTCCATTCTCCCTCTCCAGGGACATGTCGGGTGTGCCGACTACGCCGCGGCCAAGGCGGGTGTGATCGGTTTCTGCCGGACACTGGCCCTGGAAGCGGCGCCCCACAACATCAACGTCAACTGCGTCTCTCCCGGGCTGGTCCCCCGGCCGGGCACGAGCACCGAGGGCATCCCCGAGACCAACTACCTGGGGAGGATCGCCACGGCCGAGACGGTCTCCAATGTCATTGCCTTTCTGGTCTCGGACGAGGCCGACTTCGTGGTCGGGCAAAACTACGTGGTGGACGGTGGCCGCAGCCTGGGTCTGAAGGGAAGCCGCTGAGACGCCGCCGTCGCGGCCGCGCGAGAGGTTCGGCGAGCAGGCCCGGTGGGCTCAACCGGGATGAAGCCTCGAGCTGCGGTCACGGTCGGTGGTGGGTGAGTGCCCGGCCGCCGGGGCTCAAGACCCACACCCTCTACTGCTCCAGTCTGCAGAGCATCAGGTCGTCGATGTACAGCTTTTCTCCGGGCGCGAAGCCGTCCACGATGAGGATCGGCAGGACTTGCTTCACCCCTGTCTCGCCGACCTTCTCGGGAACCGAATGGGCAATGGCCATGGCCGTCCAGCGCCCGGGCCCGGGGACGATCTTCGTCGCCGGAGAAGGCAGATTGGTGCCTTCTTCGTCGCGCAGCGTCATGGAGAGCTCCGCGGTGCCGCCGGCCGTCTGGCCCTCGGGGACGTAGACGAAGCACAGCAGAGCGTACTTGCCGGGCGTGACGGGCAGTACCTGCACCGGGCCGCCGCGTCTCATGCCATCGCAGACCACGCTGAAGCTCCCGGTGTGCGCCTGCTCGTCGGTGCGGGCCATGCTCCCTGTCGCGAACTTCACCCACCAGCTCCAGTCATCGGCCGCCGCACCCTCGCCCGCCTCGAAAGAGGCGTTCTTGGTCATCGGCTCGAGCCTCTGCTCCACCAGCGCCAGCATGAGGTCGGCTTGTTCGCGCACGGCCTCGGATGGACTGCTTTCGGCCAGCTCCCGCACCCGGTGCCGGACGGGGCCGTCCTGCCCGGCCACCCAATCGTAAACCCCCCACAGGGACCCCGAGGCCCAGTTATCGCCCTGCAGAAGCGGGAACCGCTCGAGGGGCAAAGGATGGGACAGCACCGGATCTTCGGCCAGGACCTCCGTGGCCAGGTGAAGGCGTCTTTTTGCCATGTCCGCGAGCCGGGCACTGCGGTCCAGAGCCGCCAGGGCCTCCTGCTCGCTTTGGATGTCATCCGCTGCCTCGGCGCCACCGAGGTAGGCCAGGGCCGAGGCCTCGTAGTACTCAAAGCCCCGCAGGACAAGCCCGGCCCGGGCCTTCTGCTCCTCCGTCGCCGCCAGCGCCACCGCCTGCTCCAGATCGCCGCGACACCGGGCGATCTCGTCCTCACCGACCTCCGCCAGGTAGCCGGGGCTGGCGAAGGGCAGGTACTGGCCGCTCCGGGTGAACCAGCCAGATTGCAGTACGCGGCGGGTCCAGAAGTCCTCCCATTGGGCGTAGTAGCGGGCCAGATACGGAGCGGCCGCCTCGCCCACACAGCGCTCGTACCACTCCTGCAGGACTTCGTCCACGTCTAGCGCGAGGTCCCACTGCAGCTTCAATGCCAGGTATAGCTTGGGGCCCTCGGCGAAGTTGGGATAGGCCTCGGCGTACATGGCCCGGACGCCGTGGGCGTGACCGTAGCGGTAGTAGTCGGCCATGTGGTGAAACCAAACCCGGGGCAGGCAATAGGGGCTGCCGTAGATGTAGTCATACCAGCCGAGGGTGGGGCTTTGGGCTTGCCAGGCCTCGGTGGCGGCCTCGCCCTGTCGCCGCAGCTCGGGGTCGGCCCACTTCATGCGGTCATAGGTCATATAGGGAATCAGTCGCGGATGGACCTTCACCTTCGCCGGCGGCGCCGCCACATGGCTGTAGGCCAGGCAGCCGAAGAACTTGTCCGGGTGCTTCTCGAGCACCCCCTCGATCACCTGATTGGCCCAGGCGTAGTACTGGTCGGAGTAGTCGGCCATGCCCAGGAAGTTGGGCTCCTGCGGCAGTCTTGCCAGGCAGGCATCGCACCGACAGTGTCCGCCACTGTCGTTGATCCCCAGGGAGTATGACTCCGCCGCCGGATGCTCGTCGAAGTACCGGTTGATGTTGGCGATGGCTTCGGTGACGGTGTCGGAGTTGCTGAAGCAGGGCTGCCAGTGGTGGGTCTTACTGTCCGCGGGCAGGAACCGCTGGCCATTGTGGATGGGGAAGAACTCCGGATGGGTCTTGGTATAGGTCTCCGGGGGGAAGAGGTGGATCAGGTTGTGGTGGAAGGAGACCCGGCCGTGCATGCGCATTCGCCGGGTCCAGGTGCTCTGCGCCGCGCCTTGCCAGCCGCTCATGAGCCTGCTGAAGAACGCCGGCTCCCGGCGCACGTTGTCGCCGGCGGCCTCGATGGTCGCCTGCTTGGGGATATCCGTCCCGTGCTCACCGGGCAAGAGCCAGCGCACTCCCACATAGCGCTCGAGAAACTCGTAGACCCCGAACTCGGTCCCCCAGTCCGAGCCCCCCAGGATCCACACGGTGTCTTCGTGGGGGAAGAGGATCTCGAAGCCGTCCTTGTCCAGGTCGGTCAGGTCTGGGGCGTATGAGGACGTGACCGCTGGCGCACCGATGCAGAGGGTGGCCGCGTCACGCGGCGGCATAGTGGCCACCGGCAGTTCGGCGCCGGAGGCCTCGCGGATGCAGTCCACCAGCACGGCGGCGGTGTCCTTCACCTGCTGTGAGGCGTCGAGGGGGAGGATGACGGTGGCCGCGGGCTCCCCGTCCTGCACGAGGGTGACGGCCCCCGAGGGGGCACAGAGGGCTGCGGAAAGGGCGGCAAGTATCAGGGCCGGCGGTCGCATGACGGGCCTCCGGAGTGAGGTCGTGTCTTTTGTGCTCGTCGCTCCGTTTCTCGATGCGATCATCGGGTAGGCCGGTGCGGGAGTCGGGCTCCGGAATGCGACTCCGGACGCTTCATCCCAGTTTCACCGTCGCGATCCCGAAGGGCGGGATGCTCACCGTAAGGACACCGTCGGTGAGCCGGGCCGTCGAGCTCGCCAGCGGCTGCTCCAGCAGGTCCGTCTCGACCGCGGGCGCTCCGCTCGGCACCAGGCGTTCGGAGATCGCCACCTGCGCCTGCGTCTCAATCCCCTCGAACTCGTACAGGCGCAGGATCACCGCGTCGCCGTCCTCGGCCAGCTTGAGCCCCGAGAGCATGACGTTGTCTGAAAGCACTTCCAGCAGACTCGCCTCCGGGGGCAAGAGGCCGCCGTGCACGGTGGTGCCCACCGGCATCAGCGGGTGGTTGAAGCCGTAGCCTGCCCGCACCGCCCGGGCGGGGTCGAAGGCGCCCACATGGGGCTGCAGGGCGAAGCGGATGTTGTGGCGCCCCAGCTCCGGCAGCGGGTCCGGATCGTAGCTGGAGCGCAGCAGCGTCAGGCGCAGCATGTCCTCGCTGATCTGATAGCCGTACTTGCTGTCATTAAGCAGGGTGGCCCCCAGCGTCTCGTCCTGCTCATCCAGTCCCACGCCGCTGAGGGCGGCCCAGTTCAGCGCCGGGGACTCCTCACCATTGGCCGGGCGCTCGATGATGCCACAGGCGGTCTCGAAGATCGCCGTGCCGGTCAGGATGTCTATTGGGAAGGCGACGCGCAGCGCCGGGACGCCGGTGGCGGGGTCGCCTCGCTCCAGCCAGTTCACCTCCAGATCGAAGTCGATCCGCGGGCTGTCGGCGGCGAGGCTGATGGTGAGGCGGTACTCCGAGTCGTTGTGCCTGCCCTGTAGCAGCACCGCCGCCACGTTGGGCCCCTCGGAAGCCAGATGCATCACGCACCCGGCCAGCGGCTCGACCCGGTCCACGGTGGCCCCAAGCTGCCAGGCCGTCATCCCGTGTGGGGCCTCCTGCTCGCGCTGGATGACGCCCAGCACCTCGCCGTCGGGCACCAGCTCGCAGCCGCTCTGCTTGTCGATGAGACTGATGACGCCGCCGGCCTCGGAGCTGACGGTCACCTCCAGCCGGTCGTTCTCCAGCACCACCGGGTTCACAAGTTGGGCCTGGACGTAGCTGAGGCCGTAGATCGGCCTTCCGGTCTGCCCGACCTTCACGCGGCAACACGGTGTCGGCGCCTGTCCGGGCTCGATGAGGTACGCCCGGTGCCCCATGGCGGGCACCTTGGCCGCCCAGAACGCCACCACGGTGAACTGATGCCCCCAGTAGTGGCCCCGCTCGAGGATCTGGCCCGGGGTCAGGTTCCCTGCGCTATCGCGTACTATCACGCCGCCATCCGGAAGCTCCCGGTTCCACACCTTGACCTTCACCAACTCGCTGCGGACGAAGGGCGCCGTATTGAACACCACGAAGGGGTCGCCACCGCACTCACCGGCACCAAGCGTCGACATTCCGCTCCACCAGGCCTCATTGCCCACTCCGGCACCCAGGCCCATGTCCGCGGCCCCGGGGCAGGGGGTGGGGGTCAGGGCGGTGGTGTCCACGGTTCCCGCCAGCGCCCGCAGGCTCTGGGTAC
>CAZXDD010000472.1:0-6459 GCA_964639415.1 uncultured Armatimonadia bacterium
ACCAAACACGCGCCCCGATCCGTTGGCCGTTGTAGGGGGGCGTCGTGATGTCCGGCGCCGTTCGTAGGTGTTGGAGGACCCCTCGGCGCGGTACAGGCCCGCGCCCTACAGGGAGCGGCGCCGTTCGTCGTCGGTGCTGGATGCCCCCCTGGGCGCGGCCCCCTTTGCCTTACCGAATCTCCACGTCCAGCTTCCCACCCGGCGCAACCTTGATCTCCGCCGTGCCGTCGATGCCCTCACCGGCGCTGGCCGTGATGGTGGCCCTCGCGTTCGTCTCGGCGGTGGTGCTCACCAGACCGTTCTGATCGACGGTAACCACGGGCGCGCCGTCCGAAGACCAGGTGATGGTGGCATACGGGACCTCTGCACCGAGGTCGTCATAGGCCACCGCGGTGAGCCGGACCTGGAAGTGATCGGGCGGGCGCAGCAGATAGTCGTCGGGGGTCACGACGACCCGGGCCACGTGGCGTCGGGCCACCGTCACGGTGCAGGTACCCGACAGGCCGGAGGCCTCGTGTGTGGCCCGCACAACGGCCGTCCCTTCGCCCGTCCCGGTGACGACGCCGTTGGCACACACGGCGGCGCCGGCGCCCTCCGAGGTCCAGGTGAGCGGAGCCATGACCACATTGTCGTCCGCGTCGTAGCAGGTGGCGGTGAGCGCTGCGGCGGCCGCGTACTCCAAAGACAGCACCCCCGGCGTGACGGTGACCCGCACCACGAGCGCCTCGGTGATCAGTGTCACCTGGGTCAGATCTCCGGCGGTGATGGCCGTGAGCACCTCGGCCTGCGCGATGACCCGCCCGGAGCCATCGTTGGACTCATAGGCCAGCGCACGCACCAGACAGGGCCCGACGGGGACCTGGTCGAACGTCGCGGTCTGCGTGCCCCCTCCGGAACGGGCCACCACCTTGTCCGGCACGATCGGGGCCAATTCAGTTGGGGCCAGCACCTGCACGCGCACGCTGTTGGTGGCGACAGGAAGGCTCTGCGGGGAAACGCCCTCGGAGGCGGTGGGGAACACAACCCCCACGCGGATCGTGCCGCTTGGGCCCGCTGGGCCCCCGCCGCCACAGCCCGCAATCGTGAGCACACCACACAGCACCAGGATAGCCGATGGGTGGAGGAACCTGGGCATCTCCATCCTCCTCTTGCGATCTCGCCCGTCGTCGCCTCAGGCCGGCCCGGCCAGCGCGGAAGCGCCGTGGCGACGGAACGGACGATTGTTATGAGACGGGGCGCAGGCCAACGGCAGGCGCGAGCCCCGAAACTTGCCGCCTACGGCAAGGTCGTATGCCGTCTCACGGTGCCAAAGAGCCGAACCGCCAGGCCAGGCCGACGGAGAGCTCACAGTCCTCGCCCCGGACGTGCCGGTAGGCGGCCATGGCGAGCCAGTCATCGGCCAGATCCTTGTACGCCATCGCCGACAGGGTCTCGGGGTAGTCACCACGGCCGGCATGCTCCACGAACAGGTCCACTCCCGTCTGCTCAAACAGCCAGGGCACATACAGCCCCCAGGTCTGGAAGTGCCGATCCCAGGGGTCGACCCCGAACTCGCCGTAGACGTCCAGATAGTGCGGGACGGCGGGGAGGCTGAAGTCCAGGCTCAGCCCCGTGTCGGCGCCACGCTCCTTGAGCAGGTTGAGCCCCACCTGGCCCCCGAGCACCGGGGCGCTCACCCTTCCGAGCCAGCCGCCGCCCTCTCCGGGACTGACCAGGCTCCTGTCATAGCCCTCGAGCCACACGCCGTCCAGGGCGAACCCCTGCCCCTGATAGTGGGCGCGCACGCCGTCGAAGGTGAGGTACCCAAACTGCGCCCCCAGCGGCCCGTTGTTCACGGGCCCCTCGAGGTAGTGTTGCCGGCCCACCGTGAGGTCCAGCCTGCCGGTGCGCCAGACGGCGAAGGCCTCGCTCAGCTCGCCGAGCAGCCGCTGGTCGGACTGGGCGATCAGCTCGGCGCCGAGCTCCAGGTACACGGGATCGTAGACCGCGGCCATCCGGCCTCTGGCGCCGGCGAGGCTCCCGCCCGAGAACAGGAGGCCATACAGGTCGCACTGGGTCCGAGGTCCGAAGAAGCGCTTGCCCAGGCGGGCGGCTCCCTGCGGCTCGGTTTGCGCCGCGCCTCCCAGAGCCCAGATCAGGGGGATGCCCCCCGGGCTCGAGCCCGCGGGTGCCGCCGCCACCGCCTCGCTTCGCACACCGACCCCCAGGCTACCGCGGGTCGGCACCCCGAACATGCCCCGCTGCAGTGCATCCTGAGAGCTCAAGTTGCGGCCGCGCATCTCCACACCGATATCCGTGCCGGGAGTGGCCACCGTGGCAACGCCGGGCTGGATCCCGTACCACCAGGGCCTGTCCGTGCCGGTGGGAAACTCCCAGGGGTATGTCCAGTCCGCCGTGGTGGGGAAGTAGGCGAAGGCCATCCCGCCCGCGGCGATCGGCTCGCCCGCGGCCCAGGCCGCCACGGTGGGCTCCGCAGGGTCGGCGCCGTTGAGGACGGCGTATGCCACCACGTACAGCGGGCCTTCGTCCCCGGTCGGGAGACCCTCGAGAGGCAGCAGATGCCCATCCGTTGTGGACGCAAGCCCGGGGTGACTGGAGGAGGCGGTCTCGGGGTCGAACCGGTCGGGCACCGCTCCCCCCACGCTCACTGCGGTCAACTGGAGGGTCCACGGCGGCACGGTGCCGAAGGTGACAGACAGCTCGCCGTCCCCCACGCCGACCTGGACCTCACCGCATTCCTCGCCGGTCTCGGTCACCAGCGGGGCTACCGAGGAGACGATGCCGGCGCGCTGTTGGTCACCCACCTGCTGCCGGCCCAGCGGGGTCTCCAGGGTGGCGGTGCCGTCCCATACGGACATGTCTTCCCCACTGAACAGGACCCAGGTGCCCTGAACGCTGGCGGTGGCCGTGGCGCCCTCGATCCGCACGCCGGAACCCTTGACGGCATTTGTCAGCACTTGCCCGCTCAGGAGCTTGACATGGTTGGAGGCCACCGAGGCGATGGACAGGTCGGCACGGGGCGGCATGCGAACCAGGCTGCCGCCGGGGAACTTGATCTCGCACTTGCCGCGCCGGTCCGTGCGGATGCGGGCCCCGCTGGCCAGCTCCGTGCCCGGCTTGGCTCCCTGCCACGCGGCCTTCGAGCCGCTCTGGTAGGTGACCCCACCCACCACGGCGGTGAACTTGGCGTTCGCCGCATCGGCGATCTGCGGGGACGCCGCCGACAGCAGCGCCCACAGGGCTACGACCGCTACTTTCGGGTCAAGTGCCGGGTGCCAGACGCCATTCATGCGCTGTGCCTCCTGCCGGGCTCTGCGGCCCCTCGCCGGCCGCTCGTGGGCACGGGCCCATGGGGTCCGAACTGTGCGGGGATATGTGCCTTCCGTACGCAACGGTGCTGCAGCCGTGGGCGCCCTGCTCCGTCTGCCGCGGACGTCGGGCTCCCCGCGCCGACGCCGCGAGACGATCTCGCGGTCAGCCGTCCTCACTGTCTACTGCCAGTATTGGCTTCCACGGGTCGACGGCAAACACTTCCATCGGCTCCGGCCGGCCACGGACCTCCACCATCCCCAGCCTCCTGGAGGGCACTCCGGGCCCGGCGGCCTCCAGAGTCGCCGCACTGACCATGATCACCGTGCCGTACTCCTTGTTCAGGCCCTCCAGCCGCGAGGCAGTGCTGACCGTGTCACCGATCACCGTGTACTCCAGCATCTCGTCGGAGCCGATGTCTCCGGCCACCAGCTCCCCCGTGTGGATGCCCACTCGCAGCACCGGGGCCCAGCGGTCGGGATCGAGGTTGGCCCGGAGGCGCTCCATCTCCTGCTGCATGTCCTGGGCCGAACGGATTGCCCGCAGCGCGTGGTCGGGCTGCCGCACCGGATCGCCGAAGACGGCCATGACACCGTCGCCGATGAACTTGTGCACCGTGCCGCTGTGCCGACGCACGCAGCGGGTGACCAGCGCCAGGCAGCGGTTGAGGTTCTCCACCACCACCTCCGGCGGGGCCTCGTGGCAGAATGTGGTGAAGCCCTGCAGGTCGGTGAACAGCACGGTGGCCTCCAGCTTGCGGCCGGCTACCTGGGTCAAGCCGGGGCTGGCGAGGATGACCTGCAGCACTTCCGGCGACACCCGCCGCGACCAGGACTGCTGCATCTTCCGGCGTTGGCGCTCACCGGTCAGCTCCAGGTAGACCATCACACCTACATAGCTGGCCGTACCGCTGAGTGACAGCGCGACCAGTGGCACCCAGACGCGGTAGAGCTGCCACATGGCCAGCGCCAGGACAAGAGCCCCGAGCTGGGACGGCAGCCAGGCGGCCGCGATGCCCCACAGGGGCCGCACCCGGAGCTCGATGAGGGCCACGAGGGCCCCGATCAGGCACGCCAAAGCGAGTGTGGACAGCGGGGGCAGACGGCGGGTATGGGCGTGGCGCAAGACGGTATCCAGGGCGTTGGCGAGCAACTCGACGCCCGCCATCCGGGGCGCGGCGGCGGCCCCGGGGGAAGTCTGGATGCGGGCGGCCAGCGGTGTATTGTGGGTATCCTGCAGCGCCTGGGCGGTGGCGCCGAGCAACACGATCTTGCCGCGCACGTCTTCCGGGGCGAACTGGCCGCGGAGCACCCGGTAGAAGGGGAGCGTGGTGTAGCCTCGATCCGGCGACCGAAAGGAGATCAGGAAGTCGCCATCCGTGGTCTCGCCCGCCGACGCGCCGGCGGCCCCGGCGATGCGCCGGGCGACTTGCTCGGGCTCGGTGCCTTCTCGGAGGGCCGCCAGGAGCACGGGCATCGAAAACAGCCGTTCCTCCTGGTAGGAGCGACTGATCGGACAGCGGCGAACGATGCCGTCCTCGTCCTGGGGCAGGCCCACCAGGCCGATTCCCAGGGCGGCGTCCTCGAAGCGCCAGTGCGGGAACTGCGCCTGAGTGAGGCCGGCATCCAGCTCGCGGCCGGCGATGCTGTCCTGCGCGATGGTGGCGGCCAGAACCGTGCGTCCGCTTCGGCCGATGGCCTTCTCGAGGGCCAGGTCCGCCCGGCTCAGCGGCGGCTCCCAGTCCAGCGGCCGATTGGCCGCGTCTTCCTCCGGAGCCGCCTGGCTGACGGTGCTCACCAGCACATCGAAACCGATCGATGAAGCGCCCGCCCGGGTAAGGTTGTCGACAACCCGGGCGTGGTACTCGCGGGACCACGGCCAGACCCCGATATGCGACATGGATAGCTCGTCGATCGTCACCAGGACCACATCGTCGCTGGGGGTCTCCGGGAGGCCGTTGGCGGCGCGATAGTCGTACGTGACCAACTCCAGACGCCAGCAGATGCGGCCCACCAAACTGGTGCGCATGCCGTCGGAGCAGGAGTAGACAACCAGGGCCGCCGCACCGATGCCGATGGCGACCGCCGCCAGCAGTGCCCTCAGTGGCGCGCTGATCTCGTCCCCTCCTTCAGGTGATGGCCGGGCCTACGCGGTAGGTTCCCCGCGGCAGCGTCCCCTCCTCCGCCGGAAGAGGCCCGCCGGGTGACCGTCGGTCACAGGGCAGTATACCCAGCTCTCGGCCGTTCACCGCCTGGCCCGGGAAGTCGGCCTGCGGGCGCCCGCGGTCGCGGCCTCCCCCGCCCGGCGCCCCCGCGCGGCCCCGGGCGGCAGGCCCTGTGCCCCGCCTCTGCGGGGGCGCAGGTGGATCGCCCGATTGCGAGGAACACACTACCACCGTCGCCTGCCTCCCCCGACGGTCGGCCAAAACAAGGCACAGGGGTCCAGCGCATGCCTCCCTCCCCACTGCGCGTCGTCACCATCGGCGCCGGCGCCATGGCCAACAGCGTCCACTATCCCTCGCTGTGCTCTTTCGACGACGTGCGGATCGCCGCCATCTGCGACCTCGACCCCCAGCGGCTGACCGCCACCGCCGACAAGTACGGCATCGAGGGGCGCTACAGCGACTATCGCGCCATGATCGAGAAGACCTCCCCGGACGCGGTGTACGCCATCGGCCAGCCCCACATGCTCTACGATGTGTGGCTGTGGGTGCTGGAGCGAGGCCTGAACCTGTACATCGAAAAGCCCCCGGGCATCACGATGCACCAGGCGCGGACGCTGGCCGAAGCCGCCGCTGCACACGGCTGCGTCACCCAGGTGGGCTTCCAGCGCCGCACGTGCCCGATAGTGGTGAAGCTCCGCGAGGAGTGCCTCAGGCGCGGCCCCATCGTGCACGCGGTGTGCACCTTCTACAAGTGCAACATCGCTCCGTTCACCGGAGCCCGCGACCACATGATGGATGACGGGGTGCACGCCATCGACACCCTGCGCTGGATGTGCGGCGGCCGGGTCCGGGGCGTGCACAGCGTGACCCGGCGCGTACTGGTGCCGGACATCAACTTCATCACGGCGTTCCTGGAGTTCGACAACGGCGCCACCGGGGTGATGATGAACAGTTGGACGAGCGGGAGACGAACCTTCCGCGTGGAG
>CAZXDD010000473.1:0-6448 GCA_964639415.1 uncultured Armatimonadia bacterium
AGCCGGTCTAGCCTGCCTTGAGTGCCTTCACTAGCACGTTGTCGAAGAACACCGAGCGCAGCCGGTAGTTGCTGTGGGTCGAGTGCTGCAGGTAGAGGTAGCCCTTGTCGAACTTGGCGCCGAGGTCTTTGACCTCAAGGATCACCTTGTCGTTCTCGGTGATGACGAGGTTGTCCCTGTTCACCTTGATGCTGACCTTCTGCAGCCCGATCTCGCGGCCCGCCTTCTCGTTGGGCCAGCCCTCGGTCATGAGCCGGCGGTTGATGCCGCCGGTCGTGGCCGTCACCCAGCCGCGAGCGGTCTTGCCCGGCGGCACGCCGATGTAGTTGAACTCGATGCTGTCCTTGGCGTCCCGGGGGTTGTCCTGCTCCGTGGGGCAGATCCAGATCCCGGCGGTCATGTAGCAGCCGTTGGACTGCTTGCCCCAGTCGACCTCATAGTTGATCTGGGTCCCTTTGGCCATGTCGACGACCGCGTCCTTGGTTCGCACTCCATGGAACTTGACGGTCTTGTCATCTGTGCCGACACTGGAGGCGGCCAACTGAAGCCGACCGTCCTTGGGAGCTGCGACCTCCTTCTCGAAGTCGTTTTGCACGGTGTGGACCCACTTGGCCTCATCCAGCGTGGCGGCGGCGAAGTCGTCGGAGAAGACGGTGTCGCCCACTCCCGCGGGCAGCGGCGTGGCTTCCTTCGGCGGCTCCTTGTCCTTGTCTCTTGCCTCCGGGGCGGCGAAGTCCTCCGGTTTGGGCTCCTTCGCAAGGTCCTTGTCCGCCGCCTTGCCCTCACCGGGCTTGGGTGCGTCAACCGCCGTTCCGGCCTGAACCGGAGCCTGCGCCGATGGTGTCTGGCAGGACGCCAGCGGCACCAGCAGGACAAGCAACAACGCTCCCAACAACCTGGCCGATGTCCGCTCCTCAGGGCCTGCCATGCACTTGTCAGCTCTCATGCGGTCTCCCTCCTCGTAGGCTTGACCCGGGCAGGACGTCGCAGAGCGCGCCTGCGCTCGGGCACGGATGACCTAGTCTCGGTCCCCACCCACCGGCACGATCCTAACGTTGTCCACGTAGAACTGAGCCGGCACGGTGGCCATGCTGACGAAACCCAGCCAGTTCAGACTATTGAAGCTTCCTCCGCTGACCGGCAGGTTCTCGAAACGCCTCTCGGGGCCGTCCTGCGGCCCGATCGCTACACTGAACCTCCGCCTTGCGCCCTCCCCGAGTTCCGCCCGAATCTCCACGTGTACCCACCGCTCGTGGGGCAGGACGCAGAGCAGTCGGCCTCCCGCCCTGAGCCCCCCGTCGGGCTCGAAGCTGATGCTCGGGCCGGTGCGGCCGGGGGATTCGCCACCGTCACGCCATTCGGTGAACAGTGTCGCGCCGGGCATGAGGTAGATGTCGAAGCTCTGACAGACCTCGCCCTTGCGGAAACCCGGCGTGTAGTACATGTGTGGCTGCCAGGCGTGCGGCAACCCCTCGGCATCGATGAACTCAAGGCTTCGTGTCCCCGCCGCGGCCCGCTTGTCACTGACGCGGATCGAGGCGCCCCGCTCCTCCCCGCTCACCGTGGCTCCCCGCGGCCGCTCTCCCACGGCGGTGTCCTCGAATCCATCGTCCACCGCCACCGGACCCGGGGGCAGGGGAGCCGGCGGGAGCACCGTGGGTGCATGGGCGTAGCGCCCCGGCTCGGCGACCCATTCCGGGTCGCCGTAGAGCCCGACGCCGGAGGTGTCAAGGCTGCGGATACCCAGCCGGGCCGCCGGCGAATCCGGGCCAAAGCGGAAGTCGTAGCTCTGAGGGTCGGCGAACCGCGGGTCGGCGATCAGCGAGTGGCGGTCCAGGCCTCCGCTCTGCCACTGTGCGAAACCCTCGTCGAAGAACGGTACCTCCGGGTCCCTCGGGTTCCAGTACAGATTGTGGTCCCATTCGCCCAGAGGGTCACCGGCCGCGATGCGGGCGTGCAGTGAGTTGCGGGCCATCGGCATGAACAGCGTCCCCTGGGTGAGATAGACGATGTTGTGGGAGAACGCGTTGGGGCGCCGCTCCCAATACGGCCACAGCACCTGTTGGGCCGTGAAAGCGAACACGTTGTTCGAGATCGCGTTCTGATGCCCGCCGTTGTTGTACATGAGCCCGCCGGTGAGGCAGTTGTACACCACATTGTCTTCGATGGCGAACCCGTTGGATGTGGCGTCCAGGTAGATGCCCCAGCCCAGGCCGCTGTAGGGCCACACGTCATGCAGGACGTTGCCGCGCAGGATGCTGCCGGGCGAGTCACCCAGCGTGTAGATCGCCCCGCCGTCGTTGAGGTGGCGGTTCATCACATGGTATACGTGGTTGCGCTCCACAAGGTTGCTGTGACAGCGATTGTAGCCGTCCGACCAGTTCCAGCCCAGCGACATGCCGGAGTACGTGGTATCGTGGATGTCGTTGTGGCTGATGCGGTTGCCGCTGCTTTGGGAGACCCAGATCCCCACTCCGCCCGCATAGACGTGGCCGGTGTCGCAGATGTGGTTGTTGTCGATGAGGTTCTCTGTCGACTCCTCGGCGTCGATCCTGGCAATCGCCGTCTCGCCGATGCGGATGCCGCCGGTGCCGATGTCCCGGATGCGGCACCGCTGTACCCGACAGCCCGTGCAGCCGCGCCGCAGCCACAGGGCGTAGCCACCCACGTGGGAGACCTCGCAGTCCTCGAAGGCGCAGTTGAGTGCTCCATCCAGCGTGATGGCGGCCGGCAGGCCGCTGGAGGCCTGGTGGTCGCTGTGTCCCTCCGGCTCCAAGACCCAGTCCTGATGGCTGAAGGTAAGCCCGCGGAAGGTCACGTTCTGGACGGGCAGCCCGATCGCGGTATCGCCGACGATCTCGACCAGTGAGGTGAGCCGCGGCGCCACCACCTCGGCGGTGCGCATGTCCTCCCCCGGAATCGGCAGGTAGCTCAGTACACCGCTTGCGGTGTCCAGGTACCACTCCCCCGGCTGATCCAGTGCTTCCGGCAGGTTCTCCACATAGTACCTTTGCCGGGGGCCCCAACGCTCGAACGGCCACACCGCCTTCCCGGTGAACCGCACGATCCTCTGGGCCTCGTCCACCGACTCGATGCGGTGGCGGGAGGTCTCCCACGAGTGGTACACCACCACACAGATGTCGCTGAGGTTGTCCCAGTTGCGGAGGTCCTCGTTGGCATAGCGAAACGAGCTATTACCCACCTCGCTGCTCTGACCGGTGGAGGGGGCCAGGGCACCCGGAGCGGGACCGGCCGTGTACATGTACCCCTCGTTGGGTGTTCTGGCGCGGGTGCGGCGCCGACCGTTGACGAAGAGCTGGTTGAAATGCCAGCGACCGTTGGCGACGGAGGGGATCTGGGCTTTCCACACGCCATCCTCGCCCCGGCGCCAGCGCCCGATGCGGCGTCCGCCGCTGAGCACCGGTTTCTCGCCGGGGTAGGCCGCGTAGGTAACGGCGGCGCCACCTGAGCCGTTGTCGGCCAGGGTCAGGCGGAGAGGCTCGCGCATGCGGTAGGTGCCTGCGCGCAGGTAGACGATGGCCTCCACGCCACCCAGCCGCCGCAGGGCGTTCCTGGCGCCGAGGATGCTGGCCAGCGGCCCGTCGGTGAGATCGGCTTGCGGTGTGCTCAGCCGGCCCGTCCAGGTGTCGTCGCCATCGGGCGAGACGTACAGCACGGCCGGCGCGGTCGCACCCGGTGCCGCGAAGAGGTTCAGGAGCGCAAACAGAAGCAAACCGGCGGCCATTGCGACAATCCTCCACCGAAAAGTAAGGCGGGGGCCGAAACCGGACCCATCAGAGTATTCGCCCTGAGCATGATCGCCACCTGTGGGGTGGAGCCGTTCGTTACCTTCGCTCCAAAGGTCCTCCACTGCCTCGGCGGGAAGAACTCTCCCGGTACCACCCGGGCCCACTTTCCCCGGTGACCATGCGCCGCCCGTGGAGGGCAATCATGCGACTGCTACCCGCTCTCGCTCTCATAGCGACCCTTCTCTGCCTGCCTTCCCTGGCCCAGGACGACGGGGACGTTCTGCCCGCGGCCGTGGAAGATGTGCTCGGTACCTCCCCGGACTTCGCCGAGGAGCTTCAGGATGTGGGGCGCTTTCCGGCCACGCTCACCGAACGGCCGGAGCTGGATGTGGTGGGCGTGGACTTCGGCAATGTGGCCACTGACCGCTGGCTGTGGGCCATCCGCTTCGCCGCGCCCTACAGCTTCGAGAACTCAAGCCTGATCCTCTACATCGATACGGACAACGACCCGAGCACCGGGCGGCAGGGCATGGGCTGCGAGTTCATGCTCGCCCACAGACGAGGCGCCCCCGGTGTCACCGCCTTCTCCGCGGATGGCACCAACCTACCCGCACGCGCCCCGCGCATCGCGATCCACGACGGCATCCTGTACATCTGCTTCGACTGTCAGATCGCCCAGGAAGACGGGGCCTCCGTCTTCCGCTACACCGTGCTTTCCGAGATCGCCGATCCCCATGAGAGCGCCGACAGCACCGGATGGCAGCAGGCCCGGGGACCTGCCAATTCGCAGCGAGAGAGGGTGGTTGGCCTGGAAGACATCACTGGGGACGAGAACTTCCGTGTCACCGAGGGTCTGGACCTGATCTGGCAGTTGCAGGCGGACCCCGGCAATGTGGTGATCTCGCCGGTCACCGCCGAGCTTGAGGGCCTCAGGTACTACGACGCCGAGTACCGCTGGCCCGCGGTGACGGGCGGCTCGGGCAAGATCACCGTCACAGTGCCCCGGGCCGGCACCTTCTACCCGGCGGTGGTGGTCTACGACGGCGGTGGCAGGGAAGCCTACGAGCTCTCTGTGGAAGGCAGGCGCCTGGGGCGCTTCGTGGCCAATGAGAATGACCGCCGCCAGCGCATCCACTTCCTCAGCAGTCCGGTGACCTTCGAGGGGGGCGAGGGGCTGTCGGTCCGCGTGGGGGGTGAGGGCAGTCACATCACCGAGGACATCCTGCTGCTGGCCAAGGAGCCCCCCATCCGTGGCCGGAGGTTCGAGCTGTCCCAGGTGGAGGCCGGCTTCGCAAGTGTCGACGGTGTCGACCAGGAACGCATCACCTGGATCACCACCTGGCCCACGGCCTGCACCGTGGAGTACGGCCCGCAGGGCGGCCCACTTTGGCAGGTCACCGAGGAGACGCCTGTGGCCAATCACCGTGTGCACCTCGCCGACCTGCAGCCCGGTCAGACCTACCACTTCACCATCCGCGCCCCCAGACCGGACGGCTCGGTGCTCCAAAGTGAGAGCCAGAGCTTCACCTTCGAGGCGCCCCGGCCCTTCAAAGGAGCCGTGACGCGCGAGCACCTCCCCCTGAATGTCGAGAACCCGTACTCCTCTGCGGTGGCGGCCTTTCCGGTGAACTCCGGGGTGCCCTTCTCCGCCGGCGAGCTGGGCGACCCCGCCCACGTGCGCCTGCTGGCCGTAGACGGCGCCGAGGTGCCGCTGCAGACCAAGGTCGGCGCTCGCTGGCTGGATGGCAGCATCAAATGGCTCCTGGTGAGCTTCATGGCCGATGTGGCCGCCTCCACCACCGCCACCTACGCCCTGGAGTACGGCTCCGATGTTTCGGCGACGCCGAGCGCCTCGCCTCTGCGCCACGCCTGGGATGGCGACCTCCTGCAGGTCGACACGGGCCCTCTGCGCGTGCAGTTCGACCGCCGCCAGTCCGGCTTTCCCAGTCAGGTCTGGGTCGACGCCGACGGCGACGGCACCTTCGCCGACAACGAGGCCCTGGCTCCGGAGCGGCTCATGGGCGTCCAGCTCTACCGGGAGCCCGGAGATCCGTACAGCACCAACAACCCTCCGGAGAGCATCCAGATCGAGGAGGCCGGGCCGGTGCGCACGGTGGTCAAGGTCACCGGCCACCACCTCAGCGAGGGCGGCGAGCCCTACTTCGCCTACACCAACCGCTTCGAGTTCTACTCCGGCTCCCCCTTCGTCCGGGCCTACACCACCTTCGGCGTCGACCACGAAGGGCCCGAGTTCACCACCCTGGAGCAACTCGGGCTCCACATCCCGCTGGATCGCGGCAGAGACTGGACCTGGACGGTGGGCATGGGCAGGGGCCAGGAGCTCAGCGGCCGCGAGCCCCTGAGCCTGATGCAGCTTCACGATGACGCCTACAGCATCGACCCGTACCCCGAGCAAGAGGCCCACACCGAGCGAGCCGACGGCTGGATCGACCTCTCCAGCGAGGACTTCGGCCTCACCGTCGCGGTCCGGGACTTCTGGCAGCTCTACCCCAAGGGCTTTCGCGTCGCCGACAATGAGCTCATCGTGGACCTGTGCCCCGACTTCCCCGAGGGCACCTACGACGACTGCAGCAAGCTGGACGAGATCAAGCTGTACTACTACCTGATGGGCGGGAAGTACAAGCTCAAGCGCGGGATGCAGAAGCAGCACGAGCTGATGCTCTACTTCCACCCCGGCC
>CAZXDD010000474.1:0-6440 GCA_964639415.1 uncultured Armatimonadia bacterium
ATAATGAGCGGTGACTGGAGTTCAGACGTGTGCTCTTCCGATCTGAGGATGTCGCCCACCACGTCGTCGAGGCTCTCCTGCGTCTGCAGCCAGACGGAGACGGTGAAGTCGTCCGTCCCCAGCCGCAGACCGGGCCCGTCGGGCACGGTGATGACCGCCCCCCGGCCGTCGAAGCGGGCGACGTTGGTCTGCCCGCCTGGACCGGAAGCATCGAAGGCCACGCCCTTGGCGATACCATCGTTGCCGTTGCCGGAGTTGTCCTTGCCGTCGCCGGCAAGGCGCCAGTGGCCGAGCAGACCTGCGTCGGGGCCGGTGAGGGTGTCTGCAGACACAGGGGGCACCTCCGATAGAAGGAAGAGTGCGAATGCCGGAGCGATAAGCGAAAGGATCGGTGCATGTCTCATCGTCGTTGCTCCTGTCCGGCAAGCTGCGGATTCACGGCACGGGGAGAGTATTCCTCCCGGAGGACAGGAGGCCTTTGCGGGGTGGAGGTTTGTGGGACGCGCGTCGCGAATTCACGGCGCGTCCGGTCGCGGCACAACGCCCCCAACTGGGCCCGGGGAGATGCGGGAATGGTGTCTGCTGAGAGTCGTGCGTACTTCGCAATGCTGCACGAGACGCCGGCATTCGGCGCGACGGGGTTCGACCTCGAGGGGCTCAGGGCCGGGATGGCCACGCGGCGCGAGCCGGCCGACCCGGCCATCCGCTGCGTCTCCGGGCAAGCCGGCGGCATCCCGGGGGAGTGGGTGCTGGCCCCCGGAGCGGACCCAGACGTGAGGCTACTGTACCTGCACGGGGGCGGCTTCGTCTCCGGCTCGGCGGCGTTCTACCTGGCGATGACCGCCCACATCTCGGCCGCGGCGCACTGCTCGGTCTTCCTGCCCGACTACCGTCTGGCGCCGGAGCACCCGTTCCCCGCCGGGCTGGAGGACTGCATCGCGGCGTATCGGTGGCTCAGGGACAATGGCCCCGAGGGCCCGGCGCCTGCCGAGGTGATTGTCATCGCCGGTGACTCGGCGGGCGGCGGCCTGACGCTCTCGGTGCTCCTGGCCCTGCGCGATCGCGGTCTTCCCCTCCCGCAGGCAGGCATTCCCCTGTCGCCCTTCGCAGATCTGACTCTCAGCGGCGAGTCCACTCGTGCCGAGGCGGAGCTGGACCCGATCATGCACCCCAACTGCCTGCCCGACTTCGTCTCGCGCTACGTAGCGCCCGACCGGGTGCGCGATCCGCTGGCCTCACCGGTCTTTGCCGACTACACCGGCCTGCCGCCGCTTGTGATCCAGGTGGGCGAGCACGAGGTGATTCGTGACGACAGCGTCCGGGTGGCGAAGCGGGCGCGGGCGGCGGGAGTGCGGGTGACACTGGAGGTCTGGGAGGGGATGTTCCACGTCTTCCAGTCTCACGAGCCGCTGCTACCGGAGGCCGAAGAGGCGATCGAGCACATCGCGCAGGTGGTGAGGGCGGCAGGGTAACGGCAGGGGAGGAGCAGGGGGAACGGCGTGCAGGCCGGAAGCCCCGCCGTGTGGGACCCCAGGGAACGACGTAGCCGCGCCCACGGCAGGCAAAAGGGCGCGGCCGCGTCGTGCTTCACGGCCCCACGCCCGTTGCCAGTCTGTGCCGCCCCTGGTGGGGCTCCACGGCAAAGGCGCGGCCCCCCCGCCGTCCTCCCCGCCCCACGGCCGGCGGTGCCGGCGGACGCAGGGCCCGGCAGACCCACAGGCGGGGCGGCGCTGTGGACGGCGATCCGGGGGTCTATCGCCGGGCCGTCCCCAGGGGCGCGGCCGTGCGCCCGCGGTCCGCCAGCGTCACGGCCAACACGCCCAGGCCGGCGACGAGTGCCGCCAGGAGCGTTGCCAGGCGGTAGTCCCCCAGAGTGTCGGCCAGCCAGCCCCCCGCAGCCGGGCCGACGATACCGGCCAGACCGTAGCTCAGAAACACCCACGGATACACTCGGCCCACCCCGTCCGGACCGTAGGTGCGCGCTACCTCCGCCGCGTAGACCACGAAGTTGGCACCGAAGCAGGCCCCCAGCAGTGCGCACACGCCCAGCAGGGCCCCAGGAGGCACCGACGCCGACAGCAGGAGCAGCGCGATGCACAGACACACCAGGGATGCCGGCACCGCCTTGCGCCCGCTGCGGTCCACGAGGCGGCCCCACACAATGCGTCCCACAGTGTTCCCCACGGCGAAGGCACCGACGGCCCACACTGCGGTTCTCTGCGGTGCGCCCAGGCACAGCACAAGGGGCCCGAGGTTGCTCACCACCAGGAGGCCGCCGAAGGTGCCTGCGAACATGCCTACGAGAAGACGGCGGACGGCGGGCTCCCGCAGGACCGCCGCCCCCCCCACGGCGGCGGCGGGGGTCTGCCCCGGCACCGACAGCAGCAGGCCGGCGGTCACCAGCACCGCACCTGCAACCACGCCGATGCGCCCCAACAGCACCAACACGTCTACTCCGGCCGCCAACTGAGTCGACGCCACCTGCGCGACAAGCATCCCTGAGATACCGAACCCCGCCACCACAATGCCGGTCACCAGCCCGCAGTGGTTGGGGAAGCACCGCGCGCAGGCTCCCAGAGCACTCACGTACCCCAGACCGATGGCGGTCCCTCCGAGCACTCCCAGTCCGACCAGGAGCGCCCAGAAGCTGCCCTGCGAGCGGGCTGCGACGAGATAGCCCAGGGCAAACAGCACACCGCCCAGGACCACGACGCGCGAGGGGCCTCGCCGCTCCTGTATCGGACCGGCGATGACCATCATCCCGGTGAAGAAGGCCATGGTGGTGCTGAAGATGACTGCCGCCTGGGTGGCGGATAGCCCGTAGGTAGCCCGCAGCGCGGGCACGAAGGTGCTCCAGGCATACAGGCCGCCATTGCAGCATTGGATGGCCAGTGCCGCGGTGAGGGTACGTGCCGAGGGCGGCCTCATCCCGAAGCTCCCCCGCCGGCGGCGAGGGTCAGCTCGGGCGCTTGCTCACTGGTGGCGGCCCCGGACGTGTCCGGTGGCGCGTCGTCTGCGTGCTTCCGGCCGTGCTCGGTCAGTACGGAAATGCCACTGCGCGCTCCGGCGCGCGCAGCCGGCTCAGCGCCGTGCGGATGGTCGCCCACGGCGGACGAGTGTGACAAGTCCAGACCGCGCCGTCTTGACGCCGGTTGCAGGAGGTGCGGCCGGGGCTTGATGCATCGGCGGCCGTCGGCCCCTGGGTGTGGGCGCACGCAGACGGCGGTGATGGTGATCGCGTTGCGGGCCGGCACGTCCACTGCGTGCGCGTTGACCGCCTCCGCCTCGGAAGCTGTGTCCAGCCCCTGGGCGATGCCGCCCTGGCTGGTGACGAGCACGAGCGCAGAGCGCCTCTGCAGTCTGCGCAGGGCGGCGAGGGCACCGAGCCGGAACTCCAGCCGGTCCGGGCGGCGAAGGTGTCCGCCGCCCTCGATCGCTGTTCCGTCGCGGTCGAGGCGGACCGCGGGCCTGTCTGTTGCCATGGGCTTATTCATCCAGTAGCGTCGGGGCGTCGATCAGCTCACAGTACTCGCCAACATCGGCACCATCGAGGCAGGCCCCGATGATGCGCCGGCCCTCGGGCAGAAGGTCGTCCATGAGGAACCTCCGGATCTCCTGCTCGAAGAAGCTCTGGAGTATCTCCGCGCCCCGGTCGTAGGCCTGTGCCCCCACCTCGGGCTGCTGGTTGACATGCAGTAACTGGGGCGGAACCGTTTGCCCCTCCAGCACGACCATGCCGAGCACATAACCCAGTAACGGGCAGCGTGCGGGCTTCACCTCGTCAGGACCGAACCAGGCGGCTCCGCGGCGCGCCAGGTACTCGCGGGTCAGCCACTGCGGCGTGAAGCCCACATGCCAGGCGCCGATGTACTGGTTGGGCACAAGCACGTAGCGCATCAGAGGGCTCTGCTGGATCTGTGTGAGCAGGAGGTTGGCGTGGTCGACACGGCGTCCCGCGGCGAACGGCCAGTAGGAGCCGACACCCTCGGAACTCATGCCCTGGGTCTGCACGATGCTGGGGTTATCATGCCCTCGCGGCGCCGCGAGACGCCACAGCCAGGCCAGAGCCGGAGGCAGAATGTGGAACAGCCCGAGTATGCCGTAGGTCGGGTCCTCGGCGCGACACGGAGGCGTACGCACGCCAAAGCTCCGGATGTCCACCGTCTGGGGGCCGCTCAGCACATCCGGGACGATCCGGCGAGGTAGGATCACTCGCGGGTTCGGGCAGCGCACGCCCGGCGCGTCCTCGATGTGCTCCCAGATGAGCGCCGTGCTTCCCGGCACGGCGTCGATGTTCAGAAACAGCAGAGGCTCGGGCGGCTGCAGGGTAGTCCGCTCCAGTTGGGGATCGGCTCCGTAGGCCCCGATGTGGTCGACGCGAACGAACCAGGCCTGCTCCGCGTCCTGTACACTGAGTTTGCCATTGCCCTTCTGGATGTCGGGGTGGCAGAGCGCCATGTCGTCGGCGATGGGACGCAGCCGGCACGTCCGCGGGATGACGATATGGCGCTCCTCGCCCGTGACGGTGTTGCGCCCCAGGAGCACGCGGCCATCGGCCTCGCGGCGTATGTGCTCCAGCATCTCGCTCTTGCCGCCGCCGCTGGCCCCCTCGTGCATGACGGCCACTCTGTTGCCGTACGGGGTCACCAACTGCACCGCGGAGCAGTGCGCGGTGACCCACCGCTCCGCCTCGCCCAGGCTCAGCAGCACTCCGTAGACGCCCTTCTTGGCGCTCGGGCCGGGGTACAGGTTGTAGGCGAAGAGCTCGTGGAGGGACTCGCTCCGGTTGTGCACGACGATCTGCCTGCCGTCGAAGTGCGTGTGTCGGAAGGGCGGAGCCACATAGACAACGGTGCCGAGCTGGAAGGTGTCGGGCAGGTCCCGCGGCGCCGTGATCCCCTGCAGGAGAGCCAGCCCGAAGGCGAAGAAGCCCGCATTGGCCGGGACGACGGCCGCCGCGCCCAGGCCCTGGGAGGGGCCGCCGGCCATGAAGAAAAAGACTTGTAGTTCCTGCCCGGCCAGCCAGTCCAGCGTCTCGCGCCGCAGAGGGCCGAAGTCCGTGCCCAGACGGTCGCGGAACCGGGGCTTGTCCGAGGGCAGTTCGTCACCGATCAGCATGCAGTCGGGATCGCGGCGCCGCATGTAGGGGTCCGCGTAGTTGGCCGCGATCCCGTTGCGCACCCGGCAGACGCGTGCCTCCACGTAGCGCCCTCGCTCGGGGAGGTCGTATGCCACCTCGTGCCAGCCGTCGCTCTCCTCTGCACAGGAGGCGCTCAGTAGGTCCTGAAGCGTCTCAGCGACGGAGAGCCGCGGGCACCGGCTGAGTACCGACGCCACATCATCCGGCAGTGCGACCGCAATCTGCTCATACCCACAGGCCATACTGTCCACTCCTTCGGTCCCGTCGGCGCCCGCACCACTGCCTGTCTGTTGCCGGGCCATGGGGGAGGGACTCGGTGCACTGCGTCGATGGGCGCCTCCCCGTCATCAGCCAAACGGCCGAAGCCTCTCTCGGAGACCCCGGCCTTCAGTACCACACGGCGCCCGGCAGGAGCCCCGCGCGATCATGGTTGCTCAGGTCGGCCTTACCAGTGGGCGTACGCCACCTGCCCTTGCTCCCAGTTGTCGGGCGCCCACAAGCTACGATCGTAACACGTCCTGTCGCGTCTCACAACCCGGTTGGCCCCCCTGCACCCCTTGCTGTGGGACCCGTTGCCGCTCCGCTGCCCCCCGGCCGATACTCCCGTGCCGCGAACGCCTCCCGTCTCCGGCCAATGGGAGGGTCTGCCGCCGGCCCCCTCGCCGGCGCTGTGGATGCGGTCTGCCGGCCCACTATGCCTTGGTACCGCCGAGAGTGTCTGGCTCGGGCGCCGACGACAGCGTGAAGACAATGGTATGCTCGCCCGTGACCGTGCTGAAGTCCGTGTGCAGGCTCAAGAGCCGCCGGCCAAGGACATCCTGCATGATGGCCTCAAAAAGCGGGCGCCCTCGCCCCAGCAACTCGCTTCTCATCTGCTTGCCAGACTCCCTTGCTCGATCGCCCCCCGCGAGTTGCCGTTCGGCGGGCGTCATGACGCCTTTGCGCCGGACCAGGACCAAGCCGGCCCCGATGGACCGGCGGGGCTCGGCTGGCCCACGCCCCACGAACTCGCTTCCGGAGCCGAAAACTGCCTCGGTGAGCTCCGCCTCGACGTGGCCCCGGAGGCGCGGCCGAGAAGTCTGGCCGGCCCGGTTCCTGTCATTCTGAGCGTCCATCTCGCGCAGCGAGATAGCGATGAATCTCGCGGAATGCCGGGAGATTCCTCGAGCAGCTCCCTCTGGGAGCAGACGCTCTAGGAATGACATTCCCGGCGAATGCGGGGTTCTCGGCCGCACATCTATAGTCCTGCCTCTGCCTCTGCCTCTGCCTCTGCCTCTGCCTCTGCCTCTGCCTCTGCCTC
>CAZXDD010000475.1:0-1329 GCA_964639415.1 uncultured Armatimonadia bacterium
GCGATGGAATCTCGTGACTGGAGTTCAGACGTGTGCTCTTCCGATCTCAGACCCGCTCCGGCATCCCCGCCCGTCCTGCGCCAGCCGTCGGGCAGGCCGTCCCCGTTGTCATCCGCGGAGAAGTCGCCATTGACCACGATGCCCCCTGAGGGCTGGGTTTCAAGCCGGTCGGAGGCGATCAGGGAGAGGGGTGAGACGGTGAGCCTGCCCTCGAGGGCGCTGCCGGAGAGGTTGGTGACCAGGAAGGTCCCGGCCTCCTTCTCATTGCCAAAGGCGGTGAGGTCCAACGTGGGATCGGGGCGGAGAGCCGGAGGCATCTCCCGGCGCTCCACGCCCTCCAGAGGCGACTTGGTCCAGACCACATAGGCCAGTCCCGCGATCTCCCGGGCCAGCCTTGCCTGGACGGCCGCCGCCGCTCGCCACTCCTCGGCGAGCATGGGGTCGGTGCGGGTCAGATTGCCCTGCACGAAATCATCCACGGTGCGGCGCGCGGTTCCGAGCATCTCGCGGATCTCGGCGGCGAAGGGGTCGGCGCCCTCGGCGCGGGGTGCCAGAGCCAGCAGGTGGGCCGCGAGGCGTGCCGTCTGCGGTGCGGGCTCCAGACGGATCGGCAGTGCCTGACGGAACAGGGTCAGCCCATCGGCCTTCTGCTCGATGAGCAGGGCCACCTCGCTGCCGTCCACGAGGCGATAGGTTCCCGTCCAGGCCCGGCCACCGGGGCCGAAGACCGCCTGCGCCGGACCGGAGGCGGCAACGGCGGCCGGAGGCACCTCCCAGTCGCGGGGCAACTCGGCAGGCCAGTCGTCGATGATCCGCAGAGCGGGCTCCTGTGACCGATTGCACTGCATGGCGATGCCGCCGGGGCCGAAGGCAGGCGGCGCCACCGGCCGCCACGACACATTGGACGGGGTGGCCGAGAAGGTGAGGTCACCGAAGCGATCGGGCTCCAGGAACTTGCCGTATGTGGGGGACCAGATGCTCAGACGCTCCTGTCCCGGACAGCGCTCCCGGCCGATGTTGAACCCCCACACATCGCCCTCCTGGGGCACCGTCTCCAGGTCAGAGAAGGGGATGGCAAGCTCCACCGTCCAGCGGTCCTCCCCCACCACGGCGACGGCGCGGATCTCGGCGTTCCACGAGGAATCCCCCGGAGTGCGGGCGTCGTAAAGGGTGCCGCGGGCGTTGACGATGATCTGGGTGAAGGTGGTGCGGTCGCGGTTGGTGTCCAGGAAAACCTCCACGCAGTCATCGCGCCAGACGGCCTCATCGCGCCGGGTGCAGAACTGCCGGATCTTGTCGATCTCGGGCTCGTGGCAGACGATCCCCAGA
>CAZXDD010000475.1:1339-6427 GCA_964639415.1 uncultured Armatimonadia bacterium
CAACAGGCTCGCGATGCGCACCACGTTGGCGGCCGCCGTCATGTCGGGCTTGACGAAGCCCGCCAGCACGGCGGAAGTGGCGGGTTGCCAGCAGGCCTCGTCCAGCACGCCATCGATCGTGGGCGGCCGGGAAGTCCGGCCGGCGGTGGCGGCCGTGGTGGGAGCCGGCGGAGCGGCGGAACAAGCGGCCGCGGCGATCAGGAGCAAGAGCACGGTGTGGCGCATGGGACACCTCCGGCGGACGGCGCACGGCGGATCCAGACGTCTACGCGCCGATGACTTCACCCCCCGAACCCGGCAGACCTCCCGAACGGCCCCGGGCGCAGCGAGACGCCTGGCCCCACAGGGGCGGACCACGCGATGTCCTCTGTCCCTGTGGGCACCGTCCGCCACGCAGGGGCACGTGCATCTGGTCTCATCGCGGTCGTTGGCCATGGCCGTCGCGGGCCGCTGCCGCCCGTCTGCTGTCGTGGGTTTCTGTGCTGTCCGCGCCGCTGTGCGGGGCAAGCAATGGGGCAGACGCCGTCGGAGGGGCCCCCGGCGGGAGCGGCGTCCGATCATGGTTCGCGCGGCGCCCGGGTCACGATTGGGGGCGCGCCGGTGGCCGCCGGCCAGAACACCTCGTCCACCGTAGCTTCCGTCCACATCACGCGCACGCGCAGCCCCGCCTCCTCCTGCACGTAGCGCACCGACGGCTCGGGGACATCGCCGGGCAGGGGCAGCAGCACCGCTGCGAACCGCGGGTTGCTCGCGGTGGTCTCGGCATTGAGCCGCGGGTGTGCCTCGTAGCCATCCACACCCAGGAAGACCGGCGCCGCGGCCGCCACCCGCACCACCATCCGCGGCGGCCGGGCCTTCCCCTCCTCGCTCACCACGCGCATCGGAGCCGCCACCTCCCCCTCCTCGGCCTGCAACAGGATCGCCCGGGGATCACCGGTGAAGGGGGGCGTCGCATCCGGCGCCGTCGTCAGCGCCAGGCGGTCTACCTGCGCCCCCGGCTCTCGGGTCAGGAAGCGCAGCACATGCTCGCCTGCCGTGAGGGCGAAGGTCACCCCGACGGGCGGCACCCCGTCGGTCACTTCGCCCCACCGCCACTCGCGGCCCCCCGGAGCGTGCCAGGCGATCTGCCTGCCCTCGTCGACCTGCACGAAGAAGGAATCCGACTTGCCCGGTTCGGGGCCCGCCGCACGCACGCTGGCCCACAGCGTGTACTGCCCATCCTGCTTCGCGGCGAAGCGCCACGTGCAGGTCCCCTGCCCTGTGGCCTCCGGCGGCGTCTCCACGTAGGCCCCTCCGGAGGAGGCATTGGGGTGCAGCACAGCCCGCCCCTCTTCTGTCTCAATCTCCGTGTTGGCCGCGGTGTGTAGCAGCCATGTGTACCTGTGGGGATCATCGTCCTTGACGATGTCGTCCAACACCACGGCGTACGCCGGCACTCCGCCGCGGGGCTTGAGAAACAGCGCATGGCGCAGGGCATGCCGCACCACCGCACCCGGCTTGCCGGCACTATTGCGATTGTAGGCGTCCGTGGCGTCCGCCAGGCAGTAGCCGTAGCCGGGCTCATCGGCGTATCGGGCTATCGTGCCATCGGTGCCGAGCCCGGCTCCCGAGAGCGCCTGGCCCTCACCGTCGATGAGCACGCAGTTGTGGGCCTCCGTCTGATCGCGGCCGCCGGGGAGCTGGTTGTTCCCATATCCCGAATCGATGGCCCAGCGCTGCCCCAGCCCGTATAGCGTGAACGAGCCCTTGTCCGCCTGGTTGTGGGTCACCTTGTGGTATGGTCCGGCCTCCACAGAGAACATCAGGTCCTCGGTCTCCCACCCGGTGCGGAACACACACAGCCCGCGGCCCTCGAAGTGCTCGCAGAGGGTACTCGGGGCCTCCGGCGTCAGGTCGCTGTCCCACACAATGCGTAGTGCCTCCGTCCCGCCTCCGCAGCGCTCCCATAGCCAGGCGGCCAGCGGACTGGGCCGGCGCTGCGCCAACAGCAGGAACAACGGATTGCCCAGGCCCGCGTAGTTGGCGTCATTGCGCGCCTCCACCACCCGCTCGCCGGGTAGTACCGACATGGCATAGAAGTGTGGCACCCTCAGAAGCTTCGGGTGCTGCAGCAGGTCTGGCCCGCCGCTTCTGCGCAGCGCCTCGGCAAACAGCGTGGCATTCGTGAGTCCGTAGACCCCATAGCCGGTGCCCTCGAAGCACGCGCCCTGTTCGTCGAAGCCCGCGTCGAGATATGTCGCGACGATCTGCGTACAATCGGTCACCCAGCCCGGCGCCTCGTCGGGGTAGGCATCGCGCAGCTTGAGCGCCAGACAGCCGGCCGCCCCTCCGGCGACGCCCATGAAGTTGTGGTAGGGCACCCACCATGTGCCTTCTCTGTGCGCCTCAGCGAGGATATTGCGCACATAATCGGCGGCCACCCGGGCGAACTGCTCCCGCTGCTTGGCATCGAGTAACTCGCCCAGCCAGTCGTAGCCCACGGCCAGGCCGCGGACGATATCGCCCCGCGCTCCGGCGAAGGACTTCGCCGGCCGTGGGTCGGTGACCGGGAGGCGCTGAACCGCCGCCATCAGGATCGCGGCACCGTGCCTGCCATACTTCTCATCACCCGTGACCTGATAGGCGAGGCCCAGGTCCTCCGCCCAGGAGGTCAGCCGCCGGCCAAAGGTGTGTCCGAGCACCTGCGGCCTCACCTGGCCACCGGGCTCGGCATCCAACCGCTCCGGGTCGGCGTACCCGGGTGAAGCCGGATCGCAGCAGGCGTCCGCGCGGGCCTTGAGCGCCTCCCAGGCCACGGCGGCGTCGCCGCCGGCGATGCGCTGCCGCAATGCGGGGAGATCGTCCTTCGAGAAGACGAGAGAGGGCCCGTCCGCCGCCGACAGGACCGTGGCAGGAATGAGCAGGAGGGTCAGTGCTAGAGCCATGGCAAGTCACCTCACAAGGTGGGCTGAGAACGGGTTCCTTGCGGGTGTAGCCGGCTCCTGCGTGCGAGGGGCAACTGCGGTGTGGCAGGGCTGCAGGATAACCGCCCGACGACATGAGCGCAGGAGAGCAGGCGCCGGGAGGGGCTCGGGCGAACTGTCCGCCATCGGCCGGTCCCTGGAGATGCCCTTGCAGGGGTAGGAGCTTCCCGTGCGCCCCGAGGTGAGCTGCGTTGACTTCCCGAGAACGAATCCTCGCCGCCGTCGCCCGCAAGCCCGTTGACTATGTGCCCTGTTGCGCCGCCTTCAACCCTCTGGCCCCCGAGACCCGACGGGGCTACAAGTGGCAGTTCCCCTGGGCCCCCGAGGCGCCCCTCGAGGAGCAACTGGCCTACCAGGTGGAAGAGCTGGGCCTCGATCAGGTGGTCAGCCTGTCCGTGGACCCGTGCCGCCCGGCCTCCGAGGTGCCCTCGCGGATCTGGCTCGAGGGCGAAGTCCTGCACAAGGCCTACGACACCGACGCCGGCGAGTTGCACGCCTCGGTCCGCTACAACGACATGTGGCCCCACGGGCAAGACCTGCCCCTCTACAGCGACTTCAACATCGGCCACTTCGTGGAGCCCTGGATCCAGGATGAGGCAGACCTGGCGGCCCTGCAGGAGGTCCGCAGGCCCCTTGCCCAGGAGGCCATCTCCCGGCGTCTGCAGCCCGCCGCGCGATCGGCCAGAGCCCTCGCCGACCGCTACCGGCTCGCCACCGTGGCCCACGTAGGCACCGGGCTGACTGGCGCTTTGCAGCTCTTCGGCGCCCACGAGCTGTGCACGATGACCGTCGAGCGCCCGGAGCTGGTGGATGCCTATCTCGCCTTCGAGCACGGACTCAACATCCGGTCGCTTCGCGCCTTGGCCGGGCAGGGGATCGACCTGGTGCGCCGCAACGGCTTCTACGAGACCGCCGACTTCTACGGCCCGGCGATGCTGGAGCGCTTCCTGGGCGACAGGCTCCGCGCCGAGCGTGACGCGGCCCATGCGGCCGGTATGCCGCTGAGCTACACGGTGCATACGGGCATCATGCCCATCCTGGACTACCTCGCGGGGCTCGAGCTGGACTCCCTGTTCGGGATCGACCTGGCCTTCGAGGGCGTGGACCCGGTGGCGGTGCGCGACAAGCTCGGGGCCGCCGGCCTCTGGACCGGGGTGAGCAGCACGTACCACCTGTGGCGCGGGCCGGAGGTGACCCGTGAGGCGGTGCGGTCGACGTTCGAGGTCTTCGGCAAGACGGGCCTGATCCTCTCCCCCTGTGTATCGGTGCATAGCACGATGCCCTGGGAGAGCGCCCTGGCGATGTTCGATGAGTGGAAGAGGGTGAGGTAGAAAAGCGCCCCACCGCCGAGGGATGCGCGGTGGGGCGCCGGATGCCCGTGGGTACGTCTTGCTCCGTCTACACCAACGCCCCCGCCTCCGTCAGAGTCCGCCTCAGCTCCGCCACTTCCAGGTTCCGTGGCCGGGTGTTGCGCACCGCGGCCATCCCGGCGGCGGTTCCGGCCGCCTCGCCGATGGCCATGCAGGTGCCCATCACGCGGAAGGCCGCCATCGCCTGATGATCTGAGGAGATGCAGCGGCCGGCCACCAGCAGACCGTCCAGCTCCCTGGGCACCAGCGTCCCGTAGGGGATGTCGAACCAGTCGTCATCGGGCGGGTACAGCTCGTCCGGAAGCTGCTCGGAGTACTCGCTGAGCATGAAGCAGTCGGTGTTCTTGCAGTTCACCGTGCACAGGTGCACATCGCCACCACCGACCAGCCCCAGCGGGCAATGGATGTCGATCCAATAGCCGCAGCGGGCCACGGAGTCTTCGCACTTGCGGGCATCCACGACGTCCTGCCCCACGAGACGGCTCACCCCCACCAGTTGCCGGGACTCCCGGGTGCCCACATGGGCCGGAGTGCTGATGAGGTAGAGCTGCTCACCGCCGGGCACCGAGCGCCACAGGTCGAGGATGCGCCACGTCAGATCGCGGACCTCGAGCTCGCCGTTGGTCAGTACCTCCACATCGGTGCAGTCGCCGGCGAAGCGGGTCATGTTCACCGAGGCCTCGCCGGGCTGGAGGGTGGAGCCGAGGCCACCGAGACCCGCGCCGTAGCCGTTGAGCGCCCCGGCCCGCACGGCC
>CAZXDD010000476.1:0-6424 GCA_964639415.1 uncultured Armatimonadia bacterium
AGACGACTTCGTGCCGCTGGGGCACATCGAGACCGGCGACCACGGGGCCCTCGAGCTCGATGGTCAGCGGACCCTCGAAGTTGGCCGCGATCAGGATGTCGCGGATCTGAGGGAACTTCACCACTCCCGTCCCCAGGACGGGGAAGTTCTCCGAGTGATAGCCGCCGTCGGTGTCCTTCAAATGCAGGCTGGCGCTGACATCGATGACCTTCTCCAGTTCGTCGGCGCTGTCGCGGCCCTCGTTGTAGTAGAAGATGTTGGCGGTGTCGAGGTTGATGCGGCAATTGGGGTGGTCGACTTCGGACACCGTCAGCAGCATCCCCTCGGCGTTCTGGCAGAACGGCGGGTGCGTCTCCATCGAGAGGGTAACGCCGCAGTCGGCGGCCTTTACCGACAGGGCGCGCAGGCGCTTCATGTGCTCGGAGCGGTCCAGCTCGGAGCCCGAGACGCTGACGAAGAAGATGGGTACCGCCAGCGCCCTGGCCGATTCCAGGTGGCCCTCGAAGGCCGCGATCGACTCGTCCTTGTCCAGATTGACGCCGGCGGAGAGAGTGGCGATCTTGACGCCTTTGGCGGCCGCCGCGGCGGCGATCGTCTTGAGTTCCTCCAGCGGCCTGGCACCGACTTCCAGCGCGAAGATGCCGGCGTCGGCAACGCTATCGACTGCAGCTTCCCACGGACCGTATCCGCCCTCGCGGATCGAGATGAACCCGGGCATATGACAGACTCCTTAGGTGGGCGATTGGGTGGGCGAGGCTTTACGCCTGCCCTGTGGCGGGAGTATTGGACGGGCGGAGGACGGGCACCTCCCGGAGTTGGCGCGGGCCTCGGCGATACGCGCCGAGGTCTCGCCGGCGAGCGGGAGACACGGCCACGGGGCGCCGCGATGCGAGGCGGTGAACAGCGCAACACAGCGACACGGAGACCCAGGGAACGACGGGGAGCGGCGTCCATCAGGGAGAGGGCCCGCCGGCGACGCCCGACATGCGCGCAGGGAATGCCCGGCGCCCGTTCCCTTCACCCCTCCCCCAACTCCTTCCGTATCCCCGCCCGGGTCCTGGCGCCGACGTACCGGGCCACCATGTCCTTAAGCGGGCTCACGGGCGCGTCCACATAGTACCTGCGCCCGGGGTCGAACCAGCCGGCCTCCTTGAAGTAGGCGTTGTCCCGGGGGAACTGTTCGCCCAGCACTTGGAACACGGCCTGCTGCCCGCGGAAGGCCATCAGGTCGCTCAGAGTGGGCGGCGGCCTTCGGTCGCGCACCAGGGCGGCGTGAAACTGAGCCACCGCCTGCTCCAGGTCTGCCTCAATCTTGCGCTGCGAGGCGGCGGACATCGTCCCCATGGAGGTGGCAAGGCCGACCCGCACGACGATGTCAAAGCCGCAGTACTTCACCGCCGACAGCGTGTGCAGGGCGTCCTTGAGGCCGACGGCGCCGGCGGTACACAGGAGCATCGTGCGCTGCGAAAAGAACCGCGGGCGGTGCATGGCGTAGGCGAAGCGGTCCAGGAGGTTCTTCATCAGCCAGGGGATGCTCATGGCGTAGACGGGGCAGGCGAAGATGACCCCGTCCGCCTGGAGCATCCGGCTCTGGATCTGCTCGCGATCGTCCTTCAGCGGGCACGCCTCCTCCCCCACGGTCAGACAGGCCCCGCAGCCGCCGCAGAGCTGGAGGTTCGCGTCCTTGAGAAGCAAATACTCGAAATCCACGTCACCGTGCTGCTTGAGGCCTTCCTCCACCCGCTGCAGCATTTTGTACGTTGCGCCCTTCTTGCGGGGACTGCCGTGGATCGCGAGGACCCTCATGGACGGCCACCTCCGGGAACGGCGGAGCGCTGCGGCGCCGCCGTGTTGTGGGGATTATGCGGGCCGTGAGGCAGGAAAGTCAAGGATGGCACCGTGGTGCGCACCTTTGCCGTGACACCGGCCGGATCTGTCCCGCCGGGGCAAAGGTGAGCCCCGGCGGAGCCGGTGGCCGGCCGAACTCGGCGCCGGCTGCGGCGAGGACCGTCTCTGGTCTCTACGTCTCGCGGAACCTCCGCCGCCTGCGAACGTTCGCAATGGCGTCGGTTGTCGGCAACGCGTCGCCTCGGAGGTGGACCTGGTGTCCGTCGCGTCCGTAGTCGCGCCGCCTTTGCTGATCCTCTTAGCCCTGGGCCTGGGCATCGGCGCCGACCGCGCCCGTGTAGGTGCCCGCCAGTCGGGGCTGCAGTCCCTGCGCATCGGGACCGTGGCGTTGATGAGCACCGGACTTCTCACCGGGGTTCTCGCGCTCTTGCTCGCGGTCATCGTGATCGGCGAAGCGGTAGGGGTCAGCCCCTTTCCCTTCTTGCCGCCTTTGCCGGTGGTGATGAACCTGCTGGGCGCCGGCCTCGCCCTCAGCCTGCTTCTGGACGGCGCCGTGCTGGCAACCGGCCTGTACTGGGAGTACGGGCGCGCCGTGGCCTGGTGGCGCGGGCGCGGCAGGCTGCTGCGGTGGCTGGTGCACGGCCCCCTGTGTTGCGCAGGCGATCCGCAGCCCCCCGCGAGCCAGAGGGCCGTCTCCCGGGCCCGCGGCATTGCCGTGGCTCTACCCCTGCTGGCCTTCCCGCTGGCGATCTCGCTGGCGGATGAGAGGCTCCGCCTGGGGCTGCTGGGGGGCGACCCCCTCATCTGGGGAACCTTCGGTGTGTTGGTCGTTCAGGGGGGCATTCTCCTGATCCTGGCACTGGTCAGGGGCGACAGGTCGGCCCCGGGCACGCCCCCCCCGAACCCATCGCCACCGGAACAGGCGACGGAGGCCGGCGGGCCATGGCCTGAGCCGCGGTGTGGCCACACGCGTCAGCGGCGCTGACCCCCGCGGCGCTGCATAGGTGAACGACCGCCAAGCGCGCCGCAAGGGAGGTGGACCTGTTGGACGAGGTGGTGATGCTGGTACCGGCCGTGCCTGCCATGGCCTGCGGCCGCCGGATGTGCGCCCACGACCGCACCGCCGGCCGGGTCTCGCTGCGTGTGCTCGCGCTGATCCGGCGCGGTCCGCGCGGTCGGCGGCAGAGCTCGGCTACCGGTGGCAAAGAGACGCCCGACCCCTCCGCTCCCGAGCCGCAACGCAGCAACCTCGGCCCGCTGTACCCGGCGGCCTGGAGCGCCGCGGTGCTCATCGCCATCGGTGTCATCGCCATCCTCGCCGCCGTGGTCGTCCCGGTCTTGAGCAGGTGGCTCTCGCAGCGGTGAGGGCGGGGGCGAGAGCTCCGAGACACGCCGAGCGGCGAGGTACTCCAGGGGCGGCGGTCAGGCCTGAGGCGCGGAGCGTGGAGGCCGGTCTCGGTTGCCGTGGGACCCCGATCAGAGGCGGCAAAGAGCAAGCCCCGGGAGCAGGCCCGGGGCTGTAGGGTACGTTGGTTCTTCGTCACCGACCACGGTCAGGCACGGTGGGGATCAGGGGGAACCGGCGGAGCTCCCCGAGGTGAGCGATACGTCGTAGCGCACATCGTTGGTGTTGAGGAACTGGCTGCACTCCCTCGCCTCCCCGGTCGCACGGCCGGCGGGCGTCGCTACGACCGATGCCGGTGTGCGATGACGAACGCTCGAGCTCAGTACGGCGCGGGCGACTCTCCTTTCCCCTGCCACCCGACAGAGCGGCGCGGTGCCTGCAGGACGTGGTCTGCCGGCACTTGCGGGCTCAGGGGGCGGTCACGGCGCGGGCTTTTCAGGCCACGCGACCGCTGTGGGCGCCCGGTAACCATTGGGTTAAGATTACCCACAGTTAATAATACATCAAACGGGAGCGGCACCGCAATAGGCGCGTGCAACGCACGGCCTTCTGCCGGTCGACGGGGGAAAGATCGCCCGGGCCGATGCGCGGCCGGAATCAGACCGGCCTCCCCTGCTCCGCCGGCGGCGGGGTTGGGGGAGGCCGGTTTGACTGCTTACGCCCCGAGGTTTTTCAGTACATGGTGTAGGGGTGGTTCCTCATGAAGGACATCATCTGCACCTTCACGTGCCCGTCCACGTAGCACACGTGAACCGGGGTGTCCGGGCCCGTGCCGTGATTCGTGGTCCAGGCGGCCCAACTGTTGATGTGGTCGTAGAACAGATTCTCCTCGGCCGGCCTCTGGATGGTGCTCAAATCCCGGAAGCGGTGCAGCATGTTCCAGTAGCTGATGCGGCGCTGGCCCTGCAGGGGCGTCATGCTCGAGGTCCACGGGTCTCGGGTCTTGTCGTTGGGACAGACCCAGATCTGCCGGTTCTTGACGTAGGCGTTGATCGACTCCAGGGTGGGAAGCGTCATGGCGCACCAGGTATGACAGGTGTCTGCCGACTGGGCACGGTACCAGTCGATGGGGAACATCTCGTCGTAGTCCTGCACGTACATCATCGTGGCGAGGCCGATCTGCTTGAGGTTGTTCATGCAGCTCGACTGCCGCGCCTTCTCCCGGGCTCGGGCGAAGACCGGGAAGAGGATTGCAGCCAGAATGGCGATGATCGCGATGACGACCAGCAGTTCAATCAGTGTGAAACCACGCTTCATTCCTCTTGCCTCCTGCATCATTCAGGGTGCGACGGATAGACCGTCCTGATAGGGACAGTTGCTCATAGTGTGCGCTCCACCTGCGCGGAGTTACCCAATTTATGCGCAGTTTAACCTATGGTTTTGCTCGCAAATATCTTTTTTATATGTGTTTAGCGAACATAAACCGTCTAATTATGTGGATACCAGGGCCAACGACGCGTCGCCGGAGACGCCTGCCGATCAGCTCGGACACGGTCACCTTGCCGGGCGGCGTCGGAGCACCGGGCCCGGTGACCGGCGACAGCCTGACCTCTGCGGGCCCGGCATCTGGCTCCCCTCGACAGGGCGCGGCGACGATGAGGAGTTTCGCCACCGGGGCGGCGGAGGCCTCCTTATCCTCTGCGGCGAACTTTCCCTTGCCGTCTATAAGCGCACTCACGGAGGCAGGCACCGTTCATGAGCAATCCCGTCACTACGGTCATCGTCGGCGCGGGGCACCGCGGCGTGCTTTACGGAAGCTATGCAGAGCGCCACCCGGAGGAACTCAAGGTCGTCGGCGTGGCCGATCCCAATGAGGTCCGGCGCCAGAGGACCGCCGCGCGTTTCTCGATCCCCGACGACCGGTGCTTTTCCAGCGCCGAGGAGCTGGCCGGGGCGGGTCGCCTGGCCGACACCGTCATCAATGGCACCATGGACCTGCAGCACGTGCCCACCACACTCCCCCTGCTGGAGCTGGGCTATGACGTGCTGCTTGAAAAGCCGATCTGTCCCACGCGCGAGGAATTGCTGGCGCTTCTGAGCACGGTGCGGCGCACCGGCCGCAAGCTCATGGTGGGCCATGTCCTGCGCTATGCTCCGTTCTATGTGGCGATAAGGCAGCGTGTGGCGGCCGGAGAGATCGGGCACATCATGGCGATGCACACCTCCGAGCGTGTCAGTTACCACCACATGGCGGCGGCTTTCGTGCGCGGACGCTGGCGCAGCCGCGAGGGCTCCAACCCCATGCTGCTGGCCAAGTGCTGCCACGACCTGGACCTCCTGGCCTGGATCAAGAGCGGCGTGCGTCCCACACAGGTGGCTTCGTTCGGCGCCCTCACCCACTTCCGTTCCGAGATGGCGCCCGCAGGCGCGGGTCTGCGCTGTCTGGTGGACTGTGGGGTCGAGGCCGATTGCCCCTACTCGGCCCGCAAGAACTACATCGAGCAAAACCTCTGGGGCGCCTACGCCTGGGAGCCCATCGAGCATCTGCAGGACCCCACCGAGGAGCAGAAGATCGAGTCTTTGAAGACGGATAACCCCTGGGGCCGCTGCGTGTACCACTGCGACAACGACGTGGTCGACCATCAGAGCGTGATCGTCCGGTTCGAGGACGACGCCACCGCCACCCACGACATGGTCTGCGGCACCGCGAGGCCCTGCCGGACCATCCATCTCGTGGGGACGAAGGGCGAGATCGAGGGCGTGATGGAGGAGGGCAAGTTCGTCGTCCGCCACGCGGACGCGCGCCGGGGACACGAGTACTCCGAGGAGCCGGTGGACCTCAGCGTCACCGGCGACGGCCACGGCGGCGGTGACCTGCGCCTGGTGGGCGACTTCGTGCGCGTGGTCAAAGGCGAGTCGGCCTCGATCTCCACGACGACCGTCGAGGATTCCATCAGTGGCCACATGATCGCTTTCGCCGCCGATGACGCCATGCTGCAGGGCGCGATGGCTCAGATCGAGGATATCGGCGGATAGGGCAAGTTGCGGACAAGGGGGAGCGGTCGATGAGTGGCTGAGGGCCAGACGTGAGTGCCGAACGTGCGGTCTTGGAAGACCGCGGGCACGGAGGCATTCGCCGCGTGGTCTGGCTTCTGACGGACGGGAGGCGGCTTCCGGTGCGGTCTTGGAAGACCGCGGGCACGGAGGCATTCGCCGCGTGGTCTGGCTTCT
>CAZXDD010000477.1:0-6413 GCA_964639415.1 uncultured Armatimonadia bacterium
TCTCCCCCTCCTCCCGTCGCCCGCGGGTGTTTGCGGGCGTAAGGGAGAGGGGGGCTGGGGGGGTGAGGCGACGTGCGTCGGCGTCCGCCAATAACCTGCATAGTGTGAGTTCCCAGCCGCCTCGGTGGGCCCTTGCACGTGTTTGGCGCCCCGTGTCCTTGGCCGTTGGCCGTGCACCCCTGGCCCGAGCGGCCGTACCTCGCAAGCGGCTCGCAGAGACGCCGAGATGGGGCGGGGGTGAGGCGATCCCGCAGGGCGGGACCGTTGGCCGTCGTCGTCAGGTCCGAAGGACCGCGTGGCGCCGCGCAGCGGCGTCTCTCAGGCCCGGACTTCAGTCCGGGCCGCCACCCCCAGCGCGACGCCCCCCGACGGCCGAAGACCTCCACAAGCCCGGGTTGCGCAGATCACATGAACGGACCTTTCTGTACGTAGCGGTGCCCGGCAATGCCGTCCGGGGCTGCACTCTCCCGACGGGGCGGAGCCGACGACCTCAGGCGATCACACCGCCAGCGCCACGAGGACGGTGACCAAAAGCAGCACCGCCCGCGTGGCCCGCCGTCTCGCCGCGCGCACGTGGAGAACCACTCCCAGGAGCCACAGGCCGCAGAATGCCGTCTTCGCCGTCGCCACGGCGGTGGGCGACGCCCCCGTCTCAAACCGGAAGCGGGCATCCGTGGGGGCCGGTACCATACGAATGTCCTCGGTCATGTGCTCCGGCCGGATGAAGGTGCTCAGCCGGGTGAGATAGTACGAGCCCGAGACGTCCAGGCCCAGCGGCTCGGCCACCGCCGTGATCTGCTCCGCGGACAGCGCTCCCGCGTACTCCACCGCCAGGCTTCTCGGCCCCAGGGCCCTCACCGTGCCGCGAAGCTGACTCTCATAGTAGTCCTCGAAGCTCTCGGCCCTCGGATTGAACGGGCGCGACTCCTCCACCTGCCCCGTGGTGTAGTTGGTGCTCTCGATCCGATGCGGCGCGATGACGTATAGATGCACGCCCACCTGCTCCCGGGTGCTGACCGTCGAGATATGCATGGGGAAGACGGGAGCCTCGGTGGCGAAGGTGATCCGGATCGGCCCCATGCGCAGCCGCGGAGCTCCCGATCCCGGCGGCGCAGTGCCCGCCGCGGCGGCCTCCCTCACCTTCAGCGCCACGAAGAACCAGTCCCTCTCCGTGTATCTGCGCAGCACCGGCTCGGCGACGGCGGGCACGCCATAGCCGTTGTCTCCCAGCCACCGAGTCAACTCCGCCGAGTCCTCGGCCGAAAGCACACTGACCTCGTAGCCTCCCACGCTGAACTGCTCCCACAGGCTCACCGCCTCCCGCGTCCCGCCGCCCCCCTCGCCTCCGGCGCAGCCCGCCAACATGCACCCCCCGCCACCGCTATCCCACACGTACCCGCGGGGGGCCGTGATCCGCGCAAGCTCAGCGAACACCTCCTCCGCACCCGCCACCACATCCTCCCGCCCCGCCTGCGTCGGGGTCGGGATGACCCAGGCGAAGTCTCCGGGCTCGCCCTCGTAGCCGGTCTGGAGAAGAAGCGTCTCGCGCCCGTCACGATACACCAGCACGGCCCGCTGGTCGGCAGAGGCCGCCGGGACGCCGCTTTGCAGCTCCGAAAAGAAGTAGCCACCGTCCGCGCCACATCGCAGCGCAAGCACGCTCAGCATCAGGAACCCCACTCGCACGGCCATGGCCAGCCCTCCGGTCGCCGGCGGTATCCCCTCGCTCTCACAGATGGACTCCACGCCGCTGGACGAAGTTCCCCAGCCCGCGCGGAGGCCGCAAGACGTGAGAAAAGAGAGAAACCGATTGATAACGATCTTGACTCTGGAACAACGAAGTGTTACAGTGTCCCAAGCGAACTCGCGGTCGCGCCGTCGTTGGAGGTGATGAGGATGAGCTCTGAGCTGCGTTTCAACGCGGCAGTTCCCAGGCTCTCGGCCACGCCTGTGGCCGGTGCCGGCGTCACACCACAGACAGGTGCGGGCACGCCCCGCTCTGTTGAGCACGAAGGGAAGTCGGTTGGGGCCGTGAGAGACCTGCTGCGCGCCGGGCGCGACGCCCAGATCGCGAGGGTCTCCGCCGAGGTCGCTGGAGAGTAGGAGCTCGGCGCGCGGGGTGTCCGCGAGCGCCCCGCGCGCCGGGGGGCGATGTGGCGAGGGTGAGGGCAAGATGGCACAACTGCGGAACGCGATCCTCTGGGCCAGGGCTTCAAAGCCGGCCCGCGCGGAGTTCGATCAGCGGATAGTGCCTCTACTGGCGCCGCTGGGGCAGGAAACCGCCGGGGAGCTGGCCGACGCGATCTGGGCGCTGCTGGCGCTCGGGGACACGGGCGATCACCCCGGCGTGGCCACGCTCGGCCGCGTGACGCGGGTGATCGACGCTGGCGATGCCCTCGAGGTCTGGCTGGACGACCGTCTGGCCGTCTTCCTGTCCGGGGGCACCTGTGGGGACGTTCAGCCCGGCGATCGCGTGGCCTACTGGGAGCCCGTCGGCTCTCCGGGCAGGCACGAGCTCCGGTGCTACGGCCCCGACCTCTCCGGCTGCGTGCCGGCGACCCTGCAGCGGGTGGTGGCCGGCGGCGAGGGCCAGGTGATCGTCGAGGTCGAGGTCCAGACCTACCTGGGCAGCGGCACCGTGCTGGCCATCGCCGCCACCGATGTGGCCACCGCCCTGCTCACCGGCGAGCTCGAGGCCGGGGGCGCCGTCCTCGCCGTCCTCGGCGAACCCACCATCGCCTACCTGGGCAAGACGCCGGTACCCGTTTCCGAGCGTGGCATCCCCGCCGTCCCGGACACCGAAGGAGGTGTCTCCTGATGGCCCGCGAGCTCACGTCGCTGACCTTTGGGCTGGAGAGCGAGTTCCCGATCGCCGGCGTTCCGCCGGGCCCTGCGCTGCGCGAGTCTCTCCTCCGGCGCCTGGCGCCCTGGGGGGCATCAACGGGACGCGCCACGCTCTCCGATGGTGTTGTGCTCGATTTCCAGGCCCCCGGCCTGCTGGAGCTCCGGACTCCCGTAGAGCCGTCTCCCTTTGCTCTGGCCGCCCGCGTCCTGGAGATGCGCCGGGCCGTCGCCCCGGCCCTCCGCGAGCTGGGGCTGGATATCATCGCCGGCGCGGTTCATCTGGTCTCGGGCCGGCTCGCCGGCTCCGGCTGCCACCTGCACCTGGGCTTCCTGGGCTCTCCGCCCCCCGAACAGACTCTCTCTGGCCCCGGGCCGGCCGTGGCCCTGGCCGCGCTTCGGGCGCTCTTCGATCCCCTGCTGGGTATCGGCTCGCCCCTGGGCTTCTGGCTCGTCCGGACGCCCCTGCCGGCGCAGCAGGGCGCGGGTCTCTCACTGGTCCAGACCGGCCGCGGACGCAGTGTTGGCGACACCGTGACACTCCACGTGAACCACTTCGAGGCCGGCCACGCTCTGAGCCCCGACGCCATCGCCCTGGCCGCCGGGGTGGCCGCCCTCCAGGCCCACCTCGCACTCCACAGGCCTCTGCCTTGCCTGAAGTTCCTCGCCGCCAGCGGCATCCAGCTCCAGCCACCGGGGGGCTGGCAGGACCTGCGGCATGCCCTGGCCGCCACCTATCCCGATCCCGCCGCGCAGGTGGTCTGCGGCGGCCGCCGCCTCGGACTCATCGATGCCGCCCGGTTGCTGGCCGATCTGATCGCAGAGCTCGTGCCCGAGAGAGAGGACATCGAGTGGCTTGCCCGACTGTCTTCCATGGTCGAGGCGCTGGCTGATGAGCTGGCCGCGGGCGCCCTGGAGCCTCAGCTCAAGTGGCGCCTCGTGTTCCAGCCCGCCGCCCGAATCCTCGGTCTGGATGTCCCCGACGCCTGGCGACGGCGGTCGGAGACCGATGTGGCCCGGGCCACTTCGAGCGTCGAGCTTCTCAGGGCCCACGTGGCCTTCCACGACTGGACGGACCCCGCCGGTCTCGCGCAGCGAGTCGGGTACCGGCCTTCGGTCAATGAGGCCGTCCTGAGCCACATCGGCCAGTTGCCCTGCACCCGCGACGCCGTCCGGATCCGGCTCTGGCGAGCTCTGGAGAAGCTCGCCTCCCAGAGCCACGGCCGCATCGCCCCCATCACCGCCGGCTGGGGCTTCGGCGGCGTCGGGGTCCGGATCGGCCGTGAAGCGGGGACGCTGGCCCTGCCGCCTGATCCGCTGTGCCCCACTGGCGAGCCCGGACCCGCCGACCTCCATCTGATCGCGCAGATCGCGCTGTGCTGCGCCAGGTGCGGGCTCCCGGACCCCACCGGCGACCTTGTCGCCGGCTACCGAGGAGATGAGAGGTGAGTGTGGTGAACGAAGAGGACAGAGCCTGGGGCAAGACCATACAGCTCGTGCTTCTCGGGCCGGGGAGTCGCTGTACCTCGGCCGCTGTCCGCGTGTCTGTGCAGCCTCTGGGGCGAGAGCAAAGGGGCGCAAGGGGCCGCGTGACCGTCCGTGGAGTTGCGTCCCGGCGACGTGCTCTGCTGCCGGTGGCCACCGAGATCCAGGAGGCCATCGCCGAGGCCGTCGCTCTGGGACCCTCGCGACGTGCCCGGGTGTTCCACCCTGAGCCGCCGTGGCTGCTGCCGGACGGTGAACTGGTGCTGGGGACCATCGTCGGCATGGCCGTCGTGGCCGACGTGGCCCAGCGCGGGAGGCTGTCCTCCCGGTCCCCGACCACTCGGAGGGCTCTGTCGCGCACCATTGGCCTGGCCGTGACCGCCGCGCTCCATCGCGTCCCCGTCGCCGCCGAGATCTGCGTACTGGCGCGTGTCCCCACCGTCTCGGGGATCGGCCAAGCCTGCCCGGACGGGCATCCTCTATTGACGCTGCTCCCCGTTCGGGCCTCCGCCGCGCCTCTCGCGATCGTCGCCCTCCCCGACACCCTCTCGGACGAGCAGATTGAGACTCCGCCTCTGCCCGAGGCGGCCTGGTTTGCCCTGGAGCTCGACGGTGAACAGCCCCTCCGGCTCCTCCGCGTGCTGAAGGGCCTCGAGCGCATGGCGGGCCGGGACCCGCGGCCTGGCCACGCCGCCGACACGGCGGGACTCTACGCGGCCCTCAAGGCCCGGCCGGCCGAGATGGTGAGCTGGGCCGTCCACCCCTACGGGGTCGTCGGGGGTGCCGCTCCCAGGAACCTGTTCCGGGCCCTGGACGACCACGCCGCAGCCGTCGTCGTCGGTGACCTCGGCAGCGGGAAGACCACCGCGCTAACCACCTACCGCGACCTCTGTCTGGGACACGTCGGCCGGCTGGACCCGGACATCCGCACTGGCACGGCCTTTCCTGCCCTTGCCTCGGCCGCGGTCCCTGTGGTGGTGAGCCTGCCATCGGTCATGGCCGACGACGACATCGCGCCCACCCTTGAGCAGGCCGTGGTCGACGAGCTGCGCCGGATGGGGCTCTCCTCCAGAGACGCCCGCCGCCTCTTGCGCCTGGGCGCGGTCCGGCTGCTCCTCGACAGCCTCAACGAGGTGCCCGGCAGCAGGTATCAGGAGGTCCTGGCGGCGATCCAGCGGCTGCGAGACACCTGGCCGCGTTGCCCGCTCGTCGTCGCCACGCGCCCCCACGGCTTCCAGCCTCTGGACTTCACCGACTTCACCGCCCTCCATCTTGTGCCCCTCGATGACCACGGCCAGCAGCGACTCCTCGTCCGCAGCGGGATCGGCCTGGCGGAAGAGATGTCCGCGGCCATCGCCGCGAGCGCGACCCTCCACACCCTTGCCGGAACGCCACTTTACCTGCGCCTGCTCCAGCAGATCTACGCGGCCGAGGGCGAGCTCCCCACCGACCTGGGAGAGCTGATGGACAGGTGCATCGACGCCGCACTGAAGACCCTCCCGCAGCTCCGCGATCCCTTGGCCCTGGCCGCGGCCCACGCCATCATCGCGCGCTATGCCGCGCTCGCGGTGGACCGCGGCCTGGCCACTCAGTTGCCCCAGGAGTTGGCCCGCGAGCACCTGGTGCAGGCGCGGGCCCAGGTTGCGTCCCGCCACACCGTGCCCGCCTGGATCGCGGACCTCGACGCCGACAACCTGCTTCACCTGGCCCTGACCTGCGGTCTCCTGACGGCCAAGGACTTCCACGTCGCCTTCGCCCATCAGAGCTTTCGCGACTCTCTGGCCGCGCGCCTCTTCGTGTGCGAGACCGAGGACCTGCCGACCGCCGCGTTCTCGCGCCTGGCCGACGTCGCCTGGGATGAGGCCTGCATCTCCCTGGTACTGTTTGCCCCACCGGAGAGCCTGGCCGGGCTACTTCAGGCCATGGCCGCCCGCGATGTGCAGTTGGCCATCCGGGCTCTGTCCCGAGCCGGATCGGAGAGAGTGACGCCCGCGGCCGAGGCCGCGGTGGTGGCCGCACTGGAGTGCCTTGCGGTGGAGATCGGAGAGCGTCGTGTAGGGAAAGAGTGTAGGATAGGGTGTAGATCT
>CAZXDD010000478.1:0-5335 GCA_964639415.1 uncultured Armatimonadia bacterium
AGGCTCGCGCCCGCTCCGGGATCGCCGGCTGCGTGGCTGCCGGAATGCCGCTCTCCCTCCGGTGCCACAAGACGGCGCCTGCAGGTCATGCGGACCCGCGTGGAGAACACTCTTGTCGCGCCGTGTTGACGGCGCCTTGAGAGCAATAATCGGCCCAGTGGGCCGAGCTACGGGAGGTCTGTCTGTGAATCAGGCCGTGTCACCGGTCGTGCTCATCATCGCAATCATCGCCGTCGTGCTCTTGGTCGGCGGGATCTACAGGATCACCGTCGGCGGCAGTGCCAAGGTCGAGAGCGTGCCGCCTCCGGGCATGTCTCAGCCTTTTGCCGGCCCGCAGGGTGGCTCCGGCGTCGCCCCCGGGGCCGTGCCCGCCCCCGGCCAGTACCAGAGATGACCCCGCCTGTCTCACTGCGTCCCTCTTCGACGCCGCCTGCCGCCGTCACCCGGCCAAGGGCGGCGTCGGCATCTCCCTCACCCGAGCAGTCGCGCACGCCGCCCACCGCTTGTTCCGGGCGCTCCCCGGCGCTCCCCGGCGCTCGGCGGGCGCCGGCGAAGCCGATCTTTGCCCCGCCGCGGGTCCCGCCCGCGGCATCGCCCTGCAGGAGACCGCCACCTTCGTCGGGAATTGCCGGGTTGAGAGTCGGTTCCCTCTGGAGGCAGCCCTATGTCATCTTACCACGGTTGCTTGAGACTTACGCCCCTATTCTGGTTCGCCGCCGCCGCCGGCGGTCCCTGCATCGCCGGCGGCGAGGTCGTCCTGTGGGACGGTCAGGTAGACCAGACGGTCTGGACGGAGACCCGCGGTCTCTCGCTTTGGCGCGACGGCGAGGCCCTTGTGCTGGATATCCGGCAGCCCGACTCCTGGCTGCGCCGGGACAACCTGGACATCGATCCCGCCGACGTGGCCTGGATACACATCCGCTACCGAGCCCGCGGGTTCGAGGCCCAGAGCACCTCGGGTGAGGTCTTCTACGCCAATGCCGGCCACCCCTTCGCCGATGGGAGCTACATCCGCCTCCCGTCCCTCGTCCTCGACGGTCGGTGGCACGACATGTGGGTCGAGGTGGCGCGGTCCATGCGCGGAGACTACTGGGACTTCGCCCTGGGCGGACAGATCAACGCGCTGCGCCTGGATCTCGTGAACCAGGCACCGGGGACGGTGGAGCTTGCCCAGGTGCGCCTGTTGCGCAACCGCCCACCCCGCCGGGTCTCCCCCGGGGGACAGACCCTCAACGGCTGGGCCGACCCCAAAGGCCTGCGCATGACACAGGACCGGGACGGCCTCTTGCATCTTGAGGTACAGGAGCGCGACGCCTGGGTTACGCTGGACGGCCTGAGCCTCGACCCGGCCACAGCCAGGTACTTCGTCATCCGCTATCGGGCCACAGGATTCGCCGACGAGCCCACCACCGGCCAGGTGTTCTACGCCAATGACAGGCACGACATCGTCGACGACTGGAAGGTGCCGCTCCCCTCGCTGACCACCGACGGGCAGTGGCATGATCTGGTGGTGGACACGTGGGCCGTCATGGGAACGGGGCATGTGGACTGGCTCTACGGGGGCACGGTGCGCAAGCTCCGTCTGGACCTGGTCGATCAGGCCCCCGGAACCGTGGACGTCGCCGCCGTCGTCGTCTGCCCCCGGCTCCAGGCCACTTCGCTGGCGGATGTGGCCGTCGCCGCTCAGAGCTACCTGCTCCCGGCCGAGAGCTTCGAGGGCTCAGGGCCACACACATGCCGTCTCACGCTTCCTGAAGGCTCCTACGTGCTCTACGCCCGGGTGGTGGACAGTCCCGCCGGACGCCACCTGCTGGCCACCGTGTCTTCCCAGGGCGCTGCGCCGCTCTCGTCGGAGATGGGAGACACCGGCGGCTGGACGTGGGTGCCCCTGGGCGAGTGTGGGGGCGGCCCGCTGACGATCACGAAGGCCGACCCCTCGGCCCGGATGCTGGACGCGCTCCTCGTGACGCAGACCTCCGAGCCGCCGACCGACGCGGAGGTGGCGATCCCCTGGCCCACCACGAGCACCATGAAGCCCGCCGAGCAGGAGACCGTCACTGTGCCGGGCGCCTACTGGACAGGCAGCATGCTGGCCTGCCCGGCCGCAGGAGAAGTCGACCCACAGACCGGTGGCACGGTGACCTACTTCCGCAGGACGCTCAGGCCGCCGGCGGACATGCAGACCGCATGGCTGCAGGACTCGGTCGACGACTTCTTCCGCCTGTACCTCAACGGGGAGAGGATCGTCGAGAACCTGGGCAACGACTCATGGAAGACCCCTACCGTGCTGGATGTGACCGACAGGCTTGTCCGAGGCGCCGACAACTGCTTCGCCATCGAGGCCATCAACCATCACGGGCCCGGTGGACTGCTGTTTGACCTGCAGTTCGGGCTCGCCAATCGTGTGACGGAGAAGGTCGTCTCCGACGCCGCCTTCCGTTGCAGCGCCGACGCGCCCGAGGGCTGGATGGCACCGGACTTCGACGACGGCGGGTGGCTGACGCCCACGCTCCAGCTTCCGCCGCCGAATGACCCCTGGTCGGTGCGCATCCCCTATGTCGACAAGAGTTGGCACCCGCGAACCGAGTGCCTCGCCTCCGGCTTCCGCGATACCGTCCGCGGCGGCGAGAGCCAGGAGATCACGCTCACCTTCGCCTCGGAAAAGCCGCTGGAGGCAGGGGAGGCCATGATACTCACTCTCCGTAGAGCCGAGAGCGGCGACGAGATGCTGAGGCGCGAGTTCGCCCTGGGCGCCGACAACCTGACGGCCAATGACGACGGCAGCGTCACGGTCGGTGACCTTTCCATCCCACTCTCCCGCTGGCTCGACCCCGGAGCCCTGACGCTCACCTGCGACCTGCCGGGAAGGGAGTTGACCCCGAGCCCGAAGCTCACCATGGCCTTTGCGCTGCAAAGCGCCCCGCCGAGCGGAAACCTCGAGAGCGAGGTCAAGATGCAGGACGGTGTGCCCGTCCTGCATGTCAACGGTGCGCCGATCTACCCGATGATCGCCAATGGCTACGAGCGAGAAAAGCCCGGCATCATGGAGGCCTTCAAGGCGGTAGGACACAACATCGCGGCGCTCTGGATCGACGGCCCGGTGACCACGCAGTGGTGGGTCGGGCCCGAGCAGTACGACTTCTCGGTCATCGATGACAAGATCACCGCGATCCTGGACTTCGACCCGGACAAGCTGATCCTGCCCATCACCTGGGCAGCTCCTCCGCCGTGGTGGGGCGAGGTGTACCCGGACGAGATCGCCGGGTTCAGCGACGGCAAGACCTGGGGGTACTATCGCGCCACCGCGAGCTTCAGCTCCGAGCAGTGGCGGCAGGACGCGGCCAAGGCGATGGACGCCTTCGTGCGGTACATCGAGTCTCGCCCCTACGCCTCGCGCGTCCTGGGCTACTGGGTGATCGGTGGGGTGTCCGCCGAGTGGCAGGGCTGGGGGTGCCACGGGTCCCACGTCGACAATCACCTGATGGACTACTCCGCCCCCGCTCAACGCGGGTTCGGCGAGTTCCTGCTGCGCAAGTACCCGGAAAAGGCTGATGAATGGGCCTGGCTGGGGGTGCCGCCCATCGAGGAGCGCCTGAGGTCGGAGCTGGGCCAGTTCCGCGATCCCGCCCGGGGCCAACGGTCCGTCGACTTCAATGAGTTCTACTCCGAGGCCCTGGTGGACGGCATGCTCTCCTGCTGCCACGCGGCCAAGGAGGCCACCGGGCGCAGGAAGATCGTCGGCGTGTACTTCGGCTACACCATGGAGTACACCAACATGTCCTGGTGCCTGCAGATGAGCGGGCACAACCGGGTGCGCAAGGCCCTCGATTCGCCGGATGTGGACTTTTTCTCCGCGCCGCAGAGCTACGCCGTGCGCGCACCGGGAGAGGACATGGGCTGGATGTGGGCCTGGCGGTCCATGCAGAACGCCGGCAAGCTCGTATGGCCCGACGACGACACCCGCACCTTCCTCTCCGGCCCCAGCGAGCACACGCCGGTGGTCAATCCACAGGAGACTCAGCAGATACTCCGCCGGAACTTCGGCAAGCAGCTCTGCAACCTGTGCCCCCAGGGCTACCTGGCCCTCATCTCCGGCCGCGAGCTGGGCTCGCCCTCGATCGCGAAGGACACCTGGGCCATACGCCGGGCCGGGGAATACTGCGTCCGGCACAACGTGGGCCGCAGGGCGCAGATCGCCGTCGTCCTGGACGAGGACAGCACAAAACACCTGCGCTACGACGTGGGGGACAGGCCCTCCGGCGAGCTGCGCAAGACCACCCACTGGAATGGGAGCGTGAGCTATGCGCCCAGGAGCGTGATGCCGCTCACCGGCGAGCTGGTGGCGTACCAGCGGGCGAGGTTCGCCAGGATCGGAGCTCCGGTGGACGTGATCCTGCAAAGCGACCTCGTCAGGCACCCGGCGGACTACAGGCTCTACATCATGCTCAGCAGCTTCCAGTACGACCAGGAGACACTCGCGGCCGTACGGCGGCTGCAGGCTCAGGATGTCACGATCCTGTGGTGCTATGCGCCGGGGTTCATCCATGAGGAGACCGCCGATGTCGCCAACATGGAGGCGCTCACCGGCCTGCATCTGCGCATGAACGCCGGGGAGAGCTGCCCGTACACCAACGTCACCGACACCGCGGACCCGATCACGGAGAGGCTGCAGTCCACGGGCTTCGGGCTCCCCTTCGCCATCGCCCCGTTGTTCTCCGTCGACGATCCGGAGGCCCGCACGCTCGGGGTCTACCGCGACACCGACCTGCCGTCGCTGGCCGTGAAGACGGTCGGGCAGAGCCGAGCGATCTTCTGCGGCAGCCCCAAGCTCCCGTCCGACCTGCTGCGCAACGTCGCCCGCGCGGCAGGGGTCCACATCTACTCAGACAGCCTGGACACCCTGGCCGCCAACGACCGTTTCATCATGCTGCACACCGCCACCGCCGGCGAGAAGACGATCCGCCTCCAGGAGAAGGCGGACGTGGTGGACGTGTTCGAGAACCAGGTGCTGGCAAGGGATGTGGAGCAGGTAACGCTTCAGCTCCCGGCCGAGGAGACGAGGCTGCTATTCGTGGGAGACGCGGACGAGTTCCTGAGATGAGAAGCGGCGAGAAGCGGCGAGAAGCGGCGAGAAGCGGCGAGAAGCGGCGAGAAACGACGAGAACGGAAGGGAACGTCTCACCACGGAGACACGGAGTGCACGGAGCTCCACGGAGAACGGAGTACGGAGAACGGCGGAACACAGAGACACAGAGAACGGCGGCGAGGGGAGGAGAACGGCGAGAACGGAAGGGAACGTCTCACCACGGAGACACGGAGTGCACGGAGCTCCACG
>CAZXDD010000478.1:5435-6381 GCA_964639415.1 uncultured Armatimonadia bacterium
GAGAACGGAGTACGGCGGAGAACACAGAGAACGGCGGCGATGACAGGGAACGGCGGGAACGGAAGGGAACGGGCGAGAGTGCGCGGCGGGCTAGGCCCCGGCGACTGCCCGCACCAATTGCTCGATGGCCCGGGGGCTCTTGATTCCGGGGGCTCTCTCCACTCCCGACGACACATCCACGCCCGCCGCGCCGGTGACTCGCAGGGCCTCGCTCGCCGTGGCCGGATTGATGCCCCCGGCCAGCATCACCGGCACCCCGCAGGCCGCCACGATCTCCGCCGCGTGCTCCCGGTTCATGGGCACACCGGTGCCTCCGCTGACGCCCCTGACCTTCGAATCCAGCACTAGTCTACCGGCGCCGGCCGCCACGAGGCGTTGGGCCGCCTCGATCAGTGCCGGCAGTTCCTCCCGCGCCTCCTGCGGCTCCACCGGGAGGCTCAGAACGGGCCAGATCTCGGTGGACGCGGGCAGGCTCGAGCCGAGGCGCTCCACCAGTTCCGCGCTCTGCCCGCCGTGGAGCTGGACCGCGGCCGGCCCCGCCTCCGAAGCCAGAGCCGCCACTCGCGACACGTCATCACTCGCCACGACCGCTACGCCCTGCCCCCGCGCGGCGCGCAGAAGCAGGCACGCCTGCTCCCACGTCAGGCAGCGGGGCGAGCGGGGAATGTCCACGATGGCGCCCAGGTATGTCACTCCCAGCCGCAGGCAGAGCGCCACATCGGCAAGGCGCGTGAGGCCACAGACCTTCACAAGTGCCATCCGCAGCGCTCCTCTCCTGTACGCGGCCGGCCGGAACGCCGCGCGGGCGGGAGTGGTCCCCCGCCCGCGCAGTCTGCTGTCCGACGTGCCGGCTGGAAGCCCGGCCGGAAACCCCACCTTCGCCGGGAATGCCATTGCCAAAGCGTCCGCTCCCGGCAAGAGCAACTCGAGGAATCTCCTGGCACTA
>CAZXDD010000479.1:0-6375 GCA_964639415.1 uncultured Armatimonadia bacterium
TCTTCCCCGCCTCTTCCCCGCCTCTTCCCCGCCTCTTCCCCGCCTCTTCCCCGCCGCCCTCCCCTACCTCCCCGCGCTGACCAGCCACGTGTACTGATCGACCAGGTTGTAGTCCACGCCACTCACCGGCGAGCCGGCCGTCGCCTGCAGATTGCTCCTGATCCCCAGGGCCGCGCCCTCCCGTCCGCCGAGCCGGACTACTCCCAGCATCTTCCCGGAGCCGCCAAGGGGTCCGACCGTCGGGAGGCTCGCTCCGCCGCCGATGCCCAGGGTGACCTCCATGTCGCCCCAATCGAAGGATGCCTCGGCCACGATGCCCTCGCCCCCCTCGATGGATACCGAATCCGGCGTTACCTTGACGGCGAAGACTCCCAGGTTCAGACCCACCCACAGGGAGACGTTGGGGTCCAGCGGCTCCCTGTCGTCCTCCATGCCCCAATCGAAGTCGTCGTTCCAACCCTGTCTTTCGCACCAGGCCTCGAACTCCCGGGCGGCGGCGGCGGTGTGGAGGGCCTCGGCCGTGATACCGGCCAGTTCGCGGTCCAGCGCCACCGGGCGCCTGCCCATCGCCAGCCACTTGCCGATGGAGCCGGTGTGCCGCTGGTTGGACATGGCCGCGATGCGCTGCAGGTAGTTGGCCTCGGCGGCCCGATGCTCCTCCGGCGCCATGGCGATCATCGTGGCCTGGCGCAGCCAGTACCAGGCGGTGAGTCGGTTGGCCTCCTCGCGCGCGGCGCCCAGCTCGGTGAGGAACTCTCCGTGGTGTCCCTCCAGGGAGGTGATGCACTGATGGCAGTAGCGGTTCATGGCGCCAAGAGGGTCGGCCCCGGCGCGCACGGCCTCGGCGTACTCCCGCGAGAACTGTCGCTGGCGGTCGAGTTCCTCGGTCAGCAGCCGGGCCAGCGCGCTCTCGTCGTACAGGCGCCGGAGTGCGGCGCGGAACCGGGTGCAGTCGCGGTTCATGCGCAGGTTCAGTTGCGGATAGTCCATGCGGGAGGCCGATGGACTGAGCACCTCCAGCGACTCCCCCGGCCCCAGGCCCTGACCGGCCAAGATGGCCTTGATGTTGTCCGGAAGCTGATCCCAGATTTCTGGAGTGAGCTGCGCATTCTGGCGGGGCATCTGGGTGGCCATCTGGGTGTAGTGCTCGAAACGCAGGCCCCACGCCGCGCTGCCCAGTTCCTCCAGGACAAGGGGCACGTACTCGCCCTCGAACGGGGGGAGCTCCACGAAGTGCCGGGGCATGGGTAGCGCCGCGGCGCGGCCGCGGGCGGCCGTTTCCACCTGCGCGCCCGTCGTGGCCGCCCGGATGTCGGGCAGAAGCGGGCTGCCCGCATCGAGCGCGCTGAGGGCCACGAAGGCCTCGGCGGCGGCGGCGCCGTCCCCACGGCGGATCGCCATCCTCCCGGCGAGCTCCTCGCCCTCGGAGGCCCCCGGCGCCAGCTCGCGGATGTGGCGCAGGCATTCCTCGGCCGCCGGATAGTCGCCGGCGTCCACATACACCCGGGCCAGGTTCACCCACGGGGGCGGGAACTGGGGCCAGGTAGTCGTGGCATACAGCAAGATCCGCTCGGCATCGTCGTCCTGCTCCAGCAGGAGGAGGGTGAAGGCGATATTGTTCAGCGCATCGGGGTCGTCGAGTTCCGGCAGGGCGGCCTCGATCAGGCAGCGCAGGGCCTCCCAGGGGTGGCCGCGGAGGACCATGAGCACACCGGCGTGGTTCCACAGCCGGTCTTCCTCGCCGGCGAGCTCCTCGATCAGCTCGGCCACCGCTTCCCGGGTCGCGCCCGAGCTGTGAGCGGTCGTCTGTGCGTGGACGCGGGACAGGATGTCGCGCAGTTGGGCCTCGGAGGGGGCGGCGGGGAGCTGTGCGACACAGGGAGCGCGGAGAGCGAGGGGCAAGACGGCCAGGATTGCCAGGGAGCCAAGACGCATCACGTTCCACCTCCGGCGGACTGGTCGCTGAGGAGCGCAAGAGCTATGGAGAAGGTTCGGCACGGGCGTGATGGAGGCCTGCCGGGGTGCGGCCGCGGACGGGGATAGGAGGAGCCCGAAGGCCTCTGAGGAAAGACGTTGGACGAACCGGCCGCGGTGCCCCGACCGCGGTGCCTCGACCGCGAGCGACCTCGGAGGAATGCACTTGGCACGCGACGACGCCGTGCGGCGTCCAGAACCACTACGCCGGAGTCTGGCCTGGCTCTCGGCGGTGCTCTGTCTCGCCCTGTCGGGCCTCTACCTGCTCCGCCCTCTGAACGTGGACCCCATCACCGTGTGGCCGTTCTGGTTCTGGGCGGTCATCGGCCTGGCCCTGGCGCCCTTCACCCTTCGGCGCTGCCGCCCGGCCGTGGGGGTCTTGCCCCTGATCCTGTGGGCGCTGGCGGTCGTCACCATCGCCGAGGAGCCTGTGTCGATGCTGCGGCTAGTGCTCCCGGCCTACCGCGAGGTGCCCGCGCCCGCGCCGGGCGAGACCCGGCTGAAAGTGGTGTCCCTCAATTGCGACGCCGGCCATCTGGCCGCGGTCGAAGACGCGCTTGCCCGCGACCCGGACCTGCTACTCTTGCAGGAGGCCCCCTCGCGCCACAAGCTGGAGCAATTGCTGGCCGACAGACCCCACTATTCGATGGTGACCGGCGCGGACTGCGCGGTCATCACCCGGGGCGTGCAGCGCGAGCTGCCGGAGGCGGCCCTGGTCTCCCGGTGCGCGGCGGCCAGTGAGGTGCGTCTGGACAAGGCGCCGATGGTGAGGATGGTGGTGGTTTCCATCCATCTGCTGCAGCCAGTCTTGCGCTATGACATCTGGAACCCGACCACCTGGCGGGAGGGCTCGGGGCGGCACAAAGCGCGGCTGGAATGGCTGAGGCCGGTAGCCGAGGTGGTCCGCGCGCACGCCGCCCACACCCCCGTCCTGCTGGGCGGGGACTTCAACACCCCCGGCGGGGACTCGATACTCCGCACGCTCAGCCCGCCCTTGCGGGATGCGCATAAGGATGCGGGCAGCGGCTGGCCGAACACGTTCATGAGCCACCTGCCGCTGTCGAGGATCGATCAACTGTGGCTGAGCCCCTGCTACGAGGCCCTGAGCCTGAAGACGAGAAAGACCGAGCATTCCGATCACCGGATGATCGAGGGGGTATTGAGGCTGAAGGTGGTGGCGGTGGATATGGGGGGGAGGGTGGTGAGGAGGAGCGGAGGACCCGGAGGTGATGCGGGGCAGACAGCAGAAGTTGTGTGCTGCAATGGCCGTTCTGCGTGGGAGGACTTGTGATGCCTGAGCCGTCCGCGAATGAGGTACGCTCAATACCTGTGGAACTCACCGTGAGGCCGCTGCGTCGCGCCTACCTCGTGCCCTCGGATGCCGGGGCAGAGCAGGTTCGGCAGTGCATCGCCGAGTCTAGCCAAGCGTGGGGAGGGTGGGGCGACATTCTCGTGCCCTATGACCCGGACCCCAACGCTGACGACGGCATACCGCCAGTGTTCCGCGCCCTACTGCGGAGACACAGCCCAGACACGGTGGAGTTCATCGGCGACATGCCGCCCTCCATCCCCAGACAGGTGGCGCGCCTTGTGGATTTGCTCCCGGCCTGGAACGAACCCACCGGCATTCTGGAATTCGGCCGGGCACCGGGGCGGCCTCGGGTGACGTCGCTCCGCGAACTCGGTGTGATGCCAGTTGGCTATCGCGTGCACTATCCGACCACTGCGGCCCTCCTTCTGGCTGCGTACGCCGGCGTGGCACCGGAGTACGCCTTCGCCAGCAATCGCGCCAGCAGGACCATCGAGGGGCCTACCGACGCCGTGTTGAGGGAGATCTCCCGCCTCTGCAAACGTCCCATTCGTCCGGGACCCTCTGGACCCGTTGCTGGCACCAGCTTCGCGGCTGGCATGCAGGGCCTTGGAGTCTTCCACAACCCGTCGCCAACGTTGCTGCGTCACGACTCTTTGCTCGTCGTGGGTGACTCCCTATCGGACTTTTGCCTCTTCTACGCGTTGCTCCACACCGGATTCCCCGTTCCACCTTACTGGCTGCCGACGTCTGCGGGCGTCGGTGACCCGGCCAACGCCAGAGAACTTGACGAGGCCGCGCTCGCGGCCCTGATGCCCCGGCGCGACTCGACCGAATCACGGGGCACCCGCTTGGTGACGAGCGTCTCTCTATCGGAAGCAGAGGCTATCGCGGTCGCGGCGTCAGGCTGGAGCGCCTACACGTCGGCGTCTTGCCCCCAAGCAGCGGAGAGCCGGCCGGCTGTCGGGGCTGCCGACGGGTGTGCCCCGCAGACCGTCTGGGGCGCGCCCGGGCCCGAGCTAGCCTCTCACACCGCTTGGCTCAAGGAGCATGAGACGACGCGCCCCCGTGTCCGGGCAATCGCCGTTCTGCGCGGCTCCGACATCCTGGCGCCTGTCCCCCCCGTCACGCCCGCGACCGCTGAGCCCGGGCGGCTCGAGGACTGGAGCTGGGTCACAGATGTCTCTGTGCCGCGAATGCACGCCTATCCCTCGCGGGCATGCGTTCGCGGGCTCGTGGTTGCGCTCGGGGAGGACACGCAGGCTGGCCGCGGACGCTCAACGCGCAGAGGTGCTGCGTTCACTGCGTGGCGCGAGACGTCTTTCGTATCTGATCTGGAGCACCAGTTGACGCCCCTCCTGTTCCGAAACCCCGATCCGCGCGAAGTCATGCGGGCCATCTTCGCGGATGCAGGCCTGGAGATCGCACTCTCGGACGCGGGGAGATACACCCGACAGGCTGCCGAGGCGTTCGGCGGTCTCCCGGCGTTCTCCAGGACCTTCAAGGGTGTCGAAGGCCACATCCTTGACTGCCTGGTCGGGAGGTCAGAGCCCGGTGATCAAGCGCAGTCATTTGCCGACGAGGAGGGGCGCCAGAGGCGGCCCCACCCGTCACTGACCAACGTGACCAAGTGGCTGGGTGAGACCGATACTAGACTGGGCGCCAACGCGAAGCGGGCAGCGGAAGACCTCGTCTCGTCTTGGCTCGCCAGCGGTATCCTGCGGCGTGGTGTCGTGCACAAGTGTGTCGACTGTGCCCTCGAGTACTGGTACCCCGTCGAGCAGGTCGCCGAGCGCATCGTCTGTAGGCGCTGCGGCCACTCGACACCCATGGCACTTGAGCCCAGATGGCTCTTCAGGCCGTCCGAGGTGGTCTACCAGGCGGTCAGCAGGAATTGCCTCGCACCGATTCTGACGCTTCAGCGCGTCTGTGATCAGGCACAGGCGTTCGCCTGGGTCGAGGAGCACACGGTCAGTGACCGGTCGGGGAAGGTCCCGGACATGGAACTTGACATCCTCTGCTTCGCGGACGGCGAACTCGTGCTGGGTGAAGCAAAGACTATCCCGTCTCTGTGCGGCAGAGAGCACGGGGACGACCCGGATGACGTCCGGGAGGACCTCGCTGCGTTCAGGGCCAAGTACCTATCGCTGGCCGAGAGAGTGCTGCCAGACCGGCTCGTCTTCGCGACGACCGCTGAGGGCTGGGACGCTGCATCCAGCGAGTGCATCGAGCGAATCCGTGTAGACGTGAGTCCATACGCTACTCGCGTGGATGAGTGGACCCGGGAGGACCTGATCCAGGACGGCTCTGCGTAGCTCCCTCCAAAGGCATCCTCCCTCTCCCCGTCGAATTCCCCCTTCACCATCCACCCTCTGCCCGAGGTCCTTGCCTATGCCCGCGTTTTCCCCCTCGCTTGTGCGCAGCGTACGCTATGCCCTTGTTGCCGTCATCGCCCTGGCCGGGCCGGGGATTCTCTTAGGTGACCGGCTTGGCCTTGGTCTGCCGCGGATGGCGTTCATTGCCGCCGCATCGGCGTCCTTCGTCCTCATCGCCCTGCTCGGCGGCGGATTGCGGTCGGCTACGGGCGTCCTGATGGTGCTGGGGCTGATCGGCTGCTTCATGGGCGATGTGCTCGGGCCCCGGAGCTTCATCGCCGGGGTGGCCGCCTTCCTCGTCGCCCACCTCTTCTTCATCGCCGCTTATGTCCTGCGCCGGGGCGATCCGCGGCTCGGGCTCAAGGTCTTCCTCCTGTTCGCCCTGCTCAGCGTGGCCGTGATGTCCGGACTGTACGATAGGGGCGAAGGGGCCGAGCGCGCTATCGTCGTGGCCTACGCCTTCGTCATCAGCGTCATGGTGGGGGCGGCGGCCAGCGCGATACGGCTTCCCGGGGGGCGCCTGGTCTTCGCCGCGGCGGTGGTCTTCTACGTCTCCGATATCGCCGTAGGCTACTGGAAGTTCGTGGGCGGCGAGTTCCCGTATGCCCTCGTCTGCTATCCGCTGTACTACACCGCCTGCACCATGCTGGCCTTCGGGGTGGCAACAGATCGGAAGAGCGTCGTGTAGGGAAAGAGTGTAGGATTGGGTGGGGGTGG
>CAZXDD010000480.1:0-6363 GCA_964639415.1 uncultured Armatimonadia bacterium
CTCTTAGGTTCGGCGCGCCACGGCGGACACCTGCAGGTACCCCCTGCGCCACCGGGGAATTGCGCATCTGTCTCACGCCGAGCCGCAGCGTCGTCTCACATCATGACCGGAGGTGGCAAGATGGAGCCGCGGATCGAGACGAAGGACGCGTTCTGGGTAATGGGCGTGCCCGCCCATGGCGACCCCAAGGCCCTGGACTACCAGCAGATCTGGGGCACTCTGTTCATGAGCGTGCACGGGCAGCTCCAGGCGGTCAGCACGGATGGCCAGTACTACGGCGTATACTTCGACACCGACGAGCCCGGTCAGGTGGACTTCATCGCCGGCATGGCCGTCGCGGCCGGCACGGAGGTCCCGGCGGGTCTGGAGGCCCGCGAGCTGCCGGCGGCCCGGTACGCCGTGTTCGACGCCACCATGAGCACCATCGGCTCCGCGTGGGATGAGATCATGAGCCGGTGGTTGCCGCAATCGCCCTACGAATACGACGCCTCGAAGGTGTCCTTCGAGTTCTTCGCCTCCGACATGGGCGAGGGCCCTGACGCGCCGATGATGATCTTCGTGCCGGTAACGGCAGGATAGTGGGCGGCAGGGGGCCCCCGCCGAAACGGTATCTCTCGTCGGTATGTGCCGACGGCCTGGACGGTACCGGGACGACGGCCGGCACCTGGCACCACTTCGCCAGGACGCCCCTGGGCTCGCGGTACGTCTTCGCCGTAGTGGGTGATGCCGTCTACTACGGCAGCGGCTCGCAGCTTTACGTGCTTCACATCCCGCAGTGAAAGCCACCGGGCGCTGAGGCAAGCGCCCGGTGCGGAAAGGGCTTGAACGCGATGAACCGCTGGGCACCTTCCAACCTGACGGCTCTGGCACTGTGTCTGATGGGTCTGTGTCCCGCCGCCTTGGCCCTCGAGGTCTACGGCGTGGCGCCCATACACAAGATCGCGCCCCACGATGAACCGGTCGAGGCCTGGCAGGCAGGGAGCATCTCACTGGAATGTGCGGGCAACGAGTGGGAGGCCTTCCAGGTGGTCCTCCGCTCCCCCGAACCCCTCGCGGGGCTCGCTGTTGAGTTGACGGACCTGCTTGGCGAAGCCGGCCGGAGCATCGCCGCCGCCACGATGCGTCTTCACAAGGTGGAATGGGTGGATGTGAACGCGCCGATGGAGGTGGACAAGCCGTCCGAGAACCCCAATATGCGGCCCGACCCTCTGCCTCCGGTGAAGCCGGGCGAAGACAGCTTCTCCATCGCACCGGGGGAGAACCTGATCTTCTGGATCGCGGTCTACGTGCCCGAGGGCCTGCCCGGCGGGGTGTACCGCGGCCCGGTGCGGCTCGTGCAGGGCGGGGAGACGGTGGCGGCGCTGGACGTGGACCTGCGAGTGCGCGCCTTCTCCCTGCCCAGGCGTCCGACGCTGCAGAGCATGATCGGCCTGGCCAGCGGCAATATGTACAGGGCCCACGGCTGCAAGACGGAGCAGGACAAGGAGCGGCTCGTGCGGCTGTACTTCGATGAGTACATCCGGGCGCGGCTGTCGCCCTTCCTCTATGCTCCGGGAACCATGGCTTTCAGCCCGCTGCCCAACGCCGCCATCGTCTGGGAGTTCACCAGAGGCCCCGACGGCAAGCCGGATGGAAACGCGACGGTGGACTTCAGCGGCTTCGACCGCGAGGCGGCGCGCTACCTCGACGAGCTAGACGCTTTCAGCGCATTCAACTTCGCCCCCTATCTGTGGACTCGGCGCGAGAAGGACGGCAAGAGGGTCATGGTCCTGCGCTTTGCCGACTCCCAGGGCACGGCGGTGGAGCGCGTGAACGAGGACGGATCGGTGAACCCGGTTTTCGATGAGCTGGTGGTGAGTGTGTTTGGGCAGATTGCGGCCCACCTGGCACAGAGGGGCTGGCTGGAGCGGGCGATCTACTACGTCACCGATGAGCCGGGGGAGGAGGACACGCCCGGGATCATGGAGCTTTGTCAACTGATTCGCCGGGCCGACTCTCGCCTCCGCACCTCGCTGACCTATGATCCGGCCAATCGACCGCGGCTGGCCGAGCTGGTGAACGATGAGGGTAAGTCCCTCATCTCGGTGTGGATCCCCTATGTCAGCATGTACCGCGAGGATGTTGCCGCGGAGCAGCGCGCCAAAGGCGCCGACTACTGGCTGTACGACGTGTCCTCCACCTGTCTGATCCCCCACAGCGGGGAGACGAACCGCGCCATCATGTGGTCGGTATGGCAGCGCGACGCCCACGGGTACCTGTACTATCTGAGCACCTACTGGGGCCGGGACGCCACTCCGTGGGAGCGCCCGAGCTTCATGCTGCCGGGCGTCACCTACCAGTACCGACTGGGGGATGGGTACTTCTTCTACCCGCCCCAGCGCCGGGGCGAGCCCGAGCAGCCCATCCTCGACTACGTGGTCCCCACGATCCGCTGGGAGATGCTGCGCGAGGGCGCCGAGGACTACGAGTACCTGAGGATGCTGGAGAGCCTGACGGAGCCGGCCGCGGGGCGCGACGCGGCGGTGGCCGCCGAGGGCGAGGCGGCTTTGGGGGCCGCGCGACGGTTCGCCGAGGCCAAGTCGATGTCCACCAGCAGCTACGGTATCCGAGATCTGGTCTTCGAGGCCAAGGACGGCTGGTCGTGCGGCCTGGAGGAGGGCTGGCTCCTGCACGGCGGCGGCAAGGCCACCGATCTGCCCATCACCGTGGAGACCAAGCTCCCCGACGGACGCTACGAGATCGTGCTGAACGTCTATGACGACACGGACTACCGGGGCAAGCCCTTCTCGCGGTTCGAGGTGGACGGCCGGTCGTACGCCACGGCCAATACCGGGCTCAAGGGGCCTGTCAGTCTGGGGTGTGGGATGGTGGAGGTCCGCGATGGCAAGTGTGCTTTCACGCTGTCTTCGCTGGACGAGGACTACGGCGTGATCCTCTATCGTGTGGGGCTCCGTACCACCGCCGAGGGCGAGGAGGCAGACCTGTACACCGTGAGATCACAGGTAGGGGCGGCCATCGAGCGCATCCAGGCACTCCTGCAGGGGGAGTGATCTCGCCGGCCCTCGCCGTTGCTTGCCTTCGCTTGCCGTCTCGCCCTGTCGGTTCGCGACACAGACTCCGGCCCCGGTCTTCTGGACCGGGGCCGGTGTCCGCGTGCTACCGCTGTGCGTCGTCCGTCGACGGGTCGACCGGGGGCGAGCGCCGCGCCTGAGGAGGCGGCCACCGTCGTTGTGCTGACGGTTCCGGGCGCGGACCCGCGATCTGGGCACTCTCGCGGAGGGTCGGTCCGCATCCGGTGGGCCGGGTCCGTTTGCGCTCTCCGGCTGTGAGATGGGCCCTCGGCGCTCGCCTGCCTGAGATGAGTCTACCCGTGCGGCGCCGGCGCGAACGAAAGGGAATGTAACAAGGGCTACGGGTCGCCACCGGCGCGCGGGACCGTTCTCTTCGTGGTCGCCGACTGTGGAGCGAACAGATGAACCTTTCACCCCTGCTCGGTCGTTCTTGCAAGAGAGAATCTGCCTGTGCTATTCTCCCGAGTGGCGGAAGGCTTCATGGAAGGCGGTAGCAGTATGTTCGCGATGTCCCGGAAGGGCTTCACACTGATCGAGTTGCTCGTCGTCATTGCGATCATCTCGATTCTGGCGTCCATTCTCTTCCCGGTTTTCTCCCGGGCCCGGGCCAAGGGCCGGCAGACGGCGTGCATCGCCAACGTGCAGCAGATCTGCATGGCGATCAGCATGTATGCCTCGGACTACGACGAGCAGGTCGTCTGGGGCGACATGGACTGGAATCCGGCCACGACGGACGACCAGTGGTACAACTGCATCTTCCCCTATACTCGAAACCGGCAGATCATGTTCTGCCCGGACCGCAAGGACAGCGGCCCCGGCTATGGGCTGAACTGGCGGGCCAGCGGGCAGTCGGTGGGCAACTTCTGGGACCCGGCCTCCAAGATCCTCATCGCCGATGTGCCCCCGGAGTGCGTGCAGGGCGACGGGAAGGTCTCCACCAGCGGGCGCTGGTGGGCCAATGACCCCGGCAACGACCTGGGCGCCGGCGGCGGCTCCTACGGCCTGCTCGCCGACAACTCCTTCGCCGGCAATCGCCTGCCCCAGCGCCACAACGATGGGATCATCGTGGGCTATGCCGACGGGCACGTGAAGTGGGGCCGCGAGGAATCGATGGACAACCAGATCTACTGGGACCCGGCCACCTCAACCGAGTAGCGTACTCTGGGTCCGCACCTGACTACATCCGGGCGGCCGAGAGTACCTTGAGGCGGCCCGAGACGGGCCGCCTCTTTGCTTCCTCCGCCGAAGTGCAGCCCCGGCCATCCACCGGGACAAGACCGCCAAGGGAGGCTTCTGCCAATGATCAACCTCGCGCTGCGCTCCGTCATGGTCCTGGGACTGCTCTGGGGCATCGTGTTCGCCATCGGGGCCGCCGCCCTGTACGCCAGCGGCATCGAGGGCGGCCTCGCCGTGGGCATCGGGATCGGCATCGCCGTGGTGGTCGGGTTCCTGCAGTACCTGCTCAGCCCCCTGATCATCCAGTGGATTCACAAGATCAACTGGGTACCGGCGGAACAGGTGGACTCGGGCATCGCCCGGACGATCCGCGAGATCTGCCTGCAGCGGAATATGAAGGAGCCCCGGTTCGGTATCATCGAGGACGGCAATCCGAACGCCTTCACCTTCGGCTACCATCCGGGCAGTGCACGGCTGGTCGTCACCCGCGGATTGGTGGACATCTGCGACGAGCGGGAGCGCCGCGCTGTGGTGCTCCATGAGATGGGCCACATCGTGCACTGGGACTTCGTGGTGATGACCATCGCGGCCACGGTGCCTTTGATCCTGTACATGATCTACGTGTTCATCAGGCCCCGGCGTGATAACGGCGGTGGCGGCTACGTGGCCCTGATCGCCTTTGTGTCCTACATCTTCTACTGGGTCAGTCAGTACATCGTCCTGTTCCTGAGCCGCGTGCGGGAGTACTACGCCGACCGCTACGCGGCGGAGCAAAGCGGGGACCCCAATGCGCTGGCCGCCGCGCTGGTGAAGATCGGCTACGGTCTGGCCGCCGCGCCGGACGCCGTGCCCGTCGAGGCCGAGGCGGAGGGCAAGGAGGCCCGCAGGGAGGACCATCGGCAGCGCGCCGCGGAGATTGGCATGAAGGCCATGGGGATCTTCGACCCCAAGCTGGGGGCCGCGATGGCTCTGGCGGCCGCGGGCTCCACCCGGGAGGCCGCCCAGACACCCGGTGCGGAGGCCACGGCGCGCGCCATGCGCTGGGACCTGTGGAACCCCTGGGCGTTCGTGGCCGAGATCGGCTCCAGCCATCCTCTGCCGGGCAAGCGCATCGGGGCCCTGGCCAAGCTCAGTCAGAGCGTCGGCCAGACCCCGCTGTATGGCTCGCCCGACAAGGCCCCGGAGTCGTACTGGGACGAGTTCTGGACCGACGTGTTCGTCAACTACCTGCCGCTGGTGGGCCTGCTGATTGGTATCGGCAGCGCCTTCGGCCTGGGGATCGTGGGCGCCGTGGATGCGGGGGAGCTCTCCGGCCTCCTGGCGCCGATAGGATGCATCGTGGGCGTTACGGCGCTGGGTGCCTTCCTGCGGGTGCTGTTCATGTACCCCAAGCGGCGCTTCGCCGACCGCAAGGTGGAGGAGCTCGTGGGGCAGGTGAAGGTCTCCCATATCCGGTCGATCCCGGCCAAGCTACAGGGGACGATCATCGGTCGAGGCATTCCGGGGCTGTACTGGAGCGAGGACCTCGTCCTGCAGGACGATAGCGGGTTCATCGTCATGGACTACCGTCAGCCGCTCCGGCTCCTGGAGGGGCTGTTCGGGCTGTTCCGCGCCGAGGAGTTCGTGGGCCGGCCGGTGACGGCCACCGGCTGGTACCGGCGCTTCCCCCGGCCGTACCTGGAGCTGTGGCAGGTGCGCTTGCCCGACGGCACGGTGAACACCTGCCACAACTGGGCGGTGGCCTACTACACAAGCCTAGTCTTCACCGTGCTGGGCTTCGCAGCCTTTGTCTTCGGGCTGATCCTCCAGATGGGGGCGTAGAGGTGCGGCCGAAGGCCCCGCCGTTAGAGGTCCGGCCGAAAAGTCCGGCCGGTCCGTTCCATGTCATTCTGAGCGTCCATCTCGCGCAGCGAGATAGCGAGGAATCTCGCTGAATGCCAGGAGATTCTTCGAGCTGCTCCCTCCGGGAGCGGACGCTCTCAGAATGACATTCCCGGCGAAGGTGGGGTTTCCGGCCGGACTTTCAGGACAGCGTCCCCCACCGCTGCGGCCACTTGTCCCTGTACTCATCGGCCAGCAGGCCCATTATCAGGATGTCGTGGGTGGCGCCCTCACG
>CAZXDD010000481.1:0-6354 GCA_964639415.1 uncultured Armatimonadia bacterium
CACCACCACCCTACCCTACACTCTTTCCCTACACGACGCTCTTCCGATCTCGCGCCACCCCGCGCGACCTGATCCACCGCCGTCGGCATATCGATCAAGCCCGCAATGGGGCCCACGGTGACGCCGTGATCCATGGGTACGATGACGGTGCGCCCATTGGCGCGGTTGCTGATCCGCTCGAGACGAATCGCTTTGCCCAGCATTGCCAGATCACTCCCTTCATGGTGCATCGGCTTAGTGTAGACTGAGGGGGTCGGGAGTGTAAAGACGGGGAGTATGGACGGGGAACGTCGGCCGGCGATGAGGCGATAGTCTCCTCCCCCTGCGCCGGGGCCAACGCGGCGGCCCCGACGCGGGGGGAAGGGCGGGCGGCGCCTGACCGTCGGTGTTCGGAACCGTGGCCGGGAAGAGAAAAGCGCGAAGGCCGGGTACGCAAGCGTGCGCCGCTGCGCCGCGTTCCGATTGCCGGGGGCATGCCGCCTGCCTCTTCGCGGCTCCGGGGTCCACAGCCTGAAACCTCTTCGCGCGGCCCCAGTCAGCCGATCCAGAGACCCTCGAGCCGCACCTGCCAGCCCTCTTCGGTGCGGTTGAGGTAGTTCAGCAGCCCGCTGTGCCGCCACTGGAGCATGCACATGCGCGGCTGAAACCAGTAGCGCGCCCCGATCCGGAGCTCCTCCTGCGAATGGGTGACAAGGCCCTCATAGCCCTCGGCCGAGTAGTACCCGATGTCCTTGTAGCCCTGCTCGCGGGGGGTGAGCGGCCCGGTGACGCACCAGGTCATCACCCCGGTGCGCCGGTCCACGTCCATCACGATGCCACAGTGGGTGATGGGGCAGCCGCAGGACATGCCCAGCGGCCGGCCGATGATACTGTCGCCGGGCTGCAGGTCCAGCTCGCGGGTCAGCATGGGGTTGTGCGGCAGGATGATCTCCCGCGGCCCGGGCTCCTCGGGGAAGTGCTCCAGGTAGAAGTGGAACTCACGGCCGAGACTGTCGCGCCAGGTGGGCGGATCCACGTCCGCCCCCTCGGCGCACTGCGAGCAGGCCCCGCAGGCTGCTCCGGGTGCCGGGAGACCCTCATGTGGGGTCGCGGCAGAATGCATGTCCGGGGACAGATGGATGCAGCGGGACAGAAGCTCGGGTCGCGCCTGCAGTCGCGCGGCGAACTCCTCGCAGGTGCGGAAGCCGCAGGCCCCGCAGTCGAGGCCCGGCAGTTCGGATACGCCTGGTAGCTTGGACTGTAGCGTCATCATGCACTCCTGTTCTTGCGGCTCTGCCTCGAGTCGATTGGCCGACCGTCCCGCGCACGCCCGGTGGTTCAAGACGGGTCCCGGCCGCGGTCTGAGAGCGCCCGGCCCCGTGCGGCTACTCGCCGCGGTAGAAGATCTGCTGCTCCAGGGGCCTGACAACCCCGAAGTGCGATTGCCAGCCGATCTCCCTCTTCCCCACGCAGATGGTGCAGGTCCCCACCGGTGGGTTCCCCCTGAGCATCAGCCGCTCGGGCTCGCCATTGCCGTCGAAACAGACCTCGGGGGCCTGCAGGACGTGTTCCCACAGCGGGTCGATGCCGATGCCGTGCAGGGCATTGACCTCCCGGATGCGCACCGAGGGCGCCGCGTCCTGGATCCCGGCGCGGAACACCTCGCGCTCGGCCTGCGACACCCGGTCGATCTTCGTCACCACCGCCACGTCGGACAGCGACAACATCGGCCCCACCTTGTACGGCAGGTTCATCCCGCTGGTGGCCTCCAGGACCACGATGCCCAGGCCACGGTCCACATAGGGCGAGCAACGCAGGCACAGGCCGGCGGTCTCCACCAGCAGAGCGTCACAGCCCTCCCTGTGTGCCCACCGGAGCGCATCGCCCAGCACCATCACATTGCAGTGGTCCGGGCACAGCTCGCCGGAGTAGGTCTTGCGGGCCGGGATGCCGAACTCCTCAGAAAACTGCGCGTCCTCCTCGGCGAACTGCACGTCGATCTTCAGGAACGCCGGCCGCAGGCCCCCGCTTAGCAGCCTCCTTGTCACGTGGCGAAGCACCGATGTCTTCCCCGTCGTCGCGGGACCGGCGCAGATGACCAGCTTCATGCGATCCCCTCCAGCTCGGCGGAGCTGACCCGCAGCCCCTGCCGGATGTGCTCCCTGAGGCTCCCCAGCATGTCGTCGATGCGTCCCACCGCGTGGCACAGGCGGCGCTCCTGCTCGTCGGTGTCCAATACCCCCGTCATCGCTCCGCCCTGCATCACGATGCGGAAGTCCGACAGCAGCGCGATGCGCGGGTCGTGGGTGACGAAGATGAAGATCTTCCGGTGCTCGCGGAGAAGCTCCAGCGCCCGGGTGCGGTGGATGCCGGCGTTCTCCACCTCGTCCAGCAGGACGATGGGTGTGTCGCAGATCACCGTGGCGTCGGCGATCAGAAGGGCGCGGGTCTGGCCACCGGATAGCTCCGTCATCCGGCTACCTGTCGCGATGGGCTCGCCCGTCAGTTGATTGGCGAACTCCAGCGTGCGCTCCACCGTGCGCCGCCCGTCGTCGTCGGCGTCGCGGCGGACGCGGGCGTGAGTGTGCAGGAAATCCCACACCGCCATATCCGACAGGAAGGTGGTGTGCTGCGTGATCAAGGCGATCGGGTGGCGGCAGGGGTCGTCGCGGTACTCGGGTGGCGGCACCTCCCCATTGATGAGCACCCGCCGCCCGGTGGGCGTATTGCCGTTGGCGAACAGCTCGATGTCATTGATGAGCGTGGTCTTGCCCGAACCGGTCGGGCCGACGATGCTCACCACATCACCCATCTTCAGGTCAACTCGCCGCACCGGCTCGGCGACGGCGTCCCTGCCCCCTCCGCCCAGAATGGAGATGGAACGAACCACGATAGTCTCCTTTTCCCATAGGTTTAATCGGCTAAATAGCACAACAGGGCGCCCCTTGGCACCTCTCAACACACATCCGCAATGGTGGTGCTCTCGAGCTTTTGCGACACCCAGTCCCGTACCTCCGTCAAGATCCGCACCAGGCCCGCCTCGCGCTCGATGGGGGTGGATTCGTAGAAGTATTGGCTCACCGACTCCGTGGGGGCCAACGCCCCGTCGAAGAGGCGAATGACCTCGGCAAGGGAGATCTCGTCGGGGGGCTTGGCCAGGCTGTAGCCGCCGTGCTGCCCCTTCTGGCTGCGCACGTAGCGGGCCCGCTTGAGGGCGAGCATGATCTGCTCCAGGAACTTCGGCGGGATCTCCTGGGCCGTGGCGATCGTCTCCACGCTGACGAACCCCTCGCCCCGCCGGCGGGCAAGGTATACCAGCGCCAGCAGTCCATACTCGCTACGAGTCGTGAGTTTCATCGCGATCAGCCCCTTAGGCGACTAAAGCGATAGGGATTATCGTGATACCCGACCCCGCTGTCAAGGAAAATGGGCAAGGCGGGGAAAGGGCACTGCAGACCGCCGGCGGGAGAAGACCGTCGGGGGCGCGAGCATCGCGCCATCGCCGCCTGCGTCGGCGCCGTGGCCGTTGGCCGGGTACCCGCCCGAGCCAAGAGGGAAAGTCCCTCCATCCGGCGAAGCTCTCCGGCCATGAGCAGCTCCTTCACCTATCCGATCGTCGACGCCAACTGCCTGTTCGGGTCCTGGCCTCGTTCGGAGCTGGACGCCTCAATTGAGGCGGTTACCGCGGCCCGAGCCGCCGCCGGCATTGAGGGTGCCGTCCTGGGCTCCTTGCGTGCCGCGACGCATGACCCGACCGTGGGCAACGCCGAGGCTCTGGCGGCCTGTAGCCAGAGCGCCGGTCTGTACGCCGCCGGCGCCGTGAACCTGCGCCGGTCGCTGGATCCCGCGGGGGAGGTGGCGAAGCTGCGGCGCGAGGGCTTTGCCCTCCTGCGGGTCTGGCGGGAGTACGAGGGCTGGCCGCTGGACTACGCCCCCTTCGAGGACGTCCTGCAGGCGGCGGCCGCCCATGCGCTACCCGTGATGGTCGCCGCGCTGCAGCTCGGCGATCTGACGGTGCTGGCGCGGCTGGTGGAACGGGCCGGATGCCGCGTGATCGTGACGGGCGTGAACACCTCCCACACCCCCCTGGTGGCGGAGGCGGTCGCGGTGGGCCGGCGCTGCCCGCACCTGTTCTTGGAGACCTCGCGGCTGGAGGGTGTGGACACCGTGGACCTGATGGCCGCGGAGCTGGGTGCCGAGCGGCTGGTGTTCGGCACCGGCCTGCCCTTCCAGTACGCGGCCAGTGCCCTGGCCTTGGTGGAGCACAGCTCTCTGTCGCCCCGGGAGAGGGAGCGGGTGCTGTGCCGCAATGTCCTGGAACTGCTGGGGGTCGAGGCTGGCTGAGCCCCGCGGCCCGGCACGGCCCAACCCGCCCGACAGACAGAGACGATCTGGATGCCCGGCCCAAGAGCCGGGTCTGCCGTGGAAGTGTCATCCTGAGCGTCAGTCTCGCTCTGCGAGATAGCGAAGGATCTCATTGAGTGTCAGGAGACTCTTCGAGCTGCTCCGTTCGGGAGCGGACGCTCCCAAAATGACATTCCCATGCGAATGTGGACTTTTCGGCCGCGCTTCCAGGAGCGCGATCTTCTACCGACTGAGGTGTAGCATGAGAGCCCCTATCGCGGTACTCGTGATCCTGCTGTGCGCGTCGGCGCCCTTTGCCGCCGAACAACTCGCTTTGGACACTCTGGAGGGCTGGCAGGCCGAGAGCGGCAACTGGCGCGTGGAGGACGGCGCCTTCCTCCACCCCGACACCGCCGCCGGCCGCTCGGCCCTCTGGCTGCCGGACCATGCTTACTCCGATGTGGACATCAGCTTGGACTACTACATCCACCCGGTGGGTGAGGGCGTGCGCGCGCCCGGCATCATCTACCGGGCGGCGGATCAGTATACGTACTACTACATCCACTTCGACCTCGCAAACAGCCAGGTGGTCTGGGTGCGCTCGGCTCCCGGCAATGAGTGGACCGAGGCGCGGCGCCACCGGCCAATCGAGATGAAGGCCGAGCAGTGGCAGACGGTGCGCGTCAAGTGCCAGGGTGACACGCACGAGGTCTACCTGGACGGCGAGCTCCTGTTCACCGAGACCGATGACACGCTGAAGCAGGGCGTCATCGGCCTGCGGGCCGGGCAGGGGAAGATCTCCTTCCGCAACCTGTCTTTGGACGGCACCCGGGCGGAGATGGACCCGCCGTTCAAGCTTGTGCCCCCCAAGTACATCACCGTCTGCTCCGACGCGGGGACCGGCGCCTACGAGGCCTTCCCCGATGTCTGCCGCACCAAGACCGGCGATCTGCTGTGCGTCTTTTATGCCGGCTACGGCCATGTGAGTGTGCCCAACGAGGCCCTGCCCAATGGCGCACGGATCAGCATGTGCCGCTCCACGGACGACGGGGCCACGTGGTCTGAGGCCCAGGTTGTGGTGGATACCCCCATCGACGACCGCGACGCCTCCATCACCCAGCTTTCCAATGGCGATCTGCTTTGCGTCTACATGAGCTACGACCCGCAGCGTACCCCGGGGACACATCAGGTCTTCACGGTGCGCTCCACAGACGACGGCCACACCTGGTCGGAGCCCACAAGGGTGAGCACGCCCTTCACCGGGAACGAGGCGGTGTCCGAGCCGGCGCGAGAGATGCCCGACGGCCGCCTCCTGCTGCCGGTCTACGGTGTCGATCTTCCCGGCGGCCGCCACTACTACTCCGCGGTCCTCCAGTCCACGGACATGGGTGAGAATTGGGAGACCCTGGCCACCATCCGCTCCGACGAGTACGAGCTGTCCGAGCCGTCCCTGGTCAGGCTCCCGGACGGCAAGCTGCTCATGCTCATTCGGCCTGTGATGACGTGGTGTGAATCCACCGATGGCGGCAAGACCTGGACGGAGCCCCAGCCGCTGGGCATCAACGGCCATGCGCCCTACCTGCTGCTGACGCAGGAGAACATCCTGCTCTGCGGCATCCGGCACCCTCCGACCACCAGCACCAGCGTCATCTACAGCACGGACTTCGGGAAGACCTGGAGCGAGCCGGTCCTGCTGGACAAGGTGATCGGCGCCTATCCCAGCCTGCTGCAGCTCCCTGACGGCCGCGTCCTGGTGGTGTACTACGTCGAGGGCGGCGGCTCGGACATCCGTGCCATGTTCCTCAAGGCCACTGCGGACGGGATCGAGATTCTGGACCCGCCGACAGCGGGCTAGATGCCTACATGCACCGACGTGTGCACAGATGAACCAAGTTCTGGGGTCGCGATCACGCCGTTCGTGAACGTCCCGCAAGGCGGGATCGGGCCTTCCTGCCCGACTCGGCGAGCCGGAAGGCTCGCCGCCGGGCCGTGTCGCCGTCCCCGGAGCAACCTCCGCGCCGTGCTCGTCGG
>CAZXDD010000482.1:0-6337 GCA_964639415.1 uncultured Armatimonadia bacterium
AGTGAGGGGGGAGCCGCGGGGACCACGGTTGCGGGCCGGTCTGCCAACCTCTCCCGCAGGAGGCCCAAAGGGCCTCCGAGAGCTGAACGACGGCCAACGGTACTACCAACCAATCCGCACACGGAGACCGATGCAATGGACCTGCCCTGCGTCCCATCGCTTGTCCCGCCGCTCCTGCTGGCCGCGGTGCTGCTCGCGGCACCGGCGAGGGCCGTGACGCTGTATGTGGACCCGGCCGGCGATGACGCCTGGTCCGGAGGCCTCAAGGTTGCCAACGAGGCAGGTACCGACGGGCCCGTGGCCTCGCTCAGGGGTGCTCGGGATGCGGCGCGTGCCCTGAGACAGGACGGGCCCGCCGAGCCTATCCGTGTGGTCTTCGCCGATGGGGTCTACCCCATGGCGGAACCGGTGGTGTTCGCCCCGGAGGACAGCGGCACCCCCGGGGCACCGGTGAGCTATGAGGCCGCTCCGGGGGCGAGACCGGTTCTCTCCGGCGGGGTGCCTATCCCGGGGTTCACCGCCACCGAAGATGGCCTGTGGAGGGCTCAGATCCCCCAGGTGGCCGCGGGCGAGTGGACCTTCGAGCAGCTCTGGGTCAACGGCCGCCGCGCCACCCGGGCCCGCACGCCCAATAGCTTCTGGCATTTCATGGCCCGCAAGGCGCCCTACGGGGTGGACCCGCTGACGGGCAAGACCGCCGACCTGTCCCACCGCGCGTTCATCGGCCACGCCGCCGACCTCGCGCCGCTGGTGGCCCTCTCTCCCGAAGAGCTGGGCGATGTGGCCCTGGTGGCCTATCATTCGTGGGAGTCCTCACGCCACCACATCGCGGGCGTGGACCGGGACACAAACCGTGTCGTCCTGGCCAGCGGGTCTCCGTGGCCGATCATGATGTGGGCCCCCAATCAGAGGTACCATTACGAGAACCTGCGCTCCGCCCTGGACCAACCGGGCGAGTGGTTCCTCGGCCGGGACGGCACGCTTCTCTACATGCCCCTGCCCGGTGAAGAGATCGCCGGCGCCGAGGTGATCGCCCCGCTGGCCGAGGACCTCGTGCGCTTCGTGGGCGCGCCCGAGGCGGGCCTGTTCGTGGAGCACATCACCTTCGCCGGTCTGAGCTTCCGGCACACCGGCTGGGTCATGCCGCCCGGGGGACATGGCGACGGCCAGGCGGCCGTCAGCGTCCCGGCGACGATCATGGCCGACGGGGCGCGGAACGTGACTATCGAGCGCTGCGAGATCGCCCATACCGGGAACTACGCGGTCTGGTTCCGCCACGGCTGCCGCGACTGCACCCTCGAGCGCAGCTACCTGCATGACCTGGGCGCCGGAGGTGCCCGCATCGGCGAGACGGCCATCAGTCGCGACGAGTCCGGGCGCACGAGCCACATCACGGTGGACAACTGCATCATCAACGGGGGCGGCCGGATCTTCACCGGAGCCATCGGCGTGTGGGTGGGCCAAAGCGGAGACAACCAGATCACCCACAATGACATCTCCGACCTGTACTACTCCGGGGTTTCCCTGGGGTGGCGCTGGGGCTACTCCGAGAGTCTGGCCAAGCGCAATTCGGTCCGCTTCAACCACATCCACCACATCGGCCAGCACGTCATGAGCGACATGGGCGCCGTCTACACCCTGGGCCCCTCGGAGGGCACCCAGGTGAGTGACAACGTCATCCATGACGTGTACTCCTACGACCGCTATGGCTGGGCCGGCCTGGGGCTGTACAACGACGAGGGCAGCACCGGCATCCTGATGGAGCGGAACCTGGTCTACCATACGAAAGACGCCTGCTACCATCAGCACTACGGCAAGCAGAACCTGGTGCGCAACAACATCTTCGCCTTCGGTAGGGAGTTCCAGCTCTCCCGAGCGCGGGTGGAAGATCATCTGTCCTTCACGTTGGAGGGCAACATCATCTACTTCGATGAGGGCACGTTGTTCTGGGGCAACTGGAAGGACGACAACGTGAAGCTTCAGCGCAACCTGTACTTCGACGCCTCCGGCCGGGCCATCGACTTCGCGGGGATGAGCTTCGAAAGGTGGCAGGCCTCGGGCAAGGACAGCGGATCGCGGATCGCCGATCCGCTGTTCGTGGACCCCAAGAACCTCGACTTCCGCCTACAGCCCGATTCGCCCGCTCTGGCCATGGGGTTTGAGCCCTTCGATTACACGAAGGTCGGGGTCTACGGAGATGCGGACTGGGTGGCCCTGGCCCGCGGGCTGGTGTTCCCGCCACTGCAGGATGTACCCGAGCCGCCGCCGGCCCCGCCGCTGACGGTGGACGATGACTTCGAGCTCGCGCCTGTCGGTGCCCATCCGTTGGACGCCAACGTCCAGACCGAGGGCCGCAATGGCCTGGTCGGCGTTACCGATGAGTTGGCCTTCGAGGGGCAGCACAGCCTCAAGCTTCAGGACGCCCCGGACTGCGAGCACACCTTCACCCCGCACTTCTTCTACAGCCCGCGCTACGAATCCGGCCACGCGATCTGCGGCTTCACAGTCAACCTCCAGGAGGGCGCCGAGCTGTGGCATGAGTGGCGGGACAGCTCCAATCCCTACAGGGTCGGTCCGAGCCTGCAGATCGTCGGAGGGAAACTGAGGGCGCGGGAGAAGGAGCTACTGGACGTGCCCTCCGGCAAGTGGGCGCGCGTGGAGGTCACCTGTGGATTGGGCGAGGACAGCACGGGTACGTGGTCGCTGACCGTCAGCGTGGAGGGACAGGAGCCACAGGAATTCGCCGGTCTGCCCATCGGCAGCCCGCAATGGCGGGAGCTGCGGTGGGTGGGGTTCGTCAGCAACGGTGCCGGAACATCGGCCCTGTACCTGGACAATGTGACGTTGAGCCGGCAGTAGGCATCCGCCGGGAGGCCGGGTCCGTGCCGTCGCCCGGACGGCGCTTTCGGACCTGCCATTAGAAACAGGAGTTGATCGCCATGAGGACAACAGTCGGTATGGTCGCACTGCTCTGCCTGGCATTCGCCGGCTCCGCCGGTGCGGCACTGAACGTGCCCCTGGTCGACCTCAAGCCCGCGGTCTCGGAGGGCATGGCGGCGGATGTTCAGGTGCCGGCCACCGGGGACGGGCCGGCCGCGGTGGTGATGAGTTTTGATAAGCAGAGCGCCGAGCGACGTCTCCTGGCCGTTCGTGCCGTACCGGCGGGCGACCCCGCGGGCACCGTGGCCTTCACCGCCCGCTGCGATCTGTCCATGGAGACCGGGCAGGCGCCGAAGCTGGCCATCATCCTGTTCGATGAGGACGGTGGCAGCTTCTACAAGGTGGGCGGCAACGATCTGGCCGCGGGTGAGAGCGAGGCCCGATTGTCCATCGCCGCGACCCGCAAGACCGCCTTCAGCCAGGGGGCCGACGAGCTCGCGCTGGGCGATGTGGCCTTTGTCTGGGTGGGCGTCGTGATCGACGGAGCGGCCAGGGGCACCGTTCGCCTCAGCGCTCCGCGCCTCACCGACGAGCCCTTCCGCCCGACGACGCCCTTCGTCATCACCGGAGAGGACCCCGGCAGGTGGTCGGTGGGCCAGGACCCGGCGGTGACCGGCACCATCGACACCCCCAATGAGGGCCCCGACGGCCAGGCCTGCATGAAGTACGTGTTCGAGTTCCCCGGGAACCGGCACATGTACGCCATCCCGCGGGTCGAGCTTCCTGCCGGCGACCTCGAGGGATACACCGCGCTGCGGTTCACCTACAAAGCCGAGATCCCCGAGGGCATCAGTGGCCTTCTCGTCACCCTCTGTGAGCGCAACGGCGCCCAATACTGCGTGGAGCCACCTCCCCCTCCGACTGGGGGCGAGTGGAAGACGTCAACCGTGCCGCTGACCGCCTTCCGCCTGGGCGGCTGGACTAAGGACGACAACGGCCAACTGGACCTCGTCGACGTGACGGCCGTGACCTTCGGTCTCCACGGCACGGCCAGGGACGCCGTGGGCAAGGGCACCATCTGGTGCACGGACCTGCAACTGGTGCCGTAAGGGGGCCCCAAGGACGGCGCAGCATCCCTCGCCCAGGCGGCGTCTGCTGCGCCGGCGCTCCATGATGACACGGGGCGGGCGAGCCGGGCTCCGCGGCCGGACCCAGCGCACAGACGAGAGGCCGGCGTCCGCGTCTCGACTCGCCCCCGAGCCCGCTTCCATGGAGTTCCCATCATGCTCTCGATTCTCGCCCTGGCCCTGTGCGCCTCCGCCGCCCCGCCCCCCGCTCCGATGCAGCACGGAGTGGTGCACTACCTCCCCGAGACCCCCGAGCAGTCCCCGGGTCAGCTTCGCGCCATCGCGGCCGACGGCTACAATATGCTCATCCTCTCCTCCTGGGTCTGGACGGTGCCCACGGAGGGCAGCGACCTGCGCAGGGTGGCACAGGTAACACTGGACTGGTGCGACCGCAACCACATGGCCGTGTGGCTTCTGCACAACATCCAGTGGAGCTCACCGGGTGAGGGCGGCGACATCGAGGCCGCGCTGACGGACCCGACCGCCGCGGCTCGCCGGTCGCTGCAGCCGTGGGCCGAGGTGCTAAGAGGCCACCCGTGCGTGGCGGGCGTGCTGCTGGGCAACGAGGTGGCTCCCGGCGGCCCGGAGCTGTTTGGTGAGCATCCCCGGTACCTGGCGGCTTTCCAGGAGTGGCTGACCGGGAAGCACGGCGACATCGCCGCTCTCAACCGACGTTGGAAGACGTCGCAGGACACCTTCACCCGGGTGCGGCCTCCGTTCCGCGGAGGGGCCCTGCACGATGTGCGACGCTTCAACCGGGCGCAGTTCGCCCGCTTCTACGACTCCATCGCCCGCGACGTGCTGCGCCCCGTGCTGGGGGACAAGCTCTACGGCTCAAAGGGCGGTGCCTCGCCGTACATCCTGCGCCAGATGCCCCACTACACCGTATGTAGCTGGGACGATCTGGTGGCCAACTGGCCGCTGTGGCGCACCAAGCTTCTTGTGGACACTGCCGGCTTGCCTGTGTTCAACAGCGAGCTGCATCTGTACCACGACGAGTTCAGTTTCGGTCCCAGTCGTGAGCTCTCGCGGTACAGGTACTTCACCGGCGCGCTGCTGGGAGAGTGGATGACGGCCAGCTTCAACTGGGGCGCCTGGAGCAAGCCGGAGATCGCCGCGGTCCACGCCGCCACTCCCACGGCACTGGCCGACCTCCGCGCCCTGGAGCCGGTCCTGAGGGCGTTCGGTCGAGAGCCGCCGGCCTTCTCGATCCTCGTGACCGAGGCCACCGAGGACGGCATCGAGAACCATCCGCGCCTCGAGATCGCCTACGCCCACGCCGCCACCACCGGCCTGCCCTGGAGCTTCATCACCGACATGGACCTGGACGATCTGACGGCCCCGACGCTGCTGGTGGACACTCCGTGGCTGACGCAGCAGGCGGCCCGGCGGCTCGCCGAGATCGCGGCCACCCGGCAGGTGGTCTTCGTCGGTGACCCTCCCGCCGTGGACGAGTACGGCCTGCCCCTCGCCGCCGATCCGGCACAGTGCGCCCACACTATCGCGGACTGGTCGGCCCTGCCCGCCGTGGTGCCCGCGCTCCGGATGCCCGGGCCATACACGGAGATCGTGGATGTGCCCTACTTGTGGTGGAGCCCCGAGAGGGGCCACTTCCACTTCCCGGTGAGGTACCCGCGGCTGGAGGCGAGGCAGGCCGTGCTCGATGGGGTGCGGTACACGGCGATGGTGAACCACACACGCGAGGAGGTCGTCGCGCCGGCGCCCGACTTCTCAGCGCAAAGCAGCCTTGCGGATGCTCTCACCGGCCGTCCCGAGGACTGCGGGGCGCTGCGTTTCGGGCCGCTGGAGGTCAAGGTACTGCGGGCGGTGCAGTAGCCGTGCAGGGAGCCACCGGGCTGCCGGGAGCACGATAGATGGGGTCTGGGGCCTCTGGCCCCAGGGGGGTTCGGGGCAGAGCCCCGAGACGTTCGCCGTTGCGCCTGCCCTTCGCCGTCGCCGCTCGCCGTCGGTCTCCAATGTTGCCGCACAGGAGCAAGCAGCCATGGAGTTGTCTGGCCCGATGGAACGCAGTGTCATCCAGCGCGGAAAGGACGGACTATCGGACATCCCGGTGGCCGGCACCGTCGAAGCCCCGGACGGTACGGAGGTGCTGGGACGTATCCTGCCGCCGGCGACGGCGGAGGCAGGCATCGAGTGGGTGCGTCTTGGCGGCGTGAAAGGCGGGCGGTTCGCCGGGATGCTGAGTGGCGCCGCCACGGGTGGGCCCTATCGGGTGCAGGTCAAATGCGGCAAGAAGATGCTCACGGTGCGGGACATCCTGGTGGGTGATCTGTACATCCTCGCCGGGCAGTCGAACATGGACGGTTGCG